>DATLOQ010000054.1:0-4522 GCA_035536235.1 Mycobacteriales bacterium
GGACGATGTGACAGCGGCGACAAGCCTCGGTCCCGGGTGCGATCCGGAGGCGGTGGGTGGGGTAGCAGTGATCGTCATGTTCGTGTCCTTTGCTCGTGGGTCCTGGTCTTTGATGACACAGGCCACGCTAGGCACGATGCGAGGGGCGAACATCGGCACAAAGGTGGAGATTGCCCGACCGAGGGGCGAACGTCAGGCGCGGTCGGGGGAGTCCTCGCGGTGGGCGAAGGCGGCCAGCTCGGCCCGGTTTCGGACCCCGAGCTTGGTGAAAGCGTGGGCGACGTGGGTCTTGACGGTGACAGGCGAGACGAACAGGCGCGCGGCGATCTCAGCGTTCTTGAGTCCCTCCGCGACCAGTCGCGCCACGTCGACTTCGGTGGCGGTGAGACTCGACCACCCCGAAGCGGCCTTCCGACGGGCGCCCCGGCCCCGCCGCGCATAGGCGGTCGCCTCCTTCAGGTCCATCGCCGACCCCTCGGCCAGAGCAGCGGCCAGCCCCGCGGTGCCCAGGGCTACATCGAGGCTGGTGCGGTCCGCCTCGCGCTTGGCTTGGGCGATGCGCGGAAGCGGCCACCTCAGGCGGGCCCGCTCAGCAGCGGTCGCGCCAAGCAGTCGAGCCGCCTCCACGTGCCGACCAGTGCGGGCGTCGAGGTGCACCAGGAGCTCGAGTGCCGTCACGACGCCGAGTCGGTTGCCCGCGGCGGTCCAGATCGACAGAGCCTCGTGGATGGCGGAGGTGGCCAACGTTGTGTCCTGCTTGACCAGGGCTACTTCGGCTGTCGCGAGGTGCGTCCAGGGTCGGCACGCATGACCGTGCGGACTCGCCGCGAGCTGCTCGAGGGCAGCGACGTGCTCCCGTGCGCCGGCCTCGTCGCCGCACACGGCCGCGGTGGCCGCGAGCCGGGCGGAGCACTCAGCGGCCAGATGTGGAAAGCCGACGACAGCGTTCGTCGCCTGCGCCTCCATCAGGGTCCCGACGGCGGAGTCGAGCGCGAGATCGTGCTCGATCACCGCTCTGGCCCACAGCCCTATGCCTATGCCGAGAACGCTGTTCACCGCTGTTGACCGGGCGGAGACCGACTCAGCGAGCTCGAGTCCCCGCATCGGCTCACCGCGGATCGCCAACAACCAGGCTCGGAAGCCGTTCGCCACCGGGCCGTACACCTCATCGCGCAGCTGGTCAGTCAGCGGAATCTGCTGGTCCAGAGCGGTCGCCATCTCGTCGAGCTCACCCTCCATCCAGGCGGCGACCGACGCCTGAAACAGGGCCCGGCTGACGAGCCCCGGATTGGCCGTTCGACGGCTCACGAGCATCGCCTCTGCGGCCGAGGAACGGACGAGCGCCGCATCGCCGGTCAACCAACCGGCATAAGCCAGACCGCTGAGCGAGTCGATGACGAAGTAGTCGTCACCTACCGCGCGGTGCAGCTCCAGCGCCCGGCCGAAGTTGGCCACGGCGTCCGGATCACCGAGATACATGCCCGCGAAAGCGATGCCATTGGTCCCTCGGCCGAGCATGCGCGGGTCCCCGACCGACGTCGCCAACGCCATGATCTCGTCGGCCAGCTGGCGACCACGCGCGACGTCGCCTCCCCAGTAGACGAGGTCGGCGAGGGCCATCAGCGCTTTGGCCCGCTCCAGCGGATCACCGCCCGGAGGCTCGAGCGCGGCAGCAAGCCGCCGGGCCCCCTCGTCGGCGCGGTGTCGTTGCCAGAAGAGCCACAGCGCGCTCGCCAGCTGCCAGGCATCGACGGATCGGCCCGACTGCATCGCCCAGTCGTAGGCGGCCCGCAGGTTGTCGATTTCGGTCTCGAGCTTCGCAAGCACCTTCAGCATCCCGGGACCGACAAGCTCGGGCTCGGCTGCAACGGCAACTCCCTGATAGTACAAAAGGTGCCGATCGCGCAGGTCGGCGATCTCGCCGGCCTCGATGAGCTTGCGCACTGCGTACTGCCGGATCGTCTCGAACACGCGGTACCGCCCGTGCCCGCTGTCATCGAGCTGGACCAGGGATCGATCGACCAGCCCGGTCAGGGCATCTAGGATCGTCCAGGCCTCGAGTCCCTCACCTGGGCACACTCCTTCGGCCGCTGCAAGGTCGAACCCGCCGGTGAACACCCCGAGTCGCCGCAGCAGCACTCGCTCCGAATTGGCCAGCAGCGCGTAGCTCCAGTCGACGGAAGCCTCCAGCGTGCGGTGTCGCGGGAGGCTGGTCTTGCGGCCGCCGGTCAGCAACGCGAACCGGTCGGCGAGCTGGCCGGCGATCTGAGCAGGGGTGAGTGCGCGAGCGCGGGCAGCCGCGAGCTCGATGGCAAGCGGGATGCCGTCGAGGCGGCGGCAGATCTCCGACACCACGGTGGCGTTCGACTCGTCGAGGCGGAAGGTCGGCCGTACCGCTGACGCGCGGTCGACGAACAGCCGAACGGACTCGGCCTCCTCGCGGTCGTCCTCACGGGGAAATGACAGCGACGGCACCCGCCAGGTGACCTCCCCGTCGCACCCCAGCGGCTCGCGGCTGGTCGTGATGACGACGAGCCGCGGGCATCCGCGGAGGAGGTTCTCCACGATCTGACGTGCGGCGTCCACGAGGTGCTCGCAGTTGTCTAGGACCAGCAGGGCGTCCAAGGGCCCGAGGTGGTCGATGACGGCCTGCTCCAGCGTCTTGAAGGGCACTGCTCCGACTCCGAGCGCGTCGGCCACCGCCGACGGAACGAACGTCGGATCAGCGATAGGCGCCAAGTCGGCGACCCACACGCCGTCGGGATGAGCCTCGACGTCGTGCGCGGCCACCTGCAGGGCCAGGCGTGACTTCCCGCATCCGCCGGGACCACTCAGCGTCAGGACTCGTCCACTCGCCAGCAGCCGTGCGACCTCAGCCATCTGCGACTCGCGGCCGACGAAGCTCGTGGGCTGCACCGGCAGGTTGTGGGGTACGACGTCGAGCCCGCGAAGCAGGACCGGGTCTTCGGCCTCCTCGCTGCCCAAGACCTCGAACACGTGCTCAGGTCGGCCCAGGTCGCGGGGCCGCCACGGCCCGAGGTCCCGAAGGCGGGACCCCTCGGGAAGCCGGGCCCGCAGCAGGTCGCCCGTGCTGCGGGACACCAGCACCTGCCCGGGCTGGGCGAGCGACGCGATCCGAGCCGCACTGCGCTCCGGGCTGTGGGTCAGCACGCTGGCACCCTGCTCACCGGTGCTCAGGGCGATGCTCGGCGGCACCGCCCCGGATGCCTCGCCAACGTCACGACGTAGACCCAGCGCGAACCCCAGAGCATCTGTTGGACGCGAGAACGTCGCTGCCAGCAGCGAGTCCGGCGCCTCGGCCAGGGAGCCGGCACAGGCCACCACCAAGGAGGTCGCTGCCTCAGTGACGACGGCGCGGGCAGCGGCAACCGCGGCGTCGTCGTCCAGGCCGTGTTCGTCGAGGTTGACCACCACTGCGGTGACCGCAGTCATCTGAGAAGTAAGCATGAGATGGACGATGCCTTGCGACCGAAGTCGAAAGCATCGTCCGAAGGGTGGAGGCTTCCGGGGACCCGAGCCGTGATCATGGTGCTGACACGATAACGAGCAGGGCGCTACCGGCGGGAGGGGGGCTGATGACGGCAGTGTTCGACGAAGGCGCGCCTGCCCTCCGACTGGACGCTGTCACGTACTCCTACGGCTCGACGCCGGTGATCGAGGGCGTGTCCTTCGAAATGCACAGCTCGGAAGCGGTGGCGCTGCTCGGGACGAACGGCGCGGGGAAGTCCACGCTGCTGCGACTTGTGGCAGGACTAGAGCGCCCCACTGGCGGCCGGGTCGAGCTGTTCGGCGACGACGTCACGGCGCGGAGCGCCGAGGAGCGGGCCCGGCGCGGCGTGGTCCTTGTGCGTGGCGGCCGTGGCGTGTTCGCCGACCTGACCGTCTCGCAGAACCTCGACCTGTACGGGCGCCTCCTGGCCGGAAAACGGCAGCTCGACGAGGGCCGCGCCCGCGCTCTCTCCCTGTTTCCTGTCCTGGTCGACCGTCTCGCGCAGCCGGCGCGGCTGTTGTCCGGTGGCGAACGCCAACAGCTCGCACTAGCCAGGGCAGTCGTGGCCCAGCCTCGTCTGCTGCTCATCGATGAGTTGTCGCTCGGACTGGCGCCCGCCGCTCTCGAACGACTGATCGCGCAGGTCGGGTTGCTGAACTCCGGCGGCCTGCCCGTGCTGCTCGTCGAGCAGAGCGTGCGCCTCGCTGCCTCGGTGTGCGCTCGCGCCATCTTCCTCGACCGGGCCGTAGTCCAGTTCGACGGCGCCGCCAGTGCGCTTCTGCGCCGGCCGGGTCTCGCCCGGACCGTCTTCTTCGGCGGACCGGCCCGCCCATGACGCCCACCCTCATCGCGGGTCTGCTCACCGGTCTTACGTACGCGCTGCTGGGTGTCGGGCTCGTCCTGGTGTACAAGACCGCCGGCTTCCTCAACCTTGCCCACGCACAGCTCGGCGTAGTGGGCGCGCTCCTGCTGGGGAAGCTCGCCCTCGACGGAGGATGGAGCTACTGGCTC
>DATLOQ010000055.1:0-15083 GCA_035536235.1 Mycobacteriales bacterium
AACGCCGCCACCGGCACCGGCGCGCCTTGGTAGGTGTCCGGCGCCCAGAAGTGAAACGGCGCGGCCGAGACCTTGAAGGCGAAGCCGACGATGACCAGCCCCACTGCCGCCGCGCCGGCCGGGGTGCGCCCCGCTGCGCCGAAGGACTCCCCGATGACGGTGAGCTGGATCGAGCCGGTGAGCCCGTAGACGAGGCTCATCCCGAAGAGCATGACCGCGGTAGCCAGCACGCCGATGAGGAAGAACTTGATCGCGGACTCCGCCGACCTGCTGTCAGTCTTGCGGAATCCGGCGATGACGAAGCCGGGCACCGAGACGAGCTCGAGGGAGATGAACAACATGATCAAGTCACGACTGGAGGCGATCAGCAGCATGCCGAAGAAGGAGCACAGCAGCAGGAAGTAGTACTCGCCCTGGTAGTAGCGACCCTCACGGAAGTAGTTGAGCGACAGAAGCAGCACGACCAGGGCGGCGCCGAGGAAGATGACCTTGAACAGCACGGCGAAGTTGTCGACGACGAACGAGCAGCCTTCGCCGTCCACGCAGAACGTGCTCCGGTCTGCGCCGGTCAACGTGAACACGGCCGCCAACGACGCGAGCACACCGACGAATGCCAGCGGCATCGCCAGCCACCGGCGATCCTCGGGCAGGAAGAGGTCGACGATCAGCACCAGGATTGCGGTGAGCCCGAGCACGATCTCCGGCGCGAGAGCGTGATAGTCGATGGTTTGCAACATCTCGACTACCCGACGCCGATCGAGGCCATGAGGTTCTGCACGGCCCCGTCAGTGATGCCGAAGATGAACTTCGGATAGATGCCCAGCGCGAGGATCAGCACGAGCAGTGGTGACCAGGCCGCGAGCTCGAGGCCCATCACGTCGGAGAATCGCTCTGACTTCCACCGGTCCGGCACCACGCCGAGGTTGACCCGCTGGAGCAGCCACAGGAAGTAGCCGGCCGTCAGCACGGTCCCGATGGCACCGAAGACCATCAGGGTGCGGAACAGCGTGACGTTGAGCCCGTCAGCCGGCTCGAAGGCGGCGAGGAGTGAGAACACCTCACCCCAGAAGCCCGCGAGGCCCGGAAGTCCGAGGGAGGCGATGGCGGTGAAGGTCAGCAGGGACGCGAGGTACGGCGTCTTGACCATCATGCCGCCGCCGATCTCGGCGATCTCCCCGGTGTGGTAGCGGTCTTTGATCGAGCCGACGATGAAGAAGAGCATCCCCGTGACCACGCCGTGGCTGATGTTGCCGAAGAGCGCCGCGTTGATCCCGGTGGGCGTCATGGTGGCGATGCCGAGCATCACGAACCCCATGTGACCGACCGAGGAGAAGGCGATCATCCGCTTCATCTCCTTCTGCGCAAGGCAGCACAGGGAGCCGTAGATGATCGCGATGACGGCCAGCACGCCGATCCAGGGCGCGTAGTCCATCGCCGCCTCGGGCAGGATGGGGATGCCGATCCGGACGAAGCCGTAGGTGCCGAACTTCAGCAGGATGCCGGCCAGCAGCACTGACCCGATGGTGGGGGCTTCGGTGTGCGCGTCCGGCAGCCAGGTGTGCAGCGGCCACATCGGCACCTTTACCGCGAAGCCGAGGAAGAGCCCGGCGAAGCAGATCAGGCCGAAGTCGCCGGCAAAGGCGCCCGCCCCGCCCAGCTCGGCGAGCTTCACCATGTCGAAGGTCTCCTGGCCGTCCGGCGCCTTGAAGTACAGCGCCAGGAACGACAGCAGGAGGAACGCCGACCCGAAGAGGGTGTAGAGGAAGAACTTGATGCTCGCATAGGACCGGTTCGGACCGCCCCAGATCGCGATCATGAAGAACATCGGCACGAGGACGACTTCGAAGAAGATGAAGAAGAGCAGCAGGTCGAGCGAGATGAAGGCTCCGATCATGCCGACCTCGAGCAGCATCATCAGGCTGAGCAGGGCCTTGGGCTTGCCCGGGTTGGGGATCGTCTTCAAGGAGTAGATCGCGCACAGGAAGGTCAGCAGGGCGCTCAGCACGATGAGGGGCAGCGAGATGCCGTCGATGCCCACGTGGTAGCGAGAGTTGATCGCGTCGATCCACTGGTAGTCGACTTCGAACTGGTATGCGCTGCTGGTCGTCGCGAAGTCATAGTCGTAGCCGACGAGCAGACCCAGGGTGACGAGGAAGGTGGCCAGCGAGAACCCGACCGCTAGACCCTTGACGGCACGCTCCTGCACCGCGGGTGTCACGGCGATGACCACAGCGCCCAGCAGCGGCACGAGCACCGACAGCGTCAGCGCCCAGTCGTGCCAGAACTCATCCATCTCGGCGGTCCCTCTCTTGGTCTAGCCGGTTCATCGGGCTGCGAAGGCGACGGCGAGGGCCAGCACGCCGACGAACATGCCGGTGGCGTAAGCCTGGACGTTGCCGTTCTGCACCAGGGCCAGGGCCCTGCCGGTGAAGGACGCCGTACGCCCCGACCCGTTGACCGTGCCGTCGATGACGTTGCGGTCGACGGCGTAGGCAGCCCGACCGGCGAGAACCGCGCCCTTGCCGGCCAGGTTGGGCGGGGCGTCGAAGACGTGCTGGTTGAGCCAGTAGGACCCTGCGGCGATCGTGCTGCGGGTGGGCCGCACGATGGCGTGCAGGTAGAGGTCGTCGAGAAAGAACTTGCGCTGAAGGGTCTTGGTCACCAAGCCCATGTGCAGCGTGGGGTCCCGGCGCGGCAGTCCCTTGCCGTAGATCGCGAAGCCGACCACCACGCCGAGGACGGCGAGGGCTACCGAGGTGCCGGCCACGATCGGCAGCAGCTCAGGTGCGTGGTAGGGCTGCCCGGCGAAGGCCACCACCCGCTTGATGTTGTGGGCGTCGGGCCAGAGCGGCGAGCCCCAGAAGCCGAGGACGGCGGCCGGCACGGTGAGCACCATCAGCGGGACGGTCATCGCTGCGGAGGACTCGTGCGGGGTGCCCTTGCCGCGGTAGGTGCCCAGCCAGGTCAGGCAGTACATCCGGGTCACGTAGAAGGCGGTCAGCACGGCGGTGACGACAGCTGAGGCGAAGACCATCTTGCCGACGATCGGCGACGTGGCGACGTCTTCGTGGGGATGACCGAAGCCGGCCGCCCAGTAAGCGTCGAGGATGACCTCGTCCTTGCTCCAGAACCCGGCGAGCGGGGGGATGCCGGCTAGCGCAATACACCCCACGAGGTAGGTGGCGTGGGTCCGGGGGAGGTAGCGCCGCAGCCCGCCCATCTCGCTCATGTTGTTGGAGTGCACCGCGTGGATGACGGACCCCGCGCCGAGGAAGAGCAGCCCCTTGAAGGCGGCATGGGTGAGCAAGTGGAAGAACCCGGCGGTGTATCCGCCGACGGCCAGGCCCGCGGTCATATAGGCGAGCTGGCTGACGGTGGAGTAGGCCAGCACCTTCTTGATGTCGTCCTGCACGAGCGCGATGAGCGCGGCCATCGTCATCGTGATCGCGGCCAGGACGCCGATGAGGTTGAGCGCCGGGCCCGAGAGCTCGAAGACAGGGTAGAGCCGCGCCACCATGTAGATGCCTGATGCCACCATCGTCGCCGCGTGGATGAGCGCCGAGACGGGCGTCGGGCCGGCCATGGCGTCCGGCAGCCAGGTGTGCAGCGGGAATTGCGCGCTCTTGCCCACTGCGCCGAAGAAGATCGCCACGGTGCCGGCGACGACGAGGTTGCGAGGCATCTCGCCCGACTCGGCCCGCTCGATGATCGTCGAGAACTCGAAGCTCTGGGCACCCCAGAACAGGATGAAGATGCCGATCATGAACCCGACATCGCCGACCCGGGTGGTCAGGAATGCCTTGATCGCGGCGTTGGAGTTGGGGGTCTCCTCCCAGAAGTGCCCGATCAGGAAGTAGGAGCAGACCCCCATGATCTCCCAGCCCACGAGCATGAGCATGAGGTTGTCGGCGATGGTCACGATGAGCATGCCGGTGGTGAACAGGCTCAGCATGGCGAAGAAGAACGTGTAGCGGCTGTCGCCGTCCATGTACGACGTGGAGTAGACCTGCACGAGCAGGGAGACCAGGCAGACGATGACGAACATCAGCGCGGCGAGCCCGTCGACCTTCATGCCCAGTGTCAGGCGGCCGTCGCCGAACGGCGTGAGGATGACCTTCTTCTCCTCGACGAAGCCCGGGTGGAGGTAGGCCTGGGAGAAGACCCCGAGGGACACCACGAGCGACGCCGCGATGGCCACGATGCCGACGACCGTGCCTGAGGTCCGCATGCGCTTGCCGAAGAACAAGATGACGAAGAAGGCGACGAAGGGGAACACCGGGATCAGCCAGGCGAAGTCGGGCCACGTCGTGCCCGCGAGCTGGAACGGGGTGGACACCTCCTCCGCGGCGAGGACGGTGCTCAGCGAAGTCTCGATCACCGGACCTGAGCCTCCGCTCCTGCTCCGGCGGCCGAGCGGTCGACGCCGCGCTGTGCGAGCTGCGCATCGCGCTGCGCGCCCTGGGCGTCGCCCAGCTCGGTGAGCGAGTCGATGTCGACGGTCTCGTTGGTGCGATAGATCAGCAGCACGATGGCCAGGCCCACCCCGACTTCGGCCGCCGCGACCGCGATGACGAACAGCCCGAAGATCTGACCGGCCAGCAGGGTGTCCTGGAGCCACGCGTTGAAGGCGATGAGGTTGATGTTGACCGCGTTGAGCATGATCTCGATCGACATCAGGACGAGTACGGCGTTACGGCGAGCCAGCACGCCGTAGACGCCGATGGCGAAGAGCAGTGCCGCGAGGACCGTGGGGTAGACGAGGTGCACGTCAGCGACCTCCCTCGTCGTTGCGGGAGAGCACGATCGAGCCGATGAGCGCCGCGAGGAGGAGGACCGAGACGACCTCGAACGGCAGCACGTAGTGCTGGAAGATCGCGGATCCGGTCTCCTCCGCGCCAGAGGCGGTGAAGTCGTCGAGGTCGATGTAGGCGTGGCGGAAGGCGTCGATCATCAGCGTGGCCAAGGTGCCGCCGAGCGCGGTCGCCACGATGCCCGCCGCCACGCGGTTCTCCCCGTCCAGACCGGCTGTCCCGCCGATGGGGGCCTTCGTGAGCATGATGCCGAAGAGCAGCAGGACCACGACTGAGCCGATGTAGATGAGCACCTGCACCCAGGCGAGGAACTCTGCCGTGAGCATGAGGTAGCTGCCCGCTACGGCGGCCAGCGTCACGACCAGCCACAGCGCGGCGTGCACGACGTTCTTCGTGGTGACGACCAGCACAGCGCTCGCCACGGCGACGAGCCCGAGGAGGAGGAAGATGACCTCCTGGGCGGTGACGTCGGCGTAGCCGGGCGCGGCCTGCGCGAGAGTCATGCCTGTCCCTTCCGAGCCTTCTTCACCCAGGCCGACTTGGCCTTCGCCCGGGCCACGCGGTCCGGCAGACCCGCCGCGATGGCCTCGTCGTAGGTGGCTTGGTCGATCTGCGGCTCGCCGACGTCGACGTGCTCCGCTGCCGGTGTCTCGCCAGCCGGCGCCTCAGGAGCCGGCGCCTCAGGAGGCGGCGCGTCGACGGCCGGTGCCGTAGCGGGCGGCGCTTCGACAGCCGGCGCCTCAGTAGCAGGTGCTTCGGCGGGGGGAGCGGGCGGCGGGGCCTCGTCGTGGAGGAGGTTCTCCTTCTTCCAGACCTTCATCCACGCCGACTTGCCCTTGGCGCGGGCCACCCGCTCCGGGTCACCGGCCGCTAGCGACGCGTCGAAGACCGCCTGGTCGATGCCGACGTCCTCCTTGGCAATCTCGGCATGCTCACGCTTGGCTCCCCCGCCGGCTGGCCCCGCCGGCGTATCTGACACGCCGGGAGAAGCAGGCTCCTGCGCCGCGGCGACAGCCGCTGGCGCACTCGGCGGAGAAATGGCCGGAGCGCCAGCGGAGGCGATTTCTCCGCCGAGAAGCGCCGGGGCCTCGACGAGGATGGGCTCCGCCTTGGACGCGGCCACCACCTCGGCCGGGTCCTCGCCGTCCGGGTCGAGGGCGGGCGGCGGCGGGACGGTGTACATCCACTCGCGCAGCCGGTCCATCTCATGCGTGAGCTCGCGGACGTCGTACTCGGAGTACTCGAACTCCGGAGACCAGAACAACGCGTCGAAGGGGCAGACCTCGATGCAGATGCCGCAGTACATGCACAGCGAGAAGTCGATGGCGAAGCGGTCGAGCAGATTGCGGGTGCGCGCTCGAGCCCCCGGCTCCTTGGGTGCGACCGTCTCCTTGTGGGAGTCGATGTAGATGCACCAGTCGGGACACTCCCGGCTGCACAGCATGCAGACGGTGCAGTTCTCCTCGAACAGCGCGATGACGCCGCGAGTGCGGGGAGCGAGCTCAGGCTTGACGTCGGGATACTGCTTGGTGACCGAGCGCCGCATCATCGTGCCGAGCGTGACCGAGAGGCCCTTCAGCAGTCCGGTGCCGCCGGGCATTACTTCACCACCACGACGAAGCCGGTGACCAGGACCTGCAGCAGGGACAGCGGGATCAGGCCCTTCCAGCAGAACTTCTGCAGCTGGTCCTCACGCAGTCGGGGGTAGGTCGCCCGGAGCCAGATGACGACGAACGAGATCGCCAGCACCTTGGCCAGGGTGTAGCCGATGGCGAGCGGATAGACGTCGCCGATCTGCACGGCGTCCCAGAAGGGCCCGCGCCACCCACCTAGGAAGACTGCGGTGATGAGCCCGGCCTGCACGACGATGCCGGCGTACTCAGCCAGCAGGAACAGGGCGAAACGCAGACCGGTGTACTCGGTCATGTGCCCGAAGATGATCTCGGAGTCGGCGATCGGCATGTCGAACGGCGGCCGGTTGAGCTCAGCCAGCGACGCGACGAAGAAGATGAAGAGACCGACCGCCTGGACCGGCAGCCACCACCACTCCCACTCGGTGATGATGCCCGTGAGCGACAGCGTGCCGGCCAGCATCACGGCTGACGCCGCGCACAGCACGAGCGGCAGCTCGTAGGCGATCAGCTGCGCTGCGCCGCGAATGCCGCCGAGCAAGGAGAACTTGTTGGCGCTGGACCAGGCCGCCATGAGCATGCCGATGACGCCGATCGAGCTGACGGCGAGCGCATAGAAGAGGCCGATGTCGAGGTCCTGGGAGACCAGGTCCGGCCCGACGGGGATGACGACGAGGACGAACATGTAAGGCAGCAGCGACACGGCGGGCGCCAGCTTGAAGACCCACTTGTCCGCGTTGGTCGGGACGACGTCTTCCTTCTGGAGGAACTTGATCCCGTCGGCGACCAGCTGGGCCCAGCCATGGAATCCGCCGGCGTACATCGGTCCGAGTCGCGACTGCATGTGCGCCATCGCCTTGTGCTCCATCTGACCCACGACGAGCGGAACGGTGAGGAAGACGAGCAGCACGCAGACGATCCGAAGGGTGAGCTCGAAGGCGAACGAGTCGAGGATGTCGCTCACTCGCCTGGCTCCTTCGCCCCGGGCCAGGGCTTGACCTCGCGGCTCATCAGCAGGAACTCCTTGCGCAGCGGATGACCCTCGAACTCGTCCGGAAGCAGCAGCTTGACGAGGTTGGGGTGGCCGTCGAAGACGACACCGAACATCTCCCACGTCTCACGCTCATGCCAGTTGGCACCGCGGAAGACCCCGGTCATCGTCGGCACGGTGGGCGCGTCGTTGGGCACCACGGTGCGCAGCTGGAGGTGGTGCTTGTGAATCGGCGAGTAGAGGTGGGTCACGATGCCGTAGCCCTGCTCGCCCTCGTCGACCGCCGTGAGGAAGTCGAAGAAGGTGAAGTCGAGCCCTCTGGTGGTCTTGGCGAAGCGGGCTGCGTCGGCGTAGCGGGCGGCCGACACGGTGACCGTGGCGACGCCGTACGACGACTCGGTCGACGTCACGTCGTCCCCGAGCTCGGCCGTCAGTCGCTGGCTGATCTCCTCCGGGGTCATCCGGCTTCCACCGTGAGCGGCTCTGCGGTGTAGCGCTGCTTGAGTGACTCGTTCTGGATCTTGGTCTGCAGCTTGATGATGCCCTGCAGCAGCGCCTCGGGCCGCGGCGGGCAGCCCGGCACGTAGACGTCGACCGGGATGATCTGGTCGACTCCCTTGGCCACGGAGTAGGAGTCCCAGTAGGGGCCGCCGCAGTTGGCACAGGAGCCGAAGGAGATGACGTACTTGGGCTCCGGCATCTGCTCGTAGAGCCGCTTGACGGCCGGGGCCATCTTGTCTGTGAGCGTGCCGCTGACCACCATCAAGTCGGCCTGGCGAGGGCCGTGCGCGAAGGGGATGACCCCCATCCGGATGAAGTCGTGCTCGGCCATCGACGTGGCGATGAACTCGATCGCGCAGCAGGCGAGGCCGAAGTTGAACACCCAGAGGGAGTACTTGCGACCCCAGTTGAGCACGAAGCGGATCGGGGGCGGGACCTCGACCTTGTCGCTCAGACCCATTCGAGGACCTTCTTCTTCCATGCGTAGAGCAGACCGACTGCGAGCAGCAGGATGAAGATCACCATCTCGACGAACACCGCAAGCCCGTCACCGGCCTCGTCGAAGGTGCGGAGCACCGTGGCGAAGGGGAAGAGGAACACCGACTCGATGTCGAAGATGACGAAGAGGAAGGCGAAGACGTAGTAGCGGATCTGCGTCTGCGACCAGCCGATGCCGACCGGGTCGATGCCGCACTCGTAGGTGAGGTACTTCTCCCGTCGCGGCCGGGTGGGCCGGACCAGCCGAGCCGCCGTGAACGCGACGACGACGAACGCCACACCGGCCAGGATGACCGAGCCGACCGTGACGTAGTCGGCGAAGTAGTCGTTGCTCATCGCTCCCCTGATTGGGCGTCGCGGCGGGTGCGTCGAGGCATCCTAACGGGGGCGGAGTGCCCTCGCAGAATCCAGGTCCCTCACGACGTGTCGGCTCAGCCAGTGCGTACGACGACGAAGTCGGCAAGGGCCTCGAGGGCGGCTCGCGGCGGGCCGGCAGGGAGCTGTGAGATCACGGCCTTGGCCCCGTCGGCGTACGCCACGAGGGTGGCTCGGGCAGCCTCCATCGCGGGATGCACGCGCAGCAGGGCGAGCGCCTCGGCGTGGCTGGCGTTGTCGGTGAGGTCGCCCGACAGGAGCTCAGCGAGCCGGTCGTCGGGGGCGTCCCGGAGGGCATAGAGCACCGGCAGGGTGCGGACGCCCTCCCGCAGGTCCGTGCCTGGCGTCTTCCCGGAGTCGCCCGTCTCGCTCGCCACGTCGAGCAGGTCGTCGGAGAGCTGGAAGGCGATGCCGATCGCCTCGCCGTACGAGGTCAGCGCGTCGACGACGGCGGCGTCAGCGCCGGCGAGCATCGCGCCGAGGCGTCCGGAAGTCGCGATGAGCGAGCCGGTCTTGTCGACGAGCACCTTGAGATAGTGCTCGACCGGGTCCTCGCCCTCCCGCGCGCCCACGGTCTCGCGGATCTGGCCCTCCACCAGCCGGGAGAAGGTGCGGGCCTGGATCCGGACTGCCTCCGGCCCCAGGTCGGCCAACAGGTCGGAAGCCTTGGAGAAGAGGAAGTCCCCGGTCAGGATCGCGACCGTGTTGTCCCATCGAGCGTTGGCGCTGCGCGTCCCGCGCCGCATGGTCGCCTCATCCATGACGTCGTCGTGGAAGAGCGTGGCGAGGTGGGTGAGCTCGACGACCACAGCGGACGGCACGACGCCGGGCGCTGCCGGATCGCCGAGCTGGCTGGCCAGGATGGCGAGCAGAGGCCGAAACCGCTTCCCACCGGCATCGACGAGATGGCGAGAGGTCTCGGTGAGGAGCGGGTAGTCGCTCGTCACGGTCGTGCGCAGCAGGGTCTCCACCGCGTCGAGACCACGGCGCACTGCGCCTTCGAGCTCCGGGTCGTCGAAGACCACCCCGTGCACCGTGCTCGCCATCGTTGCCACCACGACCTAACGGATGAAGAGCGAGGCTTCGTCCGCGAGCCGCAGCACCTGGCCCGGGAGGAGGCCGAGGAGCACCGTCACCGCGAGGGAGAGCCCGAGCGCCGCCGCTGTGAAGGCACTCGGCACGACGACCACGGGCCCGTCGGGCGCCGGCTCCTGGAAGAACATCAGCACGACGACGCGCGCGTAGAAGAACGCGGCGACGGCGCTGGTCACCACGCCCACCACCACCAGCGCCGTGGCACGGCCCTCGACGGCCGCCTCGAACACGGTCAGCTTGGCGATGAACCCGCTGGTCAGCGGGATGCCGGCGAGCGCGAAGAGGAAGGTGGCGAAGGTGGCGGCCACCACCGGGGAGCGCTTGCCCAGTCCCTGCCACTGCGAGAGGTGGGTCGCCTCGCCGTGCTGATCGCGAACCAGCGTCACGACGCCGAAGCTGCCGATCACCGTGAACCCGTAGGCCACCAGGTAGAACATCACGCCGCGCAGACCTTCGACGTTGGCCGCCGCGACCCCGGTGAGGATGAATCCGGCGTGGGCGACCGACGAGTAGGCGAGCATGCGCTTCACGTCTGTCTGCGTGACCGCGACCACAGCCCCGACCACCATCGTCAAGATCGCCGCCACCCAGATCGCCGGACGCCAGTCCCACTGCAGCGGGCCGAAGGAGACGTAGAGCACTCGGAGCAGCGCACCGAAGGCCGCGACCTTCGTGCCGGCTGCCATGAGCGCAGTGATCGGCGTCGGAGCGCCTTGGTAGACGTCGGGCGTCCAGGAGTGGAACGGCACCGCACCGACCTTGAAGAGCAGCCCGACTGCGAGCATCGCCAGGCCTGAGTAGAGGAAGGCCTGATTGGTGTCGACCCGACCACTCGCCTCGGCGATCTCCGAGAGGTTGACCGAGCCGGCATAGCCGTACAGCAGGGCGAGGCCGTAGAGGAAGAACGCCGAGGAGTAGGCGCCGAGCAGGAAGTACTTCGCCGCGCTCTCCTGGCTGAGCACGCGCTTGCGCCGAGCCAGCCCGCACAGCAGGTAGAGCGGAAGCGAGAGCACCTCGAGCGCGATGAACATCACGAGCAGGTTCGAGGCCGAAGCCATCAGCATCATTCCGGCGACGGCGAACATCGCCAACGGAACCGCCTCGCTGGGCAGAGAGCGGTCCACGGACGCGTCGGGGTCGCCCGGGCTGCCGCGCTCGCCGAGGAGCAGCATCGACGCGGCCGCAAGCAGCACGATCGTGCCCTGCAGGAACACTGCGGGCCCATCGAGAGCTATCGCGCCTTCGGCGACGATCTCCCCTGTGCCCCGGGTCGTCGGCCACAGCCGCACGAGGAAGATCAGCGAGCCCAGCAGTCCGGCCAGGGCCACGGGCACCTGAAGACTGCGGCGCGCGTCCCGGTCGGCGAAGGCCTCGATCAGCACGCCGAGCAGCGCCACGCCGGCCACGACGAGCACCGGCGCGAGGGAACGGTAGGAGATGTCGGGGGCGGGGATGTCCTCGCGCACCTGTGCGAGCACGGCGGCTGGTACGGCGTACGCGCTCACTTCTGGCTCCCCAGCTCGAAGCCGGCTTCGAAACCAGCGTCCTCGACCGACGGCACGGGGTCGGTCTCGCCGACCCGCTCGAGCACTGACTCGACGCTCGGCGTGATGATGTCGAGCACCGGCTTCGGGTAGACGCCCAATGCGATGATCAGCACGATCATCGGCGCGATGACCACTCGCTCGCGCAGCGACAGGTCGACGAGGTGGCGGTTGGCCTCGACGGTGATGGGGCCCTGCATGGTCCGCTGGTAGGCGATCAGCACGTACAGCGCGGCCAGCACGATGCCCAGCGTGGCGAGGACGCCGAGGGTCTTGGTGCGGCTGAAGGTGCCCACCAGGACGAGGAACTCGCTGACGAAGCCGTTCAGACCAGGCAGAGCCAGGCTGGACAGCCCGGCGATGAGGAAGGCGCCGGCGAGCACCGGCATCGTCTTGGCCACGCCGCCGTACTCGCTGATGAGCCGGGTGTGCCGCCGGTCGTAGAGGAACCCGATGATGAGGAACAGGGCGCCGGTCGAGATGCCGTGGTTGACCATGTACAGCACCCCGCCGACCTGGCTCTGCGTCGTGAAGGCGAAGGTCCCGAGCACGATGAAGCCCAGGTGGGCGATCGAGGTGTAGGCAACCAGGCGCTTGATGTCCTTCTGCACCATGGCGACCAGCGCGCCGTAGAGGATGCCGATCACGCCGAGGACCATGACGTAGGGCGCGAAGTCACGCGCCGCGTCGGGGAACAGCGGCAGGGAGTAGCGCAGCAGGCCGAACGTGCCCATCTTCAGCAGCACGCCGGCGAGCAGCACCGACCCGGCAGTGGGGGCTTCGGTGTGGGCGTCGGGCAGCCACGTGTGGAAGGGGAAGATCGGCACCTTGACGGCGAAGGCGACGAAGAAGCCGAGGAACATCGCTTTCTGCACACCGTCGGTGATGTCCAGCGTGAGCAGCTGCTCGTAGTCGAAGGTGCCAGCGCCGAGCTGCTGGCGGGAGAGGAAGTAGAGCCCCAGGATCGCCACGAACATGAGCAGACCGGCGAAGAGGGTGTAGAGGAAGAACTTCACTGCAGCGTAGACCCGGCGGTCCCCGCCGAAGGATCCGATGAGGAAGTACATCGGGACCAGCATCGCCTCGAAGAAGACGTAGAACAGGATGAGGTCGAGCGCGGCGAACACGCCGACCATCGCGGTCTCGAGCGCGAGGATCAGGCCGAGATAGCTGCGCACGCGGTCGGCCTGATGCCACGACGCAAGGATGACGATCGGGACCAGGAACGTGCTGAGCGCCACCAGGACCAGGCTGATGCCGTCGACGCCGACCTTGTAGCTGATGCCCAGCTGGGCGATCCACTGGTGGCTCTCGACCTGCTGAAAACCTGCCTCGCCCACCTCGAAGTCGCCGATCAGTCCCACGGTGAGCGCGAGGGAGACCAGCGAGAAGCCCAGCGCGACCTTCTTGGCCAGGTCGTCCTGACCTCGAGGTACGACGGCGACGCCGAGCACGCCGAGCAGCGGCACGAGCCCGATCGCCGTGATCCAGGGGATGTCGGTGGGCACGTCAGGTCCTCACGAGGAGCAGGGCGCCGAGCAAGACCGCTGCCCCGCCGAGCATGCCGAGGGCGTAGGAGCGGACGAAGCCGGTCTGCACCCGGCGCAACCGGCCGGACGTGCCGCCGACGAGTGCCGCCAGGCCGTTGACTGCTCCGTCGATCCCCCGCCCGTCGACGAAGACGAGTGCCCGGGAGAGGTACTGACCCGGGCGCATCAGCGCCGACTCGTAGACGGTGTCGAAGTACAGCTTCTTCCGGGCCCAGGTGACCGGGGCGGCGACGTCGACGGGCGCGCTGGCCGCGATCGGGCGGGCCAGGTAGCGGCTCCAGGCCAGCCCGACGCCGGAGAGGACGACCGCCAGGGTGATGAGGGTCAGCCCCCACGCCGGGATCGCTGCCGCGTGGTGCTCGCCCTCGGCCGCGCCGAATACCGGCTCCAGGAAGCCGGCGATCCGACCGTCCTTCGTCAGGTTGAGCGCGGCGCCGCCGGCCAGGGACATAACGGCGAGAACCACAAGGGGAGCCGTCATCGACGACGGCGACTCGTGCGGGTGCACGTCCTTCGCGACGCGCGAGGTGCCGAAGAAGGTCAGAAACACGAGCCGCGACATGTAGAACGCAGTGATCCCGGCACCGAGGAGTGCGAGCAGCCAGAGGCCGTACCGACCCTCCTCGAAGGCCACCTCGAGGATCTGGTCCTTGGAGTAGAAGCCGGCGAAGGGCGGTACGCCGATGATCGCCAGCCAGCCGATCACGAACGTCACCGCCGTCACCGGCATCGCGATGCGAAGCGCACCCATGCGGCGCATGTCGGTCTCGTCGTGTACGCCGTGCATGACCGAGCCGGCGCCCAGGAACATCAGCGCCTTGAAGAAGCCGTGGGTCAGCAGGTGGAAGATGCCGATGGCATAGCCGGCCGGGCCGAGGCCGACCGCCAGGAACATGTACCCGATCTGGCTGATCGTGGAGTAGGCGAGCACCTTCTTGATGTCGTCCTGCACGCAGGCGATGACCCCGCCGACGAGAATGGTGACGACGCCGATCCAGGCTACGACGTCGAGGGCGACCGGCGAGGCCTCGAAGAGCGGATGTGCCCGCGCGATCAGGTAGACCCCCGCCGTCACCATCGTCGCCGCGTGGATCAGGGCGCTGGCCGGGGTCGGGCCCTCCATGGCGTCCGGCAGCCACACGTGCAGCGGGACCTGGGCGCTCTTGCTGGCGGCGCCGAGGGTGAGCAGCAGGCAGATCGCCGTGACCGTGCCCGTCGTAGCCGTGCCGACTTCGGGGAAGACGTCGGCGAACGCCACGGAGCCGAATGTCGCGAACATCAGCATGACCGCGATGCCCAGGCCGACGTCGCCAACGCGGTTGGTGATGAACGCCTTCTTCGCAGCGGTTGCCGCAGCCGGCTTGTAGGACCAGAAGGAGATGAGCAGGTAGGAAGAGAGGCCGACCAGCTCCCACCCCACGTAGAGCACCACGAAGTTGTCGGCGAGGACCAGGAGCAGCATCGACGCGAGGAACAGGTTGAGGTAGGCGAAGAACCGGCGCCGGTCAGGGTCGTGACCCAGGTAGCCGATCGAGTAGACGTGCACGAGGGTGCCCACGCCTGAGATCAGCAGGACGAACACCGCCGACAGCGGGTCGAGCAGCAGGTCGACGTCGACGTCGAAGCGGCCGACCGGGACGTAGGAGTAGAGGTGCCGCACGACGGCGCGCTCCTCCCCCGGCAGCGAGGTCAGCCGCAGAAAGCTCGAGACGGCCAGGACGAAGGTGGCGGCAGAGACGCCGGTCGCCAGGAGGTGGCCCCACGGATCGGTTCGGCGCCCCCCTAGGAGCAGCAGTGCCGCGCCGGCCAGCGGAAGGGCGACGAGGACCCACAGGAGGTCGTGGACCCCCGTCGCGGTCGTCGGCTCGAGAAGAGCGAGCGTGCTCACCGGCCCTACCACTTCAGCAGGCTCGCGTCGTCGACGGAGGAGGAGTGCCGGGTGCGGAAGATGGTCACGATGATGGCCAGCCCGACGACCACCTCCGCCGCGGCGACCACCATCACGAAGAAGGCCCTCACCTGTCCGTCGAGTGTGCCGGTGACGCGCGAGAACGTCACCAGCGTCCGGTTGACCGCGTTGAGCATGA
>DATLOQ010000056.1:0-2625 GCA_035536235.1 Mycobacteriales bacterium
GTGGCTGACCCCACGGACGCGGCTGGAGCAGCGCGAGCGTGAAGACCGGGTGCTTGCCGACCTCGACGACCTCGACCTCGCCTGGTCCTCGACCCGCGACGCGGGCGACCCGCGCGCCATCAGCTCCTTCCCCCTGTCCTATCCCGACGTGCTCGACCGTGCCAGCGAGCTGGACCGCGGGGCAGCTGTTGCCTGGGAGATCTACCAGGCTGGCCCCGCGGATCCCCTCACTGCGTTCCGCGCGCTCACGACAGTGATTTATGCAGAAGCGAATGGCCTCACCCCGGTGCTCGCCGGACGGTCCGAGCTGCTCGACCAGGCCGCTGCGGTTCTCGATCGGCCGGACACGACACTGTTCGCAATGTGGTGCGGTTTCCGGCGCCAGCGCACCGCCGCCGAGCGCTTGGACGCCGCAGCTCGGGCGCAGGCCCTCGCCGCCGAGCCGGTGCCGGCGGACTCGCCATGGCCGCCAGACATGGTCCCCTACCTTGCCGATGACATCGCGTGCACCTTGTTGGCAGCCATCGATCCGCCACGGGCGCGTGATGCCGCCGAGCGGTGCTGGCGGTCGCCGGGCGCCGGGCCCTTCGAGGTAGCGAACTACGGCTCGATGCTGCATAGGACCGGCCTGCACGAGCAGGCCATCGAGGTCCTCCGGCCGCTGGTTACCCAGGGCGTGCCCCGGCAGGACCTCGTGCTGGTGCAATGGGGCGCGTGCACAGCAGCGTTCGCGCTGCTCGCCCTGGGCCGCACCGACGACGCGATCGCCGCGGTCGAGCCCTGGCGCGCAGAGATCGGTCGGCGAAACTGGCCGAATGAGAAGCGCCGGCACCTCATGGTCCGCGCGTGGGCGCTGCTTCAGCAGGGGAAGATCGAGCGGGCCGCTGACCTGGTCGCGGCACACCTGCCGCTCGCGGTTCTCGACGTGCCGGTAGTGCAGGTGCTGCAGGAGCGAACCGAACGGCTTGCCGGCCGGCTGAGCGACCTCGCCCGGCTGCCCGACCTGATCGACGAGTGCCGTCCGCACCGATACCTCTCGCCCGGCTCGTGGCTATGCCTTGCCGTCGAGCAGGCCTTGCGGGTCGACGGTGCCGAGCGCGCGACGCTGCTTGACGAGATCATGGCCGAGCGCCGAGGGCTCTACCTGTCGTTCGGCTACCAGGAAGACCTCGACCAGCTGCTCGCGGCTGACTGAAGTGGTGGACTCAGTGGTGTAGTCCTTGCTAGTCACCAACCACGCGTTCGGCACCATCGACCTGTTCCCGCGCACGGTCGGCCGGATCACCGTCGGCGAGCCGGGGGCCCGCGGCGCACGACCGCAGATCCGGCTGAGCTGACGCCACGACCCACCGCACGACGTCGGCACCGAACGGGGTCGTGACATCAGCCCTGACGAGGCGGATGCTGAACCGGTGGAGCCAGAGCTTGCCCGGGCGCGCCGGGCGATCTACTCATCCTTGGCGACACCATGGTGGCGAGGAGGCCCCGGCTTCCTGTGCCGGCGGGCCCTGCGGCAGATGCTGCGCGCCCTCACCGTAGCGGGGGCGCCACCGGACGATCTAGGTGGCCCACCCGCCGGCGTACGTGAGCCGCGTCGTCCGAAGCCGTCACCACCAGCCCTGTCTGCCACGACGCCACTCCACGAGTAACGAACTGGCGTGTCCGCTATGACACGCCAGACCGCAGCTCTCGTCGAATATCCCCTAGCCCTCGACGACCACGTCGAGGTTGTAGAACTTCGGGGGGGCGTCGCAGAGCTCCGCCATCTGCTTGGCCAGCTCAGTGGTCTCGGGCTTGTTGGAGTTCTCCATCGCCTTCTCGTACGACTCGAACTCGATCAGGCTCACGTAGGTGTTGGGCCGGTCACGGTCGAGCCCGACAGTGCCCCGGATGGGCCCCGACCCCGCATCGGAGTTGGCCCGGTGCTTCTCGACGAGCGCGTTGATCTCCTCGAATCGGCTCGTCTGGTACTCGATGACCTGGATGAACTTCATCTGACCCTCCCCCGGATCGTTCGGACGCCGCCATTCAACGCGGCCCCGCCACCGGCCGCAAGACCCTAGACGCCGGCGGCCTGCATGGCACGCAGCTCCTTCTTGAGCTCGCCGATTTCGTCCCGCAGCCGGGCGGCCAGCTCGAATTGCAGGTCGCGCGCCGCGTCGTGCATCTGGTCGGACAGCTGCTGGATGAGCAAGGCGAGCTCACCGCGGGGCATGCCTGCGAGGTCCTTGGCGTGCTTGCCCGGACCGAGCGCGAGGCCGGGTACCGGCGCCTTGCCGCGGCTCTGTCCTCGTCCGCGACCACCCGGTGCCATCGCCCGGTCAGTGCCGTCGTCAAGGCGCATCTCGTCCATGATGTCGGCGATCCGCTTGCGCAGCGGCTGCGGGTCGAGCCCGCGCTCGGCGTTGTAGGCGATCTGCTTCTCGCGACGGCGGTTGGTCTCGTCGATCGCCTTGCGCATCGAGTCGGTGATCTTGTCGGCGTACATGACGACCTGCCCGGACACGTTGCGGGCAGCCCGGCCGATGGTCTGGATCAGCGAGGTGCCGGAGCGTAGGAAGCCCTCCTTGTCCGCGTCGAGGATCGCGACGAGGGAGACCTCCGGCAGGTCGAGGCCCTCACGCA
>DATLOQ010000057.1:0-8180 GCA_035536235.1 Mycobacteriales bacterium
TGCGCGACGGGGGCGGCCTCGCCTCGCAATCAGTCTGCGGCCGCCGCCCCTAGCCACACCAATGCTGGGCGAGAATCGACGACTGGTGTCCGAGGACCGACGTCACGAGATTGCACGGGTCAAGTCTGGCGACTTCGACCCTGGTTGTGATCGCGCACTTGGGCGTACTCTGGCGCGGTTAGCCGCCTCTTAAGGTGGTCGTGGGCTGCGACGGATTACCGACGCCCCGGGTGCAGGTCCGGATCTAACCGGCTGGGCGCCACCGTTCGATTGGCTCGCCACGATGGCGGACTGCCGAAAGATTTCGTATCCCGATCATGTAGCTGCGAAGCTCGCCATGCGAGCTATCAGGCGCAGCGGCCAAGGTCCCGATCTTCGAGGCGCATACCTGTGCCGTGACTGTCGGGGCGCTTGGCACCTCACCCGTCAGCCGGGGCTTCAGACGCCGCCATGGGCACGTCGACGCAAACGATCTTGATCCGGTGTCCGAGGGGGGAATTGAACCCCCAAGCCCCGAAGGGCACTAGCACCTCAAGCTAGCGCGTCTGCCAATTCCGCCACCCGGACTGGGTACGGCGCAGATAGTACCTGAGCCACGCGGGCGCCTGACGCGGGTAGAGCAGCGTCCAGATCACACCATGTCCTGCGCGCCTTCATTCGAGCGGTCGGTAGTCCCAGGGGGTGGTGGTGTAGGTGTGGCCGGTGGGGCTGGTCCAGGTGGTGTTGTTGTTGTCGGGGGCTCGGCTGAGCTGCCAGCCGCCTTCGTGGCGCAGGGGGTGGTCGCGTTCGCAGACGGGGTGCAGGTTGGCGCGGGTGGTGGTGCCGTGGTGGCTGAACGGCTGGGTGTGGTCGAGGTCGCAGCTGCGGGCTGGGCGGTTGCAGTTGGGTGCGTCGCAGGTGCGGTAGCGGTCGATGGTGTGGTCGGCGAGGGCTTGGCTGGGCCGGTAGGTCCGCGGTGAGCTGTCGAGGAGGTGGCCGGTGAGCGGGTCGGTGATGAGGCGGCGCAGGTCGGATTCGTCGGCGATGCGCCGGGCCATCGCGGCGGGGATGGGGCCGTAGCCGTCGAGGTAGCCGGGGGAGTTGGCGAGGCCGGCCCAGGACGGGAAGTCGAAGACGAGGCTGGTGACTGGGCGGCGGCCGTGCTGCAGCGGCAGGTCGAGCCGGTCGTGGGCGTCTTCGAAGATGGCGAGGTAGGCGTCGGCGAGGCGCTGGTCGCGGCTGCGCGGGTCGTCGGGGCCGGTCTTGGCGGCGCGGGCGCGGAGCACGGCCATGACGAGGGCGGCTTTGTCGGCGGGCAGGTTCTCCGCGGTGACGGTGGCGGTGCCGGCGCCGGTGTTGTAGCTGCGCACGGTCCGGTCGCCGATGAGGTTGCGGTGGTTGCGGTCGGTGTGGTCGGCGTCGACGGTGAGGACGGCGCGGGCGACGGTGCGGCGGAACGCGCCGAGGCCTTCACCGGCCCGGCCGACTGTGCCGGTGGCGTGGGGCAGCGCGAGGGCCTCGACCCGGCGGGCGAGGGTGTCGGGCAGCGCTGCGGTCTCGGCGGCGAGGTGCGCGGCGTGGTAGTAGCTGAGCTGGCCGGCGCGCAGCGCGTCGAGGGTGCGGGCGAGGACCGCGGTGAGCTGGCGGGCGGTGTCGAGGCGGCGTCCGGCGGTCATCTTCGACAGGGCGAGCGCGGCGGCGATCTCTTCGCGGCCCCAGTCCTTCTCACCGGGGTCGGGCCCGCCGACGGCGGTGAGCACCGGCTGGGTCGCCGCGTCGAGCCAGTGCCGCTGGCGTTCCCAGGTCTGCAGCAGCACCACCTGGTCGTAGCCGCCCAGCGTGGTGACGTCGATCGCGGCGAGCTCGGCGATGACCTCGGGGCCGGGTGCGGCGGCGTGCAGCAGCGCCAGGCGCGCGCTCGTCGGCAGCGCCTGCCGGGGGGCGCGGAGGTCGACCACCGCTGATGCGAACATGTGTTCGATTATGTCCTAGAATGCGCTGCGGCGCAAGTGTTCCAGCGACATGTGCAGAAGTATTTCTGGCTCGCATGACAGGATCGAGCCCCGCAAGATTCCAAGTCCGGAGGCTCCTGTGAGCGACGTCGTCGAGATGTGTAGCGAGCTCATCCGAATCGACACGTCCAATCCCGGCAAGCAGGAACGACCGGCGGCCGACTACGTCGCCGGCAAGCTCGCCGAGGTCGGCGTCGAGCCGACCATGGTGGAGTGCGCGCCGGGCCGTACGGCGGTGATCGCGCGAGTCGAAGGGGCAGACACCAGCCGCGACGCGCTGCTCGTGCACGGCCACCTCGACGTCGTACCCGCCGACGCAGCGGACTGGCAGGTGGACCCGTTCTCCGGCGAGGTGATCGACGGCTACGTGTGGGGCCGCGGAGCAGTCGACATGAAGGACATGGTCGCGATGACCTTGGAGACGGTGCGCGGATTCATGCAATCCGGGCGCAAGCCGAGTCGTGACGTCGTCCTCGCGTTCTTCCCGGACGAGGAGGCAGGCGGGCACGAAGGTGCGGCCATCGTCGCGCGCGACCACCGGCACCACTTCGATGGCGTCACCGAAGCGATCGGCGAGGTCGGCGGATTCTCGGTGACGGTCGCCCCGGACCTGCGGCTCTACCTCATCGAGACCGCCCAGAAGGGCATGACGTGGATGAAGCTGACCGCTCACGGCCGGGCCGGCCACGGCAGCATGCTCAACGACGACAACGCGGTGACAGCCCTCGCAGAAGCAGTGGCCAGACTCGGCCGGACCCGGCTGCCGATCCACCTCACCCAGACGCTGCGTGCGTTCCTCACGGAGCTAGGGGACGCCCTGGAGATTGAGATCGACCTCGACGACCCCGAGACGGCGATTGCCAAGCTCGGCCCGATCAGCCGGATGATCGGCGCGACGATCCGCAACACCGCGAACCCCACCATGCTCGAGGCGGGCTACAAGGTGAACGTCATCCCGCAGACGGCGACTGCGCAGGTCGACGGACGGCCGTTGCCGGGGTTCGAAGCGGAGTTCGAGTCAGAGCTCGACGACGTGCTGGGCCCGGACATCACCCGTGAGGTGACCAACGGCCAGCGTCCGCTGGAGACGACCTTCGATGGCGCGCTCGTCGAGGCGATGTCCAACGCGCTGCGAGCGGAGGACCCAGGCGCCCGACCGGTGCCCTACCTGCTCTCCGGCGGCACCGACGCCAAGCACCTCACGCCGCTCGGCATCCGCTGCTTCGGCTTCTCACCGCTGCGGCTGCCGGCCGATCTCGACTTCTCCGCGATGTTCCACGGGGTCGACGAGCGGGTGCCGGTCGAGTCCCTGGAATTCGGCGTACGCGTCCTGGACCGGTTCCTCTCGACAGCCTGAGGATCTAGTAGGGCGGACGGCGCTGGCCGGTGCACCCCTGCTGGTACGCCGTCCGGCTCGGCGCCGTGGGGCTAGGCCCGGGTAGCGCGGTCTTGCCTTTGACGAAGTAGCCGCCGTTCCACGGTCCCCAGATCTGCTGCCGGCACCAGGAGTCGACGAGCATCCAGTCGCGTTCGTCCGCTGGGCGGGCGGGCACGGCCGCCGTACCGGACAACGGTCCCCACAGTCGCTGGAACTCCGCCAGCCACTCCCCGTCACCCGTCTTGGGCCGGTTGAGGCGCGCTCGGTAGGTCCCGTGCCCCTCGGAGAAGTAGCGCTCGTCCGCCGCCTTCGGAGCCTGCGCGGTGGACGTCAGGTCGGTGAACCCCCCGTTGGACGGCGTCGCGCCCTGGAAGAGGCGGTTGCGCAACTCGGCACCGGTGAGCACTCCATCGCGCAGCTCGCAGTCCCGGCGCACCGGCCCGCAGCTGCCACGGCCTGTCGCGATCACGCCCTTGGCCTGGATCCGACTCGGCCCGGCGAGCTGACGTCGGCTCAGGTACAGCGCTCGGGAGTAGGTGCCGGCGATGGTCGGTGTCGCGTTCGACGTGCCGCCGAACGTCGCTCCGTTGGTGGTGGACGAGGCGTTGTACGCGCTCGGGTAGCCGCTGCCGACCCCGGCAATGTCGGCCGGCTTGCCGGCGCCCGGGTAGTTGCGGTTGTGCTTCGGGTCTGTGGCGCCGACGGTCACGATCCAGTCGGGGCCCTCCTGGGAGGACATGAGCGTCTGGTTGGGCACGGTGAAGGCGCTCCCGTGTCCGTTGCCGGCGGAGAACAGGACTGTCTGCCCGCGCTCGGTCGCCGTGCGCTGCAGCTCGACATCGGAGCCGTCGTAGAGGCGGTCCCGCTCGGCGGCGGAGTAGCCGTAAGAGTTGGTGATGACGTCGATCCAGGACTGCTTCATCGCCCAGTTGATGGCGTCCTCACCCTCGGCGACGGTGGCGTTCTCGAGGTCGATGAAGAAGAGCAGGCACTCCGGGCAGGTCCCGTTGAGGTTGCCGACGGAGACGCTGTTGCTGCCGGTGCCGTGCGCGCTCTGGACGTTGTTGCGGATCATGGTGCCCCGAGGGGTGTCCTCGGCCGCCCAGGCCATCGAGCCGATGATCTTGGTGCCTGGCATCCAGTAGACGTGCTGCTCCTTGACGCTGCTCGGCTGGACCTTCGCCCACTTCTCTTTGTCGGCAGCGTCGAGCTCCTTGAGGGAGGCGCCGTCGTCGACCTCGTCGAGGGTGAGGTCGAGGCGGTTGTACGACGCGAACGCACTCGGCTTCGGGAAGCCGGGCAGCCACGTGTGCGGTGGCTTGCGCAGCGGCAGGTCGTCGCTGCGGTCCCGGTTCTGGGCCTGCGGCATCTTCGACGCGAGGTAGTCCCAGTGGTAGGGCGAGATCCCGAAGTCGATGACCGCGACCACGACGGCGTCGTCGGGCCCGGACTGACGGGGCGCGGGAGCGGCGTCGGCGAGGTGCAGCGGCCCGAGGGTCGCGGCCAGGAGGCCGATAGCCAGGGCAGGGCGAATCCAGCGAGTGAGGGACATGCGACTTGTTTTCGCGGCGGGCAGCGCGAACTCCTGCTGGCGCCCGGCCGAAACGGCGGACGCGGCAGAGCTAGTCCTCGACGTCCTCGTGCGCCTTGGCCCACCGCACCCGCTCCGGGTAGCCCAGGGACGGCAGCGAGATGTCGTCGAGCGCCTGCGTGATCTCCGCGGGCAGCGAGACCAGCTCCGACGCCAGCGAGGCGACCAGCTGCTTGACCACCCGTGCCCCCACGATGGGCGCCACCACTCCGGGCCGGTCGCGCACCCAGGCCAGGGCGACGGCGACCGGGCTGACGCCGAGCCCCTCCGACGCCGTCAGCACAGCGTCGACGACCCGCGTCCGGTCGTCGTCGAGGTAAGGCTCGACGAACCCGCTGAAGTCCGGGTGAGCAGCCCGCGAGTCTTTCGGGATGGCCCCGGTGCGGTATTTGCCGGAGAGCACGCCGCGACCCAGCGGGCTCCACGGGAGGATGCCGACCTCGGCGTCGAGCGCGGCCGGAATCACCTCGCGCTCGATCCCGCGCTGCAGCAGCGAGTACTCCATCTGCGCCGACACGACCGGGGCCAGGCGGTGCGCCCGAGCGTGCTCAGCCGCCTTGGCCAGCTGCCAGCCGGAGAAGTTGGAGATGCCGGCGTAGCGCACTCGGCCGGTGCGCACAGCCGAGTCCATCACGGCGAGAGTCTCGTCAATGGGCGTGCTGGTGTCCCAGGCGTGCACCTGCCACAGGTCGATGTAGTCGGTGCCGAGTCGACCGAGGGACGCATCCAGCGCCGCGAGCAGGTGACCACGCGAGCTGCCCCGACCCATCGGTCCGGGACCGGTGCCGCCGTAGGCTTTGGTCGCGACGATGACCTCGTCACGTCCGCCGTCCTTGTTGATCAGCCGCCCGACGATCCGCTCGCTCTCGCCGCCGACGTAGACGTCCGCGGTGTCGACGAGCGTGCCCCCGGCGTCACGAAACGCGCGCAGCTGCAGCGCCGCGTCCTCTTCGTCGGTGTCCTTGCCCCAGGTCATCGTGCCCAGTGCGAGACGGGACACGACGAGGCCGCTGCGGCCCAGATGACGATGCTTCACGGCGCAGACGCTACCGCCTGCATGCACGTGTGGGTGGTTAGGCTGCGCCCATGCGGCTCGGACTCAATCTTGCCTACTGGAGCACGGGCGGCGAAGCAGCCGACCTGCTCGCGCTCGCCCGCGAGGCCGACCGACTCGGCTACGCCGTGGCCTGGACTGCGGAGGCCTACGGCTCCGACTGCGTCTCCACTCTCGCCTGGGTTGCAGCGCAGACCGAGCGCATCGACATCGGCTCGGCGATCCTGCAGATCCCGGCCCGCTCCGCAGCCATGACCGCGATGACGGCAGCGTCGCTCGACACCTTGTCTGCCGGACGGTTCCGCCTCGGCCTCGGGGTGTCCGGACCGCAGGTCTCAGAAGGGTGGCACGGGGTTCGCTACGACGCTCCGCTCGGACGCACGCGCGAGTACGTCGACGTCGTGAAGATGGCCCTGCGGCGCGAGCGGGTCGTCTACGACGGCGCCCACCTGCAGCTGCCGCTACCCGACGGTCCCGGCAAGGCGCTCAAGCTCATCGTGCACCCAGTGCGCGAGCACGTCCCGATCTACCTCGCCGCCGTCGGACCGAAGAACCTCGAGCTCTGCGGCGAGATCGCGGACGGGTGGCTGGCGATCTTCTACTCGGCCCGCCACGCCGGCGAGCAGCTCGGCGCCGTCGAGCGCGGTGCCAAGACCGCCGGCAAGGACGGGCTGGCCGGTTTCGACGTCGTACCCACCGTCCCGATCTCGGTAGGTGAGGACATCGCGGCCTGCGCGGAGCCGCTGCGCGGGTACGCCGCGCTCTACGTCGGCGGGATGGGCTCGCGGGAGAAGAACTTCTACAACGCGCTGGCTCGTCGCTACGGATACGACGAAGCCGCGCAGCAGATCCAAGACCGCTACCTCGCCCGGGACTACTCCGGTGCGATGGCGGCGGTGCCGCTGGACTTCCTCGACGAGACAGCGCTTCTCGGCCCGGTGGATCGCATCGCCGAGCGGATGACCGAGTACGCCGAGTCGGGGGTCACCACGCTCTCGGTGTCGCCGACAGCTAGCGATCTCGAGGGCCGCCTCGTCCAGCTGCGACAGGCCGTCGACGCGCTCGACAAGGCAGGCATCGGGGAGTGAGCTCGCTAGAGGCCGTCGGGCTCGGCGTCATCCAAGGCCTGACGGAGTTCTTGCCGGTCTCCTCCACGGCACACCTGAGGATCGTGCCGGCGCTGTTCGGCCGGGAAGACCCCGGCGCGGCGTTCACCGCGGTCACCCAGCTCGGCACGATGCTGGCTGTGCTCATCTACTTCCGCCGAGACCTGACGCGCATCCTCGTGACGTGGACGAGGTCGCTGCGCTCGCCGGCTCTGCGCGGAGAGCTCGATGCCCGCATGGGGTGGTACATCGGGCTCGGCACGATCCCCATCGGCGTCTTCGGGCTGGCCTTCAAGGATCAGATCGAGGGCGGGGCCCGCAACCTCTACGTCATCGGCACCGCTCTCGTCGTCCTCGGCCTGGTCCTGGGGATCGCCGAGCGGGTGGGCTCACGTGACCGACCGCTCGCCAGCATGGGCACAGGCGATGCGGTCGCCATCGGGATGGCGCAGGCGTGCGCGCTCGTGCCCGGTGTGTCCCGTTCTGGAGCGACCTTGTCCGTCGGGCTCTTCCGCGGGCTGGAGCGCCCCGCTGCTGCGCGCTACTCCTTCCTGCTGTCCGTGCCCGCCATCGTCCTCAGTGGCTTGCTCGAGCTGCCGGAGATCGGTGCGGGCGACGGGCCGGGCGTCGCGACAACAGCGCTGGCGACCGTGGTCGCGTTTCTCAGCGGCTACGCCGCCATCGCCTGGCTGCTGCGCTTCCTCGCCACCCACAGCACCAACGCATTCGTCGTCTACCGGCTGGTCCTCGGTGCGCTCGTCCTCGCGCTGACGGCGAGCGGCACAATCTCCTGAGGCAGGGCGGCCATGCACCTCGGTCGGTAGAGTCTTCTGATGACGACGGTGCTGCTGGTCCGCCACGGGCTGACGCGGATGACCGGGCCGGTGCTGGCCGGCTGGACCCCCGAGCTGCACCTTGACGAGCGAGGTCAGAAGCAGGCCGATTCGGTGGCGGCACGACTCGCCGAGCTGCCCCTGACGGCGGTCGTCTCCTCGCCGTTGGAGCGCTGCGTCGACACCGCGACCGCGATCCTCACCGGCCGCGACATCACCCTGCAGGT
>DATLOQ010000058.1:0-26582 GCA_035536235.1 Mycobacteriales bacterium
CATCGTGTTGGACTCCTCGACCGTGATCACGCCGTCCTTGCCGACCTTGTCCATCGCCTCGGCGATGAGCTCGCCGATCTTCGGGTCCTGCGCCGAGATCGACGCGACCTGGGCGATGTCGCTCTGCGTCTCGATCGGCCGGGCCGCCTTGAGCAGCGCCTCGGACACCGCGACAACAGCGGCCTCCATGCCCTTCTTCAGCGCCATCGGGTCCGCGCCGGCAGCGACGTTGCGCAGTCCCTCTCGGACCATGGCCTGAGCGAGCACCGTGGCGGTCGTCGTGCCGTCACCCGCGACGTCGTTGGTCTTGGTGGCGACCTCCTTGCACAGCTGCGCGCCCATGTTCTCGTACGGGTCCTCGAGCTCGACCTCACGGGCGATGGTCACGCCGTCGTTGGTGATCGTCGGCGCGCCCCACTTCTTGTCGATGACGACGTTGCGGCCGCGCGGGCCGAGGGTCACCTTCACCGCGTCGGCGAGGTGGTTGACACCGCGCTCGAGCGACTTCCGTGCGTCGGAGCTGAACTCCAGCATCTTTGCCATGCGATTCCTTTCAGCACACCGCCCCGGGCCGTCGTGGGACGGTCTCCGGGGCGGCGAGGGTGTGGACGGGGACTACTTCTCGATGACGGCGAGCACGTCACGGGCGGACAGCACGAGGTACTCCTCGCCGCTGTACTTGACCTCGGTGCCGCCGTACTTGCTGTAGATCACCGTGTCGCCGACGGAGACGTCCATGGGGACGCGCTTGCCGTCCTCGAAGCGGCCGGGGCCGACCGAGATGACGGTGCCCTCCTGGGGCTTCTCCTTGGCGGTGTCGGGGATGACGATGCCGGACGCGGTGGTCTGCTCGGCCTCGTTGGCCTGGACGACGATGCGGTCCTCGAGCGGCTTGATGGAGACCTTGTTCTTGGTGGCGGTCGACATGGTCGGCCTCACCCTCCTTGTTGTATTGCGCGTGGACAGTGGCGGCAGTTCGAGAGCCTGCCGTCGCGGGGTCAGGTCTCGTCCCGATTGGCACTCTCAGGTGCCGAGTGCCAAGTCGCAGATTAGGCCGCCGGTGCCGCCGGAGTCAACCGCCGGACGCTCGCAGGCGCCGGCCCCGAAGCGCCAGGCCGGCGCTGGCCGCCACGATCAGCCCCAGCCCGCCGAGCAGGGCCGGACCGGGGAGCACGGTCCGCGCCGCCCCGGGGAGAGGGCGCACGGCCGGCGCCGCGGCGCCGCGAGGGTGCACCCGCAGCAACCCCCACATGCCGGCCTCGGTGAAGGGCAGCCGACGGTTGCCGTACCGGAAGTCGCCGACCATCGCGTCATCGCCCCCGGCCGTCAGCGACATCGTCACGCCTTCGGCCCCGCCCAGCTTGACGGCAGACAGCTGATTCGAGCCGGCCAGGCCCGGCTCGGCCCGCCAGTGGTGCCCCTCCACACCGAACACCTGCGACTGCTCGCTCCACGGTGCGAGCACATGGAGCCGGACGTCGTCGCCGACGAAGGCCTGGAGCAGCGGCGTCGGCGGGTCGCCGTGCACCGAGCTGCGGTAGGCCGCGCCGCTGTCGGCGTCGTGGCGGAGCCGGTCGGCGAGCGAGGCCACCTGGTAGTTGATGCCGACCCGGCCGTCGACCCGTGGCCGGTAGGGCATCCGGTGCGTGCCAAGACTCGCGTCGTCGTCGTGCAGAAGCAGGGTGAAGTCCCGGTACGCCGGACGTCCGACCGGCTCGACCACGACGCTGACACCGACGGGCGGGTCCAGCACCAGACCGGATCCCGGGTCGCGGAAGACCGCACCGGCCGGGCTGACGACGACGGCACCGTAGAGCCCTCGGCCCGGGCCGGAGCCCAGGTCGCCCCCGTCGCGCAGCATGCCGACTGTCTCCCCCGTGCGGGGGTGCGCGTAGAAGGAGTAGGAGCGGGACCCCCCCGGTGCTGTGGCCTGGTCCGGCAGGTCGCCGGTGGCGATGCCGGACGACGGAGCGTCGCCCACCAGCTGGTCGACGTGCGGCGACACCGGAGCAGTCGTCTCGTTGGCCAGGTCGATGACGAGGCAGTCCCCCACTCCGACGTGCAGGACCAATGGCGACACCGGGGCACCCGACCTCAGCGCCGGCAGATCCCTGCGCAGGACGAACACGGCGCCCGGCGTACCGCGGAGGACCGGCAGCGGGGCAGGGGCAGCGACCACGTCGAACGTGCGCCGAGTCGCGCCGGTGGGACACGTGTCGCCGACCGGGTCGTCAGGAGCAGTGCTGCCCGGCAGCGGCTGCAGAGCCGCTCCGGCCGGACCGGCGCGCACCCGAATCAGCCCCCAGCTGCCCTCCCGCAGCCGGAACGACCGACCGATGTAGAAGAGGTAGTCGCCGGGTCGCTGCGCCGGACCTCCCGCGGTGGGCAGCACGAGGTCGTAGCGCTCGGAGATGCCAAGGTGCGCCGTCGACACCAGTGGTCCAACTGGGTTCCACAGCTCGGTCCGGAACTGGTGGCCGTCGACGTGCACGGTATGTACGTCGTTGGTTCCGCCGACAAGCGTCCGCAGCACGACCGGATCCCCGGCATAGGCGTCGAGGACGGGCGTCTCGGGGTCGCCGTGCACCGTGCTGCTGAAGGTCATCGAGGGAGCGCCGCGCGAACGGGCGGCAAGGGGCTCGACCCGCAGGTTCAGCGAGCTGCCGGTCGACCTGCCCAGGCGGGTCAGCGGGTTGTCGTCCTGGACGAAGAGGACCAGCTCACGAAAGGAGCCGTCGACGTCGACGGACACGGGTGCGTCAGTGCGGACGTCGGCGACCGGTCCGCTGCGCACCGGAGCGCCCGAGCGCGGGTCGTGGTACGTCGACCCCGGCGGCTCCGAGATGAGCGCCCCGAAGAGCCCGTGGCGCCACGACGACACAGCATTGACGTGGTCGTGGAAGAACGCGGTGCCGAACTGCACGTCGGGGAACCACCGGTAGCGGACGAACTCTGTCGTCACGGCCGTGCCGGCCGGGTGGGCGCGACGGAGTGGCCGGTCGAGCGTGATGGTCGACCCCACGACGGCCACGACGCGAGCGACCTCGAAATCCTGGTCCTCGTCAACTCCCACCGCGACGAGCACGCCGGCCTGGAACCGAGCCGCAGAGGTGAGCGCGACAGTCGTCGCCCCGACCCCCAGCGGCGCGGTGAGCCGCTCGCCCTCCACTGCCCACGGACGCACCGACTGCTCGTAGTTGAAGCCAGCGGTGACGCCGTCGCTCCCCTGCACGTCGAACTGAACGAAGTGGACGTGCGCGTTGACCTTCGCGAAGCCGTTGTTCTCTGGGCTGTCGACCAGCTCGCTGGTCAGCGTCAGGTCGAGGCAGTCCTCGCCCGCGTTGGCCCGGATCGCCAGAGGGGTGCGCAAGCGGCCGTCCCGACGCACCGCTGCCTCTTGCTCGGCCAGGACGAACAGCTGCCCGTCCGGGTCGACGACGTTGGACTTGCCGTGCAGCGGCACCGGCACGGTGATGGCGCGCAGGCCGAAGGACTGCCGGCGGGTGCCGGCTGGGCACACACTCGAGTCGCCGCTCGTTCCCGGCGCAGGCAGATCCGGTCCGCCGGACGGGTCGAGATACGGGGCCGGGCCGTGGCCTGGCGCAAACGGTGGTCTTCGGCCCAGATGCGGCTGCAGGTGCGGATAGGCGAGCTTGCCCGTGATCGGGTCGAAGAGCACCGGTCTTCGGCGGCCGGGGGCGCGCGGTGAGTAACCCGGCCAGCGGTCTTTCGTCTCGGGCTCGCCGACGACCTGCCCGCCGGCTACCCCCCAGTCGAGGACGGCGGCGTCGTACCCGCGGGGAACTCCCGGCGGCGGGAGCTGCCGCGCCACCCAGCTGGTAACAGTCGTCTCCGTCAGCCGGGAGCGCGCACCGGCGACGGTCACCTCGATGCCGGGGAGCCCGCGGGAGTCGACGGCGGCCCGCACCTGCCCACGTCGGTCGGGGAGCTCGGCCAGCGGCGGCAGCGCATCGGTCGACGCCGGCCCGTCCTGCGCGGTGTTGTACACGCGCCAGAGGCCCCACATGCCGGCGAAGTAGTGCTGCGCGACATGGCAGTGGTAGAGGAAGTCACCCACTGAGCCCTGGCACCCACCGGCGCCGCACTCATGCTCGATGTCGAACGTCTCCGACGGACCCACTGACTGGGAGTCGGTGCGCTCGCTCACCCCGGGCAGGAGCGGCGGCGTCTTGTCCACTCCGCTGCGCAGCCCCGTCGGCCCAGCGCCCGGCTGCCGACGCCACCGAGTGGCGCCCCCGTGGACGTGGTGGACGTGGAACACCTCCGAGCCGCCGTGCACGACCCGCTCCTTCACCGGCTCGCCGAGGTAGGTGCGCAGCACCGGTGTCGCGGGGTCGCCGAAGGCGTAGGAGCTGTACGCCACCGACTCGTCGAAGCGGCCCTGTCGGCCCTGCTGCAAGCGCATCCGGTTGAGGAACGGCTCGCTGCGGTAGTTCAGCGCCCGGCCCGAAGGCTTGTAGGCGTGGGTGAGGTCGTCGACGAGCGGGACCTTGCCACCCGCACCGGCATCGGGCTGGAAGGTCTCGTCCCCGACCTCGTGGTAGTAGATCGCGAACTCGCGGAACGCCTTCCCGTCAGGTGCGCGGATGACGGCGTCCCAGCCCGAGACCAGCGGAGCTCCGGTCCGGGGATCGAGGTACGTCGACCCGGCGGGCTCGACCACGACCGCCCCGAAGAGCCCGTGGCTGGTCTGGGAGCGCTCGGCGCCGCTGCTGTTGAGATAGCGCGTCCCTTCAGGCTCGCGCGGCGACACGTACCACTCGTAGTCGACCGTGCCGCCGGGCGCAGCGACGGCGGCCGCCGTCGTGCTCAGCGCCGGCGTACGCGATCCCGCCAGGCGCCACGCCACCCCGTGGACGATGAGGCTGGCCGGCTCGTCCGGGATGTCGTTGCGCAACGACACCCGCAGGCACTCGCCCTGGTTGACACGAAGGGTCAGCGGCTGGATCGCGTCGCCCTGCAGTCCGGCGCTGACGGCCGGCTCCGTCCCCGTCCGGCGGGCCAGGTCGTTACGAGCCTCTTCTGCGCGAGCTCGCGGGAGGTCCGCCGCGAGCACGAAGGCGCGCCCCTGCGGGTCGTGGTCGAGGTACCGGTTGAGGGTGATGTCCACTGCGATGGCGACCACGTCGTAGCGACGCACCGGGGTGTCCTTCGGACATGCTGTCGCCCCTCGCGCGGGAGCCGGGCGGCGCTGGGAGACCAGGAGCAGTCCATCGGCGGACTCATGTCCCGCGATGTCGTGGCTCGAGACGCTGGTGGCGCCCCGGGCGGGGAAGTCGATGCGCTGCGCTACCCCGGAGCCCCGGTCGCGTCCAGCCGGAGTGGCAAGGCTTGGCGCGACCGGTACGACGAGCGCTGCTGCAACGAGCAGCGCGGTCGGTCTCAGCCGACCTTCACCGTGCCCTCCATGTCGATGTGGATCTGGCACAGGTACTTGTAGGTGCCGGCCTTGGTGAAGGTCATCGAGTACGCGACGGGCTTTTCGAAGGCCAGGATGATCCCGGAGGAGCGGTAGCCCTCGCCGTTCCACTTCCCGCCGTCGATCGGGTCACCGCTCGGTCCCTGCGGGCCGAACTTCTGCCCGGAACTCGCGGCCGGCGCCTCCGCCTTCTCGCTGCGGTGAACGGCCCCGTCCGCGCCGGGCGCCCGCAGCCCGACTGCGTCGGCCGGTGCGTTGAACGCGATCGTGTGCGGGCCCAGCACGTTCCAGGTCACCTTGCCGCCGACCGGCACGGCGATCTCCGCGGGACCGAACGCATTGACCTGTCCCTGAACAAAGACGTCGCCCTGTGGCGGCGCGAAGGTGCCGGCCACGGCATCCCCCGGACCCTTGGCGGCCGCGAGCGCCGCGAACGCCGGTGAGAGCTGCGCGATGAGCGCATCCTTCTCCGCCTCGCCCTTCGCCTTGACCTCTGCAGGGGAGGGGACGGTCGCGCCCGGAGCGACGACCGTCAGCGTGCCGCCCATGTCCGGGCCGTGCAGCTGGCAGAAGTAGTTGTAGGTGCCCGGCTTGGCAGCTGCGGCGACGGTGAACGTGAAGGGCTGGTCGGGACCCATCCAGCCGCTGGTGAAGAGCTGGTCGGTGCCGGTGAACTCCGTCGGCTTGGTGTTGGCACATGGCTTGGTGAAGTCGGTGATCGGCGGTGCGCCGGCGGGCAGCACGCACGGCTGTGCGCCGGCCTGGAACGCGTCCCCGGGACCGTCGGGGAGCAGGTCGGGGATCTGCTTCTCCTCCGGCGCGCCCTCCTCGGACTTCGGGTTGGCCTTGCGGAAGGCGAGGGCCTTCTCGAAGGTGGTGCCGAAGGCCACCGTGTGCGGCTCGCCGGTGTCCTGCAGAACAAAGGACACCGAGTCGCCCGGGCGCGCCGAGAGCGCCTTCGGGAACATCGCGTAGAGCGACACCGGCGAGGTGTCGGTCTTGCCGTCGACGTCGACGGTGAAGGCCAGCGTGGTCGGCGCACTCGACTCGACTGCGGTCGGCGCAGCGGGTGCGGCCCGGTCAGCGTCAGCGTCGTCGTCGCCACAGCCCGTGGCGAGCACCGCCAGTGCGGCGATCGCGGCGAGATAGCGCATGCGCATGGTGTCCCCCAGATCTTAGGAACGACGGCGCCGAGCCCCCCGGGCCCCGCTTGTCAATCACGTCGCTCGGTCGCATCCTCATCGGGACCCCGGCGCTCGTCAACCGCCAGATGCCTAAATCGACCCCGTGTCCTCAGCCGGCGGGGTGGGCAGCGGCCGGAAGTGCCACACCCGCGGCGTCCCGTCGAGGAAGTCGCCCGCAGGGTCGGCGCCGACGACCGGCTCGCGAAGCCAGTCCGCACCAGCGAATGCCTCCAGCGATGTCTCATCCCGCCAGTGGGTGATGAACACCAGCCTCGAGGCTCCGTCGTACGCCGTGTAGAGCTCGCCGCCGGCGAAGCCGTCGGCCTCCGCCATCAGCGGCCAGACCTGGTCGGTGAGCCAGCGCACGAACTCGTCGTGGACTTCCGGGCGTACCCCGGCCTCCCACATCCGCGTGATCACCGGGTCGTCCTCTCCGAAGAGCCGGACGTCCCCGCGCCCAGGGCCAGCCCCGGATCGGCCGAGACATCGAGCGGAGTGCGCGTTCCGCGCAGCAGCAGCTGCTCGCCGAGCGTAGCCACCATGGCGCCGTTGTCGGTGCACAGGGCCATGCGCGGGATTCGCACCTCGATCCCCGCCGCACGACCCCGCTCAGCCACGACGGCGCGCAGCCGGCTGTTGGCAGCGACACCCCCGCCGACGACGAGCACGTCGGCATCGTGGTGCGCACAAGAACCGAGCGCCTTGTCGACCAGCACGTCGACCACCGCCTCCTGGAACGACGCAGCCACCGTCGCCACGGGCACGTTCTCCCCGGCCCGCTCGCAGGCCTCGACCCAGCGCGCAACAGCTGTCTTCAGGCCGGAGAACGAGAAGTCGAAGGTGCCGTCGTGAGACTTCCCGCGCGGGAACCTGATCGCTGCGGCATCGCCGCCTCTTGCCACCCGGTCGATGTGCGGGCCGCCGGGGAACGGCAGGCCGAGCACCCGGGCAACCTTGTCGAAGGCCTCTCCCGCTGCGTCGTCGGCGGTGGCGCCCAAGGTCTCCACCGCCTCCCCGCCCTCGACCAGGAGCAGCGAGCTGTGCCCGCCGGAGACCAGCAGGGCTACGCAGCGCCGCGGAAGGGGTCCGTGCTCCAGCGTGTCGACCGCGACGTGCGCGGCGAGGTGGTTGACCCCGATCAGCGGCACCCCGAGGGCGAGCGCGAAGCTCTTCGCGGCGGCCACCCCGACGAGCAGCGCACCCGCCAGCCCCGGCCCCACCGTCACCGCCACCGCGTCGAGGTCGGCGAGACGAACACGGGCGTCCGCCAGCGCCTTGTCGACGGTGGGCAGGAGGGCGTCGAGGTGCGCGCGGCTGGCCACCTCCGGCACGACGCCGCCGAACCGCGCGTGCTCGTCCACCGAGGACGCGATGACATCAGCAAGCAGGACGCCGTTCCGGACCAGGCCGATGCCGGTCTCGTCGCAGGACGTCTCGATGCCGAGGACCAGGGCGCCGGCACTCACCGGGCGGCTGCCCGCGGGCTCATCGACACGGCCAGCAGGTCAGCGAACGCCGACGAGATGATGTCCTCGACGATCATGACGATCGCATCCGCGCCGGACGGCTGGTAGTACCCCCGACGCAGGCCCACCGGCGCGAACCCGAACTGCCGGTAGAGCGCCTGCGCCGGCGAGTTGTCAGCGCGCACCTCCAGGCCCGCCCGCTCTGCGCCTCGCTGCCGCGCTTCGACGAGCAGCTCGCGCAGCAGCCGGCGACCGAGGCCCTGCCGCTGCTCGGTCTCGGCGACCGCCATCGTCTGGATGTACGCCTCGCCGTCGTACGCGGCGAGGCCGGCGTACCCGACGAGGGTCGCCTCCCGGGTCGCCACCACGTAGTGGGTGACCTTGTGCTGGGCGAGCTCGGACCAGAAGAGCTCAGCGGACCACGCGTCCTCGGTGAAGAGCTGACGCTCCAGCTCCATCGCTGCGTCGATGTCCCACCAGCGCATCCGGCGTACGACGATGGTCACGGCTGCACCGGCTTGCGCGGCCCCGGAGTCTGCGCATCCGGACGGCGCAGGTAGAGCGGTGCCGTCGAGCTGGTGCCCCGGCCGGCCGCGGCGAGTCGAGCGACCCATGCGGCCGACGGCGAGACATCCGCGGTGCCGGGGAATTCGCGGAAGGCGTCGGGATAGATCGAGCGGCCCAGCCCGACCACCTCACCGGTGAAGTCGCTGGCGCGCAGGTGCTCCGCAAGCGCATCGGGCTTGTCGACGGCGGCCGGACTCAGCGCGACCCCGTCCGCGGCGTACTGCGCCCAGTAGACCTCCCGGCGGCGGGCGTCTGTGACGACGACCACTGACGAGCCCACCACCTGCGCGGCAATGGCGTCGAGTGATCCCACTCCCACTACCTCGACGTCCAGGGCATGCCCTAACGCGCGGGCCGTCATCAGACCCACCCGCAGGCCGGTGAACGGCCCGGGACCCACTCCCACGGCGACCCTGCCCAGATCGCGGGGCCGGCAGCCCGCTGCCTGCAGCACCGCCTCGACCGCCGGTGCCAGCAGCTCGACATGCCGGTGGGGGGCGTGCTCATCGACGCACTGCACCACGGCCTGGTCGTCGGAACGGCCGCCGTCGTGCAGCGCGACGGAGGTGACGACTGACGAGGTGTCGATGGCGAGGGTGAGCACCATCGACCTAGCCTATGTCGCACGTCACCGCCGCAGGGGCGCAGACTGCCGCTGCCGCGCGGGCCGGGCCGGCCCCGTCGCTCTGGCAGGATCCCACCGTGATCATCGACCGGGACGCGACGCATCGGACCGGCGTGGTCGAGGCCGATCTCGCGCATGTGTGGCATCCCTTCACCCAGCACGGGCACTGGCCGGACGAGCCCCCGCTGGTCATCGATCGTGGCCAAGGGGTATGGCTCTTCGACGACGCGGGTCGCCGCTATCTCGACGGCACGTCCTCGCTGTGGGTGCTCACCCACGGCCATCGTGAGCCCGCCATCGACGACGCCGTACGCCGCCAGCTCGACCGAGTCGCGCACTCGACGTTCCTCGGCCTCACCCACGGTCCCGGCGTCGAGCTTGCCGAGCGGCTCGTTGCCGTCGCACCGCCGGGTCTGTCCCGCGTGTTCTACGCCGGCGACGGCTCGAGCGCGGTCGAGGCAGCGCTCAAGATCTCGTTCCAGGCCGCGGCGCAGCGAGGCGAGCACCGCCCGCTCTACGTCCATGTAGAGCACGGCTATCACGGCGACACCCTCGGCGCTGTCAGCGTCGGCGGCATCGACACGTTCTTCGCCACATTCCGGCCGATCCTGCTGGAGACTCGACAAGCCGCCTCCCCCGGAACGCCCACGCCCGGCCAGGCTCTTGCCGAGCGCGCTGCAGTCGCCGTGGCTGATATCGAACGCGTCCTCGAAGCTGAGGGTGAGCGCACTGCGGCCGTTGTCGTCGAGCCGATCGTGCAGGCCGCTGGCGGGATCCTGGTCCATGACCCGGCCTACCTCCGCGGCGTGCGCGCCGCTTGTGACCGCCACGGCGCGCTGATGCTGGTCGACGAGGTCGCCACCGGAGTAGGGCGCACCGGCACCATGTGGGCCGTCGAGCAGGCCGGCGTGAGCCCCGACCTGCTGGTCTGCGGAAAAGGGCTCACCGGCGGCTACCTCCCGCTCGCTGCAGTGCTCGCGACGGAGGAGGTGTACGAGGCGTTCCTCGGCCGGCACGAGGACCTGCGGACGTTCTTCCACGGCCACACCTACACCGCCAACCCGCTCGCCTGCGCCGCGGCGATCGCCAACCTGGACCTGATGGCGGAGCGCGACACCGTCGGGCACGCCCGCCAGGTGGGCTCCTGGATCGGCGATGCGCTGCACCGCCTCGACGGGCGGAAGGGGGTGGCCGGCGTACGCCGAGCCGGCACGATGACCGGCATCGCCCTGACGAAGGCCGACGGCGCACCGCTCGAGCCCGCCCTGCGGGCCGGCTGGCAGGTGAGTCGCCGCGCCCGCGACCACGGAGTGCTGATTCGAGCACTCGGCGACGTGGTCGTGCTGATGCCGCCGCTGGCCATCACGTACGACGACCTGATGCTGCTGACCGATGTCGTGATCGCGAGCGTCGAAGCAGTGCTCGACGGCCTGCTGCCGTGACCTGGGAGGACCCCCTGGGCTGGCTGGGGCCGGCCGCCGCAGCCAGAGCGGCTGCCGGAGTGCACCGCGAGCTTCGCCCCCGTCAGGTGCGAGGCGGCTTGCTCGACGTGGCCGGGAACGACTACCTCGGTCTGTCCACGCATCCAGCGGTGGTCGCAGCGGGCCATGCTGCGCTCGACACGTGGGGGGCCGGTGCGACCGGGTCCCGCCTGGTGACCGGCACGACTGCGGTGCACGCCGAGCTGGAGCAACAGCTGGCTCTGTTCACCGGCGCACCCGCGGCATTGGTCTTCTCGTCCGGATATCTCGCCAATCTCGCCGCAGTGGCCGCGGTCGTCGGTGCCGGCGGCCTCCTCGTGTCCGACGAGCGAGCGCATGCCTCGCTGATCGACGCTGCTCGGCTCTGTCGTGCCGACGTGGTGGTCGCGCCGCACGCCGACCTGGCCGCCGTCGACCGCATCCTGGCTGCCCACCACGGCAGGAGCCTGGCGGTGGTAACCGAGTCGGTGAGCTCCGCCGACGGGGATCTCGTCGAGCTCGCGCCCCTGCACGGCGTCGTACGACGCCACGGCGGCGTGCTCCTCGTGGATGACGCTCATGGCATCGGTGTCGTCGGTGCCGGCGGCGTCGGAGCCGTGGCGGCGGCCGGCCTGGCCGGTGAGCCGGACGTCGTGGTCACCATCACCCTGTCGAAGGCTCTGGGTGCGCAGGGCGGCGCGGTGCTCTGTCGGAAGGACCTGGTCGAGCACCTCATCAACACCGGCCGCAGCTTCATCTTCGACACCGGGCTAGCACCGGTGAGCGCCGCTTCAGCGCTCGCGGCGCTGGACCAGCTGGTCGCCGAGCCCGGCCTCGCTGCCCGTGTGCGCGAACGAGCCAAGGACATCGACGCACTCGCCCGCGAGCGCGGCCTGGCCAGCCGCCGACCCGATGCAGCGGTCGTGCCCGTCATGGTGGGAGATGCCGGCCTCGCGTCGGCTGCGGCCCGCACAGCAGCCCAGGTCGGTGTGCACGTGGGGTGCTTCCGACCCCCGTCGGTGCCTGCCGGCACGTCTCGGCTGCGGCTGACCGCGCGTGCCGACCTCAGCCCCGACGACCTCGAGCTCGTGGCATCCGCGCTGGATGCAGTCGCGCAGCTCTGCCTCGGTGCGCGCTCGTGAGCATCGTCGTCGTCTCTGCCACCGGCACCGGGGTCGGCAAGACCGTGGTGAGCGCGGCACTGGTGTCCGTCGCCCTGCACAGAGGTCGGTCAGTGGCCTACGTCAAGGTCGCCCAGACGGGTTCCCGACTTCCGGCGCCTGCCGACCGCGACACGGTCTGCCGGCTGTCGGGCCTGCACGAGACGTCAGCGCACGTCGGCGCCACCTTTCCCGAACCGATGTCGCCGGAGGCCGCCGCCCGCGCCGCGGAGGTGCCCCCCGTGCAGATACACGCAGTAGCCGAGCTCACCCTCGGCCTCGCCACGCGCCACGATCTGGTCGTGGTGGAAGGCGCCGGCGGCCTCTTGGTGCGCTTCGACTCGGCCGGCACCACGTTGGCCGACCTGGCCGGGCTCCTCGACGCACCCGTGATCGTCGTCGTGGCCGCGGGGCTCGGCACCCTCAACCACACCGCTCTCACCCTCGAAGCGCTGGCGCATCGCGGATTGCCGCTGGGCGGGGTGGTCATCGGGTCATGGCCCCGGACGCCCGGTCAGGTCGAGCGGAGCAATGTGGCCGACCTGGAGACCGCCGCCGCGCAGCCACTCGCCGGAGCACTGCCGGCGCGCGCAGCGGGGCTCGGCGTCACTCGCTTCCGGGAGGCCGCCGTTCACGGGCTCTCGCCGGCGTACGGCGGGACCTTCGACTCGGCCGGGCTGCTCAGCTCCTCCCGAAGCGGTCCACCAGCTCGCGCTTGAGGACCTTGCCGGACGGCCCGAGTGGAAACGCGTCGACGATGTGCACGATGCGCGGGTACTTGTACTTCGCCAGGTGCTCCTTCGACCACTCGATGATGTCCGTCTTCAGGGCCTCGTCGTCCGCCGCAGCGTCGGGCGCCTTGATGACACAGGCGCAGACCTCCTCGCCGTGGGTGTCGTCCGGCACCGCGATGACGGCCACCTGCCCGATGGCCGGGTGCCGGAGCAGCACTTCCTCCACTTCGCGCGGGTACACGTTGAAGCCACCCCGCAGGACCATGTCCTTCTTGCGGTCGACGATGGTGACGAAGCCCTCGGCGTCCTTGGTGCCCAGGTCGCCGGATCGAAACCACCCGTCGACGATCGCGGCCGCGGTCGCCTCCGGCTTGTTGAGGTATCCCGCGAAGATGTTGTGGCCGCGGATGACCACCTCTCCCAGCTCACCGCTGGGCAGCAGCTCGATGTGGTCCTCGACATCAGCCTTGGCGATCTCCACGTCGACTCCCCAGATCGGCGTCCCGACGGTCCCGGGCTTGCGCCCGATCCTGGGCTGGTTGAACGTGGCGACCGGAGAGGTCTCGGTCAGGCCGTAGCCCTCGTTGATGTCGGCACCGAAGACGTCCTTGAACGACTCGAGCACGGTGAGAGGTAGGGACGCGCCGCCGGACAGGGCGCTCTTGAGCTGGGGACGCTTGTCGTCGGCTCGTGCCGCCTCCAGGAGGCCGATGTACATGGTCGGCACCCCCATGAAGATCGTGCACTTCTCCTTCACCAACAGCTCGAGCGCACCGGCACCGTCGAACCTGGGCATCAGCACGACGGTCGCACCCACGCGGAACGCGGTGTTCATGCAGCATGTCTGGCCGAAGGTGTGGAAGAGGGGCAGGCAGCCGAGGATCACGTCGTCCCTCGTGACGTCGAAGGAGTCGATCACCGAGACGTCGACGTTGAGCAGCACGTTGAGATGCGTGAGCGTCGCGCCCTTGGGCTTCCCCGTCGTGCCTGAGGTGTAGAGCACGACCGCCACGTCGCCCGGCTCTCGCATGACATAGCTGTCGATCGGGGTCGCCGTCTGGGCCAGCGCGTCAATCCGCTCCACCTGCGCATCACCGCCGTCCAGCACACTGAGTACCGGCACGCCGGCCAGCTCTGCGCCCTTAGCGCCCTCACCGAGCAGTGGTGCCGCGCAGATGAGGACTTTCGCGCCGGAGTCCTCGAGGACGTACGCGATCTCCTCGGAGGTGAGCAGAGCGTGCACCGGTACGGCGACAGCGCCGAGCGCGAGCGCGCCGAAGTAGGCGAATGGGAAATGCGGTGTGTTCGGCAGCAGCAGCGCGACCTTGTCGCCAGGGGCCACGCCGCGGTCGCGCAGGACGGCGGCGTACTGCCGGGCGATGTGCCAGACCTGCTGGTAGGTCAGCTTGGTCTCGCCGAGGATGAGCGCAATGCGATCGCTGTGCCGCTGCGCGGACTCAGCCAGAATGCTCGCGAGACTCAGACCCACTGTGTGACCTCCGTTAGCTGCCGGTGTCGAAAGATCGGCGTCGGAAGGCGGATCAGCGCGGGCGCGCCGCCTACCCCCGGCATTCGATCACTCTTCTGGTTCGGTGCCCAGGGGCAGTCCCGGAGGATCGCTGATCGCCTCGAGGTCTGCGGCGGACCAACGAGTGCCGGCGGTGCAGATCTGCACCATCCTGACCTCGTCATCGGGCCGTCGCGCTAGCTTCACCTCGAGGAATGCGTCAGCGAGCATCTCGGTCAGACCGGCTCCCCACTCCACGACGGTAAGCGAGTCTTCGAGCTCGGCATCCAAGTCGAGGTCGTCGACCTCGCCCACACTGGCGAGGCGGTACGCGTCGACGTGCACGAGGGGCAGCCGGCCCCCCCGGTGCACCCGGGCGATGACGAAAGTCGGCGACGTGACAGGGCCCCGCACTCCTAGCTCCGCGCCGATCCCCTGCGCCAGCACGGTCTTGCCGGACCCGAGGGGACCGGTGAGCAGCACCAGGTCCCCGGGCAGGCAGCGCGACGCGATGCGGCGACCCAGCTCGTGCATCTGCTCCGGGGTGCTGATCTCCACGGGCTTCCCCCGCGCGGCGGAAGCGGCGCCGATCACGCGCCCCGGCCCGCGGCGCGGGCGCGCTCCTTGGTGATCCGCCGGAAGAAGGCCCGGAGGTGCAGGTTGACCAGAGGCGCCCGCTCGAACATCACCATGTGCCCGGCCCCCTCGAAGGTGATGAGCTCCGCCCCGCTCGCGCGCGCCACGATCTCGCGAGCATGCGACAGCGGCGTGAGCCGGTCGTCCGCACCGGCGAGGACGAGCACCGGCACCGTGCCCAGGGTGGCCAGGGCCTCGAACTTGTCGTGCACGGGGAAGGTCCCGCTGAACGATGAGATCACCTGAATCGGAGTGGCCGCGATCATCCGCTCGACGAACTCCACCTGCGCAGGGCTGGCGTTCGCCCCGAATCCGGTGAACCGGTTGAGCAGGAAGGACACGTCGCTGCCCATCCGCCGGCCGCGCTCGATCCAGCGGCTCCGCTTCGTCGCGATGGCCTGCAGCCGTGGCAGCACCTGGTTGGTCAGCACGGCGGTCGCCCGGATCGACAGCGCCGGGCCGATGTCGATGAGCCGCCCGGCCGACGTGCCGATGAGGACGACGCCCACCACCCGGGTCCCGAAGAGATCAGCCCGCTGGTCGGCCAGGGCCATGATCGTCATACCGCCCATGGAATGACCCACGAGCGCCACCGGGCCGGTGGGGGCGACCTCATCGAGGAGGTGACCGAGGTCGCGACCGAGCTGGTCGATCGAGTGCTGGGCGGAGTCCCCCAGGGTGCTGCGCCCATGGGCGCGATGGTCGTAGAAGACCAGGCGGGCCACATCGTCGAGGTCCTTGCGCTGGTAGTGCCAGCTGGCCAGGGACAGCGCCCAGCCGTGGCAGAACACGACGGTGAGGGGACCGGATCCGGTCTCCTCGACGTGCAGCACGACGCCGTCCGGCAGCGTGACCACCGAGGTGCGCCCAGGCAGCCGGCCGAACGGCTCGGCGGCCTCTGGATCCGGACGCAGCCGGGTGCGCCCCACCACCAGCTTCTCCAACGCGACGCCGGCGGCGATGCCGGCCGCTACGGACCCGACGACTCCTCCCGCGACGAGCCCTCGCGTCGTACGGCCGCTCATGGCGATCCCTCGCCAAAGGGGACCAGCGATCCCTCGCCGAAGGGGACCAGCGATCCCTCGCCGACGTAGACCCTCGGCACCCGCGCGCCGATGCGGGTGACCACTTCATATCCGATCGTCGCCATCGACCGAGCCCACTCGTCGGCGGTGGGCTCACCGTCGTCACCGGGGCCGAAGATGACCACCTCGTCGCCCGCGGCGACCCGGTCGTCGTCGACCTCCACCAGGAACTGGTCCATGCAGACCGTGCCGGCGATGACGCGGCGGCGTCCGCCGAGGAGCACTTCGGCGACACCGGCTGCCGCCCTGGGTACTCCGTCCGCATAGCCCAGCGGCACCAGCGCCAGCGTCGTCTCGTGGGTGGTGACATGCCGGTGTCCGTAGGAGACGCCCGTGCCCGCCGGCACTCTCTTCGTGAGAGCGACCCGGGCCCGGAGCCGCATCGCCGGCCGGAGCCCTAGCTCGGCGGCGGAGCCGACCGCAGGCCCTGGAGAGATGCCGTAGAGGGAGATGCCGGCGCGGACGAGGTCGAAGTGGGTGTCGGGTCGCGCGAGGATGCCGCCCGAGCTGGCCAGGTGTCGCAGCTCCGGATGGAGGCCGTACGACGAGGCCACCTCCAGCGCGTCGCGGAAGTCAGCGACCTGTCGCTCGATGCTGGGATGGGTTGGCTCGTCGGCACACGCGAGGTGGCTCCACACGCCGATGACTGTGAGCCCGCCGGTGCTCTGCGCGGCAGCAGCCGCGGCGCACAGCGCGGGCCAGCCCTCGGCCCGCGACCCGCCGCGTGACAGCCCGGTGTCGACCTTGAGGTGGACGCGGGCACCCGAGCCGCAGGTCGCCGCAGCATCCAGGGACGCAGCCGTGCCCACCGCGACGTCGACGCCAAGTGCCACCGCGTCAGCCACGACGTCAGGGGCGGGCTCGGCGAGCAGCAGGATCGGCGCCTCCAACCCGGCACCCCGCAGCTGCTGCGCCTCCTCGAGATAGGCCACTCCGAGCCAGGTCGCGCCCGCGTCGAGCGCTGCTCGCGCCGCCGGCACCGCGCCGTGGCCGTAGCCGTCCGCCTTGACGACCGCCATCAGCGAAGCAGCGCCGGCCCTGGCGCGCAGCACGGCGACAGAGGAGCGGATCGCATCGAGGTCAATCTGCGCCTCCGCGCGCAGCATGGGGCCGAGTGCGGTCCTGCTGGCGGGTGTCACGGCGCAAGGCTAACCCGCCTGTCGCTGCACCTGACGCACGGCGTGCGGCCACCAGTCCACGACATCCATGGCGACCAAGGGTGCACCGCCGCACGCCAGCCGAGCGGCCAGCCCGTGCAGCCACGCGGCGCCCCCGGCCGCTTCCTGGGGCCTTAGTCCTGCGGCGAGCAGGGTGCCGATCGCACCGGCGAGCACATCACCGGTGCCGGCGGTGGCCAGCCACGGAGTGCCCGTCGGGTTGATGAGCGCGTCACCGTCCGGACTGGCCACCACCGTCCGCATCCCCTTGAGCAGCACCCAGGCGTGCAACTCGGCTGCAGCGCGTCGTGCGGCCGCCAGCGGGTCGCCGGCAATCTCCTCGGCGCTGCCGCCGGCGAGCCGGCGGAACTCCCCCGCATGGGGCGTCAGCACGGTGGCGCCGAGACGACCGCTGAGCAGGGCCGGATGGCGGGCCACGATGGTGATCGCATCCGCGTCGACCACCACCGGTGGGGAGCTGGACAGCACCGCCTGTACGACGTCCGTCGCGTCGTCATCAGTGCCCAGGCCGGGCCCAACCACCCAGGTGTCGACCTTCTCGTCCTGGCGCACCGCTTCGGGATCGAGCTCCACGCCGACGACTTCCGGCCACCGCGCCCGCACCACCTCGACGGTCGCTGGGTGCGCGTGCAGCCGCACCATGCCCGCCCCGGCGCGTAGCGCGCCTCCGGCGCAGAGCACCGCCGCCCCGACGTACGCCGGACCGCCGGCCACCACGCCGACGACACCTCTGGAGTACTTCGTCGACGCGGCATGCACTGCCGGCAGCATCCCGGCGACGTCATCCGCATCGAGGATCCGCGTGCTGGCCGTCGGCAGTGCCCCCAGGCCGATGTCCACCACCTCGACCACCCCGGCGAGATCGGCGCCGCGCCCGACTACCAGCCCGATCTTGAGGGCGCCGAACGTCACCGTCACGTCGGCCCGCACTGCCCAGTCCGCGGCACATCCCGTGTCGGCAGCCACGCCGCTCGGCAGATCGACTGCCACCACCACCGCGCTGGAAGCGCGCAGCTCGCCGGCGAGACTGGCGAGGCGCGAGTCCTCGGTGCCTGCCCGCGGCGCGAATCCCAGGCCGGTCAGCCCGTCGATGGCCACGTCGAACGCCGCAGGCGCGGGCCCATCGATCAGTCGGCCGCCAGCCAGGGCCAGGGCGGCCGCGGCGTCCCGGGATTGCCCGTCGGCGTCGTCGGGACGCAGGCGGCAGGCACTCACGGCGGCACCCCGGCGGGCCAGGTGGACTCCCGCCCAGAGCGCATCCGCGCCGTTGTGACCCGGCCCGCAGGCGACCAGCACCCGGCGACCATAGGTGCCACCCATCAAGTCCGCGGCGCGGTGCGCTACCGCCCACGACGCCCGCCTGATCAGCTCGGCTTCGGTCGCCCGCTCCGCCCCCCTCGACGATGTCATCGCCGCGCGTTCGAGTCCGCGGATCTCCTCAGCGGTGTACACCGGCCTCACGGCTGTCCCAGCTTCATGATTCGGGCAACGTCACGATTCGGCCACCACCATGGCGATCACGACGCCGGCGTCGTGGCTCAACGAGAGGTGCCAGTGCCCAATGCCCAGAGCGACTGCCTGGTCAGCCGCAGCGCCGGCGAGAACGAGCCGCGGCGCGGCGCCGTCGCTGTCGACCGTGATGTCGTGCCAGCTCATCCCTGACACAGCGCCGCCGAGAGCTTTGATGACCGCTTCCTTGGCAGCGAAGCGGGCCGCGAGACGTTCGGCGGCCGCGGGGCCAGTGCCGGCGTACGCGATCTCGCCGGGTGAGAAGAGTCGTTCGCGAGAGCGAGGGGTGCGCTCGACCAGTCGAGCTACGCGCGCGACATCGCACACGTCGACCCCGATGCCGAGCACAGCCACTCCGGCGGCCGCTACTCGACGGTGACGGACTTGGCGAGGTTGCGGGGCTGGTCGACGTCGAGGCCGCGCGCCCTGGCGACTTCGGCGGAGAGCACCTGCATCGGCACGATGGTGAGCAAAGGCGCCAGCAGGCTCTTGGTGTCAGGGATGCGGATGAGGTGGTCGGCGTACGGCGTGACGCTGTCGTCGCCATCGGTCGCGATGACGATCGTGCGGGCACCTCGGGCGCGCACCTCCTGGACGTTGTTGACCAGCTTGGCCGAGAGGGCATGCCGAGCCGCGATCACCACCACCGGGGTGCCTTCCTCGATCAGCGCGATGGGGCCGTGCTTGATCTCTCCTGCCGGGAAGCCCTCCGCCGAGACGTAGGCCAGCTCCTTCAGCTTGAGCGCGCCCTCCAACGCAATGGGATAGCCGACGTGTCGGCCGATGAAGAGCACCCGGTCGGCAGTGGCGATGTCGCGGGCAATTTTCCGGACCGGCTCCATCCGAGAGAGCACCTCGGTGACGAGAGCCGGGATCTCCTGCAAGTCGCGCAGGTGCGCACGCACCTCGTCGGGGTCACGGGTGCCGCGCAGCTGCGCCAGGTAGAGGCCCACGAGGTACATCGCGGTGATCTGCGTGATGATGGTCTTGGTCGAGGCGACCGCGACCTCCGGCCCGCCACGCGTGTAGAGCGCGGCATCGCACTCCCGCGAGATCGTCGAGCCGATCGTGTTGGTGACGGCGAGGACCCAAGCCTTCTGGGCGCGCGCATGTCGCACGGCTTCGAGGGTGTCGGCTGTCTCGCCGCTCTGGCTGATGGCGACCACAAGGGTCGTGCGGCCAACGACCGGGTCGCGGTAGCGGAATTCCGAGGCGATCTCCACCTGCACGGGCAGTCGGGTCCAGCGCTCGATCGCGTACTTCCCGACCAAGCCCGAGTGGTAGGCCGAGCCGCAGGCAACGATGACGACCTGCTCGATGCCGCGGACGTCCTCGGCGCTCATCGTCAGCTCGTCGAGGTGCAGCAGGCCGTCGGCAGTGAGCCGCCCGCCGAGAGTGTCCCGTATCGCGCCCGACTGCTCCTCGATCTCCTTGAGCATGAAGAACTCGTAGCCGCCCTTCTCGGCGGCCGCCGTGTCCCAGTCGACGTGGAACGTCTCGCCGGGGACCACCGTGCCGTCGAGGTCGGTCACAGTGACCCCGGACCGGCGCAGCTCGACGACTTGATCCTGGTCGATCACCCGAGCTTCCCGGGTGTGGGCGATGAAAGCAGTGACGTCGCTGCCGAGGAAGCTCTCGCCGCTCCCGATCCCCGCGATCAGCGGGAGGTTGCGCCGGGCCCCGACGACCAGGTCCGGGTGAGCCGCGTGGGTCACCACCAGCACGAAGGAGCCTTCGAGGTCCATACACACACTGCGCACCGCAGCGGCCAGATCTCCTGTGTAGCGCTCCTCGATGAGGTGGGCCACCGCCTCGGTGTCAGTGTCACTGTTGCGCTCATGACCGCGTTCATTGAGCCCTGCGACGAGCTCCTCGAAGTTCTCGATGGTGCCGTTGTGCACGACTGCCACCTGGCCGCTGCAGTCCATGTGCGGGTGCGCGTTGCGGTCATTGGGCGGCCCGTGGGTCGCCCACCGGGTGTGGCCGATGCCGAGAGTGCCGCGCAGCTCGACGCCGTCGAGCGACTTCTCCAGGTTGGCCAGCTTGCCGGCCCGGCGCTCCACAGCCAACGTCGCAGCCTCGACGCCAGCGTCGGCGTCCAGGATGGCCACCCCAGCTGAGTCGTAGCCGCGGTACTCCAGGCGCCGAAGACCGTCGAGGACGATCTCAAGCGCCGGCTGCTCGCCGACGTACCCCACGATGCCGCACACGGACGCCCCTGCTTCCTGCCGTCTTTGGGCCAAGGGTACCTGCGACCTGCCACCATTACCGTCGTCGACTTCGGGAGAGAGGCAAGTTGCTGGTACACCGCGCCACCACGGTGCTGCTGCTCACGGACGTCGGCGGCTCCACCAGACTGTGGCGGACAGCTCGCGCAGAGATGAACGCGGCGATGGCTCGGCACGACGAGATCATCGACGACGTCATCCGCGAGCACGGTGGGCGTCGTCCGCCGGACCAGGGTGAAGGCGACTCGAAGTTCGCCGCATTCGGGGCGGCCGGACCGGCGATCGAGGCGGCGCTGGCGCTGCAAACGGCGCTGCTGCGGGAACGCTGGCCAACTCCGGAGCCGCTTCGGGTGCGGGTCGGCGTGCACGCCGGGGACGTCGTGAAGCGCGGGGAGGACCTGCTCGGCGAGGCGGTCAGCCGGTGCGCGCGGTTGCGGGACATCGGCCACCCCGGCCAGGTCCTGGTGTCCTCCGCGGTCGAGGCGATCCTGGGTGGTGACCTGCCGGCCGGCGCGTCGCTGATCGACCTGGGCGACCACCGCCTGCCCGACCTCGCCCGTCCCGAAAGGGTCTTCCAGCTCTGCCATCCGGACTTACCGACGGACTTCCCGGCCCTGCGCTCACTCAACGCCGTACGGCACAACCTCCCGCTCCAGCTGTCCAGCTTCGTCGGGCGGACACGCGCCGTGAGCACCGTCATGGCGTTGCTCAGCGAGCACCGACTCGTCACGATCACCGGCTTCGGTGGGGTCGGCAAGACCCGGCTCGCTCTGCAGGTCGCCGGGCGGATCGCGGCACAGAGCGCAGGTGGCACCTACTTCGTGGACCTCTCCACGGTGCGGGAGCCGGGGCTGCTGCTCCACACCGTCGCCGCGGCGCTAGACGTCCGGGCCGGGGAGAGCCGAAACCTGCTGCCCGCGCTGAGCAAGCGACTCGGCACAGAGGACGTCCTGCTCGTTCTGGACAACCTCGAGCAGGTCGTGGCGGCAGCACCCGCGCTGCTCGACCTGCTGGGGTCGGCAGCAGGGCTGCGAATCCTGGCTACCAGCCGCGAGCCCCTCCACCTGCGGGGCGAGCGCGAGTTCGCCCTCGAGCCGCTCGCCGTGCCGGTCACGAGCCAAACCCACGAAGTGCTGGCGGCCTACGAGTCGGTCGAGCTCTTCATCGACCGCGCGAGGGACGTCCTCGCCGACTTCGCGGTGGACAATGAATCCGCCCCGGCCGTCGCCGAGATCTGCGCACGCCTGGAGGGACTGCCCCTCGCGATCGAGCTCGCTGCCGCCCGCGTCAAGACCCTCCCGCCCCGCGCGCTGCTCGCGCGGCTGACCGGGCGGATGGGCCTGCCGGGGGTCGGAGCGCGCGACCTCCCGGAGCGCCACCAGACGCTGCACGCCACCATCGCCTGGAGCTATGACCTGCTGGACCAGGTGGAACGGGACCTCCTCGCCCGCCTTTCGGTGTTTGCCGGGGGCACATCTCCTGAGGCCGTCGAGGCAGTCTGCTCAGCAGAGTGCCCCGATGTGGTCGGGCTGCTCTCCTCACTCGTCGACAAGTCCCTCGTCCGGTTCCGCACAGACGACGACGGGGAGCCGCGGTACGCGTTGTTCCAGGCGGTCCGGGAGTACGCCGCCGAGCGCCTTGCAGAGCAGCCCGACGGCGGCCAGGGAGTCGGCGACCGACATGCGGCGTACTTCCGCGACTCGGTGGCCGCGCTCGTCGTCGGCCGCTTCACGGAGCCTCCCGCGGTCGCCTACGTCCATCGGGAGCTCGACAACCTGTGGGCTGCACTCGACCACTTCCGCAAAGGCGGCCAAGTGGACGCCGAAGCTCAGCTGCTCGCCGATATGGCCGACGCAGCCTGGCACCGAGGGCACTGGGACGAGCTCATCCGCCGGTCGGTCGAGGTCCTCGGCCGGACCCGCCAACCCTCTGAAACGTCCTTCACCCTTCTCGACTGCGTCGCCGTCGGGTCGCTGACCAGTGACCTGGCGCGTGCGGAGGCCTGGTCGCTTCGGGCCATCGACGAAGCTGCCGCGCTCGGACGCCCCGTGCTCGAGGGACGATCGTGGATCTGGCTCGCCCATCTCCACCAGCTGCGCGGGGAGCTCGATCGAGCCGAGGAAGCCGTACGTCGCGGCCTGAGCCTCGCGCGGTCGGCAGCTGCGGAGTCCCCCAGATACCAGTTCTACGACCGTGACGTCGTGCTCTGTGAGGGCACTGCGATGGAAGCCGGCCTAGCGATCCGCCGCGCGCAGTGGGCCGCCGCGCAGGCCTCAGCGGCGCAGGCAGTGGAGCTCGCGCGGAATCTGGGAGACGTGAACAGCATGATCCGCGGGCAAGTGCGTTCGGGGGGAGCCGCGCTAGGCGCCGGATTGCTGGACGAGGCGCGCGCGGCTTTCGTGCGTGCGGCGGACCTGTGCCGCGCCGACGGCGTACGCGGCTACCTACCGCTGCTGCTCTCCCAGCTCGCCGACGTGGAGCGACGTCGTGGAGACGTCGGGGCGGCCCGGCGCAGTCTCTCCGAAGCTGAGCGCGTGAGCAGTGAGCTCGGGGTCCATGAGCCGTTCGTCGACGTCGTGCTCGCCGACTGCGAGCTCGACCAAGCCGATCCCGAGGCGGCCGACGAGGTGATCGCTCGACTCCGCGGAGGCACCCCGCCCGACGAGACAGCGGTGCGAACAGCCATGGTCGAGGCACGACTCGCGTCGAGCCTCGGCGACATCGACGGGGCGCGCCGACATGTGGCGTCCGGCCTGCGCGCGTGCATGGCGACTGGCCTGCTTTCCGGCATCAGCGCGCTCCTTCGGCTCGGCGCGGCGGCGCTGCGCAGCTCCGATTCAGCAGCCGCCCGGACGTTGCTGGCTGCCTCGGCAGCCCACGAGAGCGACCCCGGTCCGGTCTTCTTGCGTGGCCTCATCCCCTGTGACGAGCCGGTCGTCGTCGCCGACCCACCACCTCCTCTCGACGCCTTGATCGCGCTGATCACCGGGGGGCGCGGGTGATTCAGCCCAGAGTGCGGCGGACGACATCGGCGATCTGCTCGGCGTGACGGGCGGCGGCGGCCGGATCGAGCGCCTCCACCATGACCCGGACGAGCTGCTCGGTGCCCGAAGGTCGGACGAGCACCCGCCCCGCGTCGCCGAGCTCCGTTCTCGCTGATGACACCGCTGCCGCGACGTCGGCCGAGGAGTCCAGCTGCGTGCGGTCGCGCACCGGCACGTTCAGCATGACCTGCGGCAGCCGGGTCATGACCGAGGCGAGCTCGGCCAGCGTCCGTCCCGTCTCGGCCATCCGCTCGAGCAGTCGCAGGGCAGTGAGCGGGCCGTCCCCCGTGCAGAGCCGGTCGCCGAAGATGACGTGGCCGGACTGCTCACCCCCCAGTGTGTAGTCGCCGGCGCGCATGGCCTCCAGGACGTAGCGGTCACCCACTGCCGTCTCGACGCACCGAATCCCGCACTCCGTCATCGCGAGGCGAAAGCCGAGGTTCGCCATCACCGTCGTGACCACCGTGTCGTGGGCCAACCGGTTGTGCTCGAGCGCAGCCACAGCACACACCGCCAGGATCGCGTCGCCGTCGACCACAGCACCAGTGGCGTCGACTGCGAGACAGCGGTCGGCGTCGCCGTCGTGGGCGATCCCGATGTCGGCACCCCGGGTGCGCACCTCGGCGATGAGCCCCTCCAGGTGGGTGGAGCCCACGCCGTCGTTGATGTTGAGCCCGTCCGGCTCGGCGTTGATGGCCGTGACCTCCGCGCCGGCGCGGCGCATCGCCTCAGGAGCCGCGACCGACGCCGCCCCATGCGCACAGTCGACGACCACCCGCAAGCCGGCCAGCGAGCAGCTGACGGAGGCGACCAGGTGCTCGACGTAACGGTCCAGCGCGTCGATCGCCCGGACCCGGCCGACTTCTCCTCCACTGGGCCGCTCCCACGGCGCGTCCAGGCCGGCCTCGATCGCATCCTCGGTGTCGTCCGAGAGCTTGTAGCCGGAGCGATCGAAGAGCTTGACGCCGTTGTCCGGCATCGGGTTGTGGCTGGCGGAGAGCATGACGCCGAAGTCGGCGCCCAGCTCGCCCGTCAGGAAGGCAACCGCAGGAGTGGGTAGAACGCCGACCCGCAGCACGTCCGCGCCGGCCGAAGCCAGGCCGGCAACCACTGCCGCCTCCAACAGCTCCCCGCTGACCCGCGGGTCACGCCCCACGACGACAGAGGCCCGCACAACGGAGGGGGCAAGCACTCGAACCGCAGACTGCGCGAGAGCAAGCACGAGCTCCGGCGTCAGGTCAGCATTCGCCCGGCCACGAACCCCATCGGTACCGAACAGCCGGCCCAAGAGAAGCGGGTTAGCGCTTGGAGTACTGCGGCGCCTTGCGGGCCTTCTTCAGGCCGTACTTCTTCCGCTCCTTGACCCGCGCGTCCCGGGTGAGGAAGCCGGCCTTCTTCAGCGCCGGGCGGTCCTCGACCTCGATGGTGATCAGCGCCCGCGCAATGCCCAGGCGCAGTGCGCCGGCCTGCCCGGACGTACCACCCCCGTGCAGTGTGGCGATGACGTCGTAGTTGCCGGACTTCTCCAGCGTCTTGAATGGGTCGGCCACGAGCTGCTGGTGCACCTTGTTCGGGAAGTAGTCCTCGAGGGTGCGACCGTTGAGCTTCCACGTGCCGGTGCCAGGGATCAGGCGGACGCGGACGACGGCCTCCTTGCGGCGACCAGTCGCGCGGACCAGACCTGCGGGCTCGGGCATGTCGTGCCTTTCAGACAGGGGAGAAGCGGAAAGTGGGTGGAGGTCGGCCAGTGCTACTGAGCGACCTGGGTCAGCTCGTAGGGCACCGGCATCTGCGCGGCGTGCGGGTGGTCAGGGCCGTCGTAGACCTTGAGCTTGGACATCATCTGCCGGCCCAGGGAGTTGTGCGGAATCATCCCCTTCACCGCCTTCTCGACGGCGAACTTAGGCCGGGTGGCGAGCAGCTCGGTGTAGGACGTCGACCGCAGCCCGCCGGGATATCCGGAGTGCCGGAAGTAGTTCTTCTGCGCCGCCTTGTTGCCGGTCAGCGCCACCTTCGCCGCGTTGACGATGATGACGAAGTCGCCGGTGTCGACGTGCGGGGCGTAGATCGGCTTGTGCTTGCCGCGTAGCAGCTTGGCGGTCTGGCTGGCCAGCCGGCCCAGGACGATGTCCGTGGCGTCGATGACGTGCCACTGACGTTGTACGTCGGAAGCCTTCGGGGAGAACGTACGCACGGTGCTGCCCTGTCTGCTCGCTCGTTCCGGTGCGCCCGCGCACCGGATTCGGCGACGGGCGTGAGCGCAGGGCAAAACCACTGCGCGCAACGACCCAGCAGCATACCGACCCGTCCCGCGCAGGGTCAAAGCCCCGGGATGACCTCCGGCTCGGTCGGGTCCCCGGACTGGGCGCGCCGCACGCCCGCAGCGGTCGATACAGCGCCCCCCGCGACGAGCGCTGCGCCAGCGAGGAGAGCGCGGGGGAGGTCAACTGCGGGACCGCTGTCGCTGAGCCTGGTTCGGACCTGCTTTGTCGGGGCGACCTGAGGCCCCCCCACCACCGGCCGCCGCTCCTTGGTGCCGAGCACCGAAGCACTAGGTGAGGGACTGGAAGACCCTGTCGGCAGCGGGCTGCTGATGACCGTCGCGGCGACGTCTGGGGAAGCGGTCGGCGAGATGCTCGGCGGCGGGGCCGACGTGGGCGGGGCCGACGTGGGCGGGGCCGACGTGGGCGGGGCCGACGTGGGCGGGGCCGACGTGGGCGGGGCCGACGTGGGCGGGGCCGACGTGGGCGGGGCCGACG
>DATLOQ010000059.1:0-2010 GCA_035536235.1 Mycobacteriales bacterium
TCGAGCGTCCACGCAACCTGCACCTTCGGGTAGCGCTCGGCGAGGTCGTTGACGATGGACCCGAGCTGGCGCTTGGAAACCTCGAGGTCGACGAACGGGTAGTCCGCGGGCAGCGCCTCGTTGAACAGGCAACGCCCGAGCGTCGTCTCAAGGGTGAACACCTGGCCCGGCTCGAAGCCCTCCGGTGCCTCCCACTCGCGCGGCGGCACCGCGTCGCGCAGCCGGATCTTCACCTGCGCCTGCAGGTCGAGCTCGCCGGCGTCGTAGGCCATCAGGGCCTCGGACACTGACGAGAACGCGCGGCCCGCACCGATCGCGCCGTCGGCGCTCACGGTGAGGTAGAAGAGCCCGAGCACCATGTCCTGCGTCGGCGAGGTGATCGGCCGGCCGTGGGCGGGGCTGAGGATGTTGTTGCTGGAGAGCATCAAGATGCGGGCCTCGGCCTGCGCCTCCGCGGAAAGCGGCAAGTGCACCGCCATCTGGTCGCCGTCGAAGTCCGCATTGAACGCCGTGCAGACCAGCGGGTGGATCTGGATCGCCTTGCCCTCGACCAGCTGCGGCTCGAAGGCCTGGATGCCCAGACGGTGCAGCGTCGGCGCGCGGTTGAGCAGCACCGGATGCTCGGTGATGACCTCCTCGAGCACATCCCAGACGACCGCCCGGGCCCGCTCCACCATGCGCTTCGCGCTCTTGATGTTCTGCGCGTGGTTGAGGTCCACCAGCCGCTTCATGACGAACGGCTTGAAGAGCTCCAGCGCCATCTGCTTGGGCAATCCGCACTGGTGCAGCTTGAGCTGCGGGCCGACGACGATGACCGAGCGGCCGGAGTAGTCGACGCGCTTGCCGAGCAGGTTCTGACGGAACCGACCCTGCTTGCCCTTGAGCATGTCGGACAGCGACTTCAACGGGCGGTTACCGGGACCCGTGACGGGCCGACCGCGGCGGCCGTTGTCGAACAACGCGTCGACGGCCTCCTGGAGCATCCGCTTCTCGTTGTTGACGATGATCTCCGGCGCACCCAGGTCAAGTAGCCGCTTGAGCCGGTTGTTCCGGTTGATCACGCGTCGGTAGAGGTCGTTCAAGTCGCTCGTCGCGAACCGACCGCCGTCGAGCTGCACCATCGGGCGCAGGTCCGGCGGGATGACCGGAACACAGTCGAGGACCATGCCCATCGGGCTGTTGCGGGTGTTGAGGAACGCTGAGACGACCTTCAGGCGCTTGAGCGCGCGGGCCTTCTTCTGGCCCTTGCCGGAGCGGATGGTCTCGCGGAGCGACTCGGCCTCGGCCTCGAGGTCGAAGCTCTCCAGCAGCCGCTGCAGCGCTTCCGCGCCCATGCCACCGGTGAAGTACTCGCCGAAACGCTCGCGCAGCTCGCGGTAGAGGATCTCGTCGCCGACGAGCTGCTTGGGCTCGAGGCGTCGGAACGTGTCGAGCACCTCGTCCAGCTTGTCGAGCTCACGCTGCGCGCGGTCGCGCAGCTGGCGCATCTCGCGCTCCGCGCCGTCGCGCACCTTGCGCTTCGCGTCGCCCTTGGCGCCCTCGGCCTCGAGCTCCGCGACGTCGGTCTCCAGCTTCTTCGCGCGCGCTTCCACATCGGCGTCGCGCTTGTCCTCGATGCGCTTGCGCTCCACACCGACGCGCGCCTCGATGCTCGCCAGGTCGCGATGCCGCGCGTCCGAGTCCACGCCCGTGATCAGATACGCCGCGAAGTAGATGATCTTCTCGAGATCCTTGGGCGCGAGATCGAGCAGGTAGCCCAGGCGGCTAGGTACGCCCTTGAAGTACCAGATGTGCGTGACCGGGGCCGCGAGCTCGATGTGGCCCATCCGCTCGCGGCGGACCTTGGCCCGGGTGACCTCCACCCCGCAGCGCTCGCAGATGATTCCCTTGAAGCGGACGCGCTTGTACTTCCCGCAGTAGCACTCCCAGTCGCGGGTCGGCCCGAAGATCTTCTCGCAGAACAAGCCGTCCTTCTCGGGCTTGAGCGTGCGGTAGTTGATCGTCTCGGGC
>DATLOQ010000060.1:0-8733 GCA_035536235.1 Mycobacteriales bacterium
TCGTCGGCGTCCTCGGCGGCACGACGGCGACGGCGTCCCACCTGGTGCTGCCGTTTGTCGGCAGCGGCCTCGGCGGGACCCGGCCGGCCCTGCGCTACCCGGCCCGTCCCTTCACGCCCTGACGACTCGACGCCGCACCCCCGGGTGGAGAATCTCGGCTGTGGTCGACCTGCCGACCGGCGTCGTGACCTTGATGTTCACCGACATCGAGGGCTCCACCCGGCTGCTGCACCAACACGGGGCGGACTACGGCCGCATCCTCGATGAGCACCGCGTCGTCGTCCGCCACGCGCTCGACTGCCACGGGGGGATCGAGGTGAGCACGGAGGGGGATGCGTTCTTCGCTGCGTTCTCGAATGCGCATCGCGCAGTGCAGGCTGCCACGGACGTACACGCCGCCCTGATCGCGACACCGGTCCGGGTGCGGATCGGCTTGCACACCGGAACGCCGGAAGCGCGAGGTGCGGATTACGTCGGCTTGGATGTCCACGTCGCTGCACGCATCGCCGCAGCTGCCCACGGCGGGCAGACCGTCCTCTCCTCAGCGACCCGCGATCAGCTTCCGGAGTGGGTCGACACCGCGGACCTGGGGCTGCACCGCCTCAAGGACCTGCCGGAGCCCTTGCGGCTCTTTCAGGCAGGGAGTGACGCCTTCCCACCGCTGCGGTCGATCAGCGCCACCAACCTTCCGGCGCCGACGAGCACGGTCGTCGGCCGCGAGGACGACGTTGCGGCGGTGCAGGACCTGCTGGGCGCCCATCGACTGGTCACGCTGACCGGGATCGGCGGGAGCGGGAAGACGCGGCTGGCCATCGAAGCCGCCGGACGGACCGTCGGGGCGTTCCCGGACGGAGTTCTCTGGGTTGACCTGAGCGCGGTACACGACCCCAGGCTGGTCAGCTCGGTCATCGCCCGGACCGCGGGTGCGCAGAGCCCGCTTGCCGAGCACATCAGCGAGAAGCGCCTGCTGCTCGTCCTCGACAACCTCGAGCAGATCCTGAGCTACGCGGACGAACTCGCGAACCTGTTAGCGAGCTGCCCGCACTTGCGGGTGCTGGCTACCAGCAGGACCGCTCTCGAGCTGGCCGGAGAGGCGGAGTACGACGTGGCGCCGCTGGGCCTCGCGGACGCGACAGAGCTGTTCGCCGAACGTGCCCACCAGAGCGCCGATCCGGAAGTCGTGCGCGCGGTGTGCCGGCGGCTCGACGGCCTGCCGCTCGCCATCGAGCTGGCCGCGGCGCGCACTCGACTGCTGCACCCCGAGGAGATGCTCGCTCGCCTTGACCAGCGAATGGGCACTCTCACCAGCGGCCGGCGCGACGCTCCGGCCCGGCAGCGCACACTACGGGCAACGTTGGAGTGGAGCCACGATCTGCTCTCCGACGAGGAAAGGCTCCTCTTCCGTCGCCTGGCCGTCTTCGCGGGCGGCTTCGACCTGTCGGCCGCCGAAGCCGTCTGCGAGTGCGCGGTCGACGTGTTGGAGTCGCTGGTCCGCCAATCGCTGGTGCGGCGGGCGGGCAGGCGCTTCCTCATGCTCGAGACGATCCGGGAGCTGGCCGCAGAACGGCTGCGGGAGAGCCCCGACGGGCCAGTGGTGGCCCGGCGCCATGCAGAGCACTACCTCACGGTGATGCGCTCGGCCCACCTGACGATGGAGTCAGTCGGTGAGATGCGACACGACATCGCGATTGCCGAGCAGGACAACATCCGTGCGGCGTTGAGCTGGTCCGTTGCGAGCGGCGAGACCGAGCTGGGCATCGAGCTGGCCACCGCTCTGGAGAACTACTGGGCGACGAACGCCGCGGAGGAGGGCCGGCGCTGGATCACTGACCTCCTCGCCAGCACCGCGGCGGTGCTACCAACGGCGCTGCGGGCCCGCGCTTACCGAGTGCGCGGGGGTGCGACCACCATCTGCGGCGACGAGGACGCCGGCTTGGCCGACTACGAGTTGAGCCTCGCCGCCTGCCGCGAGGTCGGCGACGATGCCGGCGTGGGCATCCTGTTGCAACGGCTGGCGATAGCGGCGCTGCACGATGGCGACCTGGAGCGGGCGCAAAGGCTCGGCGAGGAGAGTATGCAGCTGCTGCGCGACGCGGGACTTCCGAGAGCCGAAGCGACATCGCTCAACGTCCTCGCGCAGCTGAGGCGTGCGTGCGGTGACGACGCGGCAGCCCAATCCCTGCTGGAGGACAGCATCGAGCTCTGCGATCGGACGGCCTCGCGATGGTGGCAGGTCATCGGCTTGCTGGACCTCGCCGAGCTGCACCGCGGCCATCACCGAACAGGCGCTGCCACCACCCGCGCGCTGGCCGCGGTGCCGCTAGCCGTGGCGATGGGCGACGACATGCATGTCCTGCTGGCCCTCGCGCTCCTGGCGGCCGTCGCGGCGCAGGCGAGCCGGCCGGATCTGGCCGGCATGCTGTGGGGCGCGGTCGAGGCCGAGGAGGCCAAGGCGGCAGCTGCCCAGTGGCCGGCAGAGCGGGTCGTCTATGCCAACCTGGTGCTGGGCCTCTCGGGGGACGCGGCTTTCGACCAGGCCCGGCTGGCCGGACACGACCTCGCACCGGCCGAGGCAGCCGAGCTGGCCCGGGCCGAGGGTCTCCTGAGCTGCTGACCGCGTCGCCTACCAGGCCGTGGGCGCGTAGTCCTTCAGGAAGCGGCCGTAGAGGTCCTCCCCGAGCTCGCCGCGGACGATCGGGTCGTAGACCCGGGCGGCGCCGTCGGCGAGGTCGAGCGGCGCGTGGAAGCCCTCGGTGGCCAGCCGCGCCTTCGTCGGATGCGGCCGCTCGTCGGTGATCCAGCCGGTGTCGACGCTGGTCATCAGGATGCCGTCGGTCAGCATCTCCTCGGCGCTGGTGCGGGTGAGCATGTTCAGCGCGGCCTTGGCCATGTTGGTGTGCGGGTGGCCGGGGGCCTTGTAGCCGCGGGTGAACTGGCCTTCCATCGCCGAGACGTTGACGACGTACGTACGCCGAGCCGATGACGCGGCCATCGCCGGACGCAGCCGGCTGACCAGGAGAAACGGCGCGGTGATGTTGCACAGCTGCACTTCGAGCAGCTCGAGCGCGTCGACCTCATGCACCCGTCGGGTCCAGCTGTTCACAGCGTCGAGGTCGGGCACCAGGCCGCCCGCGTCGATCGCGGTCTGCGCCGCCACCCGCTCGAGTGACGCGGACCCGCTCGTCAGCGCGAGCGCTGTGAGCTCGTGGGCGCTCCAGGTGCGCCCGGCGGGCTCGACACCCGGGAGGCCGCCGAGAACCGGCACGTGGGCCCGGTCGGTCCGGCCGAGCAGCAGCACGTCGGGCAGTGCCCCGGCCCCGAGCTCAGCCGGCCGGGTTGCCTCTGCAGCTGCCAGCTGCGCGTAGGAGCCGGGCGAGCGACGCACGGTCTGCGCCGCGTTGTTGATGAGGATGTCGAGGGGTCCCTGGGCCGCTACCGAGTCGGCGAGAGCGACCACCTGCTGCGGGTCGCGCAGGTCGATGCCCACGATGCGCAGCCGGTGGGTCCACTGCGCACTGTCCGCCATCGCGCCGAACCGGCGTACGGCGTCCTGGGGGAACCGGGTCGTGATCGTCGTGTGCGCGCCGTCGCGCAGCAGCCGCAGTGCGATGTGCATGCCGATCTTCGCGCGGCCGCCGGTGAGCAGCGCGCGGCGGCCGGCCAAGTCGGTACGTGCCTCGCGTCGGCTCCAGTTGAGCTCCGCGCATGGCGGGCAGAGCTGGTGGTAGAAGGCGTGCACCTCGTGGTAGCGCCGCTTGCAGGTGTAGCAGGCGCGCGGCCGGTGCAGGGTGCCGACGCTCACCGAGTCCGTCGTCGCGGTGAGAGCTATGCCGCGCGTCTCGTCGTCGATGCGGTCGGGAGCTGCGGTGGCCGTCGCGGCGGTGACCGCGCGGTCCGCGGCCTGCCGGTCCTTGCGGCGACGCAGCCGCATGCTCTTGAAGATCCCGGCGGTTGCCTGCCGCACGCGAAAGGCATCGGGGTGCTCGACCGGCAGCCGGTCGATCTCGGCGAGGACCTCGAGGCAGGTCTGGAGCCGCCGGGGGTCGATGCCGGCAGTGGGCTCGCGAATCGGGGACACGGTCATGACCAGATCATCCCGCATGCCGGTCTCCGGCTCTGGCGCCGGCTTGGAGCGCGGGCGCACCTTCTAGGACTCGCCCGCGCTCCAACCCAGGTCGCACGTACCGTGCAGCGGCTAGCCGGCACTCACCGGGACCCGACGGTCTACCTCGGCGTGCGGCAGCGAGGGCTCGACGCGCAGGATGCGTGCCGCCCACGTCGGGAGATACCAGTTCCACGCGCCCATGAGGGACACCAGAGACGGCACCAGGAGGGATCGGACAACAGTCGCGTCGAGCAGGATGCCGAAGCCAAGCGCAGTGGCGAACAGCTTGTTGTCGGTACCCGGTGCGCTGGCCAAAGATCCGAATGAGAGGAAGAGGATGAGCGCTGCACTGGTGACCAACCGCCCGGTGCGGCCCACGCCCTCGATGATCGCTGTGTCCGTCGACGCCGACGCGTCGTACTCCTCGCGGACCCGCGCCAGGATGAAGACCTCGTAGTCCATGGACAGGCCGTAGAGGAACGCGAAGACCATCAACGGGATCCAGAAGGTGATCGCGCCGGTCGGCGCGATGCCGAAGACGGCCTCGGATCCGTTGCCCAGCTGCCAGAACCACACCACCGCGCCGAACGTCGCCGCGATGGAGAGGAGGTTGAACGCCACCGCCTTGAGCGGCAGCAGGAGTGACCGGAAAGCCCGGACGAGCAGGATGTAGGTCAACAGGATGATCAGCGCGAAAACGAGTGGGAAGTTGCCGTAGACCGCCTTGCTGAAGTCGACCTGACCGGGCCCGATGCCGGCCAGGCCCCGTGCGCCGGCGGTCTCGGTGACGACCTTCCGCACCTCGCGGACCACGTCGAGCGACGTGTTGTCGACCGTCTGCCGCTCAGGTATGACGATGAGCACCGACATGCCGTCCCGGGTGGACGCCGAGCCGCCGTCGACGATGACCTCTGCCACTCCGTCGACCGCCCGGATCGCAGCGGCCACCGGCGCCTCGCGACCGGCGTCGACGATGACCTCCATCGGGGTGACCGTTCCCTCGACGACGCCCCCGGCCTTTAGGCCCTCGAACGCCTCGAAGGCGGGTCCGGCGCTGGCAAGTGAGTCGGTGCTGGGCAGCCCGATCTTGATCTGAGACAGCGGCGCGAGCAGCACCCCGAGAATGGCAAGCGCCCCGGCCGCCACCCACCACCGGCGACGCACGACGAACGCGGCCCACCGAGTCCAGCCGTGGCTGGCAGTGCCTTCCTTCCGGATGCGCGGCCAGTCCACCCGCGGCCCGATGCCGCCGAGGATCGCCGGCAGCAACGTCACCGAGGCAAGGACGCTGATAAGCGGGATGAGCATCCCGACGATGCCCATGCTGCGCAGGAAGGGCACGGGCAGCACGGCGAGCGCAACGAGCCCAATCGCCACCGTCACTCCGCTGAACACCACTGCGTGGCCGGCCGTCTCCGTCGCGACGACGACTGCGTCGTGGTTGTCGCGGCCGTGGGCCCGCTCCTCGCGCCACCGGGTGACGATGAGCAGTGAGTAGTCGATAGCCACCCCCAGGCCGATCAGCGCAGCCAGGAACTGGACGATCAGGTTGACGTCCATGAACGTCGTGAAGACCAGCATCGCCAGGAACGTCGACATGATGGACACCGCGGCCACGACCAACGGCAGGAGCGCGAGGAAGGAGGCGAATACGAAGAGCAGGACGGCGAGCGCGCCGAGGCCGGCCAGCAGCGCTTCGGACAGGACGCTGGACGACTCGCCGGACTCGACGTCGGTGTAGGCCAGAGCGGTGTATCCAGTGACCACCGAGGTGGCGCCTGCTGGCGTGTTCTTCGCCAGGGCGACCTTCACCTCTTCACTCGGGTCGATGTCAAAGCTCTCCGGGAATCTTGTGAAGACGAAGGCGTACGCCGTCCGCCCGTCGTCGGTGAGCAGCAGCGGCTCGTCGGCCGTGCTGCTGACGACGCGAGTCAACGGCAGATCACGCTGGACCGCGGCGAACGCCGACGTGGCAGCGGCGCTCGATCCTCCGCGTACGTCGGTCGGGAAGGTCAGCGTCGCGATCACCGGCTCGAGCTCACCGCCGTTGCCGAAGGTGTCGAGGATCTCCTCAGCAGCATCTGAGCCCGGCTGGCCGGGCAGCGAGAAGTCCAGCACAAGCCGTTCGGTGGTCTTGCCTGCGAGGCTCGCGCCAGCGATGAAGAGCACCAGCCAGGCCAAGCAGACGAGCTTGCGGTGCCGCAGCACGAACTCTGCCAAGCGCTTCATGCTTCCTCCCCCGAGTCCAACACCCCTGTGGCAGCAACCTAGCGGGTGCCGCCGACATTCCGGAGAGAGGTTTCCGGGCCGGCCCAGAGGGCCGAACATCAGGAGCGGCTGAGCTCGCCCACCACCGCGCGCTCGGCCTCTTTGAGGTGCTCGACGTCGGTGACCTTCGCTCCGGAGGAGTCGAGGACGTAGAAGGTGTCGACGACCTCGAGCCCGATCGTGGCCACCTTCGCCGAGCGCACGTCGAGCTCGCAGTCGGCCAGCGCGCGGGCAATCCGGTAGAGCACACCGACGTCGTCCGCGGCGCGCACCTCGATGAGGGTCGCGCTGCGTGAGGCGTCCTGGTCGACGAGCACCCGGGGCGGTGCCGGCGCGACACCGCGAGCGCGCCCTGCGAAGGCGCGAGCGCGGTCTGCGAGCCGCGAGTCGACAGCGAGGCGTCCAGCGATCGACCGACGTACATCCTCGGCGACGCGCAGCCGGTCGGGCTCGCTCCGGAAGGCGGGCGTCACGTCGATCTCCTGTACGGCGGTGCCGTCCAGGGCCGCGATCACAGCGCTGCGGACATCCAGCCGATGCAGCGCGAGCGCCCCCGCTACGCGCCACAGCAGCCCCGGGCGGTCCGGGGCGATGACGACGACTCGGTGGGAGTCTGCGCTCACCAGAACCTGCACCCCTCCAGCAGTAACCAGCTCGGCGTAGCGGTCGAGGAGTCCCGGTGCCGGGTCGGGTCGCTCGTCGGCGAGCAGGGCCGCCGTGCGACGGACGAGGTCTGTCACCAGCTCGGCTTTCCATTCCGACCACGCCGCCGGTCCGGTCGCGCGACTGTCCGCCACCGTCAGCGCGGCGAGCAGGTCGAGCAGATCCCGGTCACCCACCGCTTTGGCCACTGCTTCGACTGTCGCTGGATCGTCGAGGTCGCGTCGGGTCGCCACGTCGGGCAGGAGCAGGTGATGGCGGACCATCGCGACGAGCACCTCGACGTCGGCGCGCGCGAATCCCATCCGCGTGGCCACGTCGGCTACTACTACGACGCCGGCCTCAGTGTGGTCGCCGGGGTAGCCCTTCCCGATGTCGTGCAGCCACGTGCCGGCGAGGAGGAGGTCTGGTCGCGCCACCGAGCGGGTCAGCTCTCCCGCGAAGGCAGCGGCCTCGCACAGGTGCCGGTCGACGGTGAACCGGTGATAGGGGTTGCGCTGCGAGCGGCTGCGCACCGCGGCCCACTCCGGAAGCAGCCGCACCAGCAGACCGTGCTGGTCGAGCGCCTCCAGCACTTCGAGGCCCGCACGTCCGGCGCCGAGCACCTCGATCAAGGCGTCGCGCAGCAGCGTTGGCCACGGGTGCGGGGGCTCCGGGGCGTCCGCTGCGAGCCGCTCGAGCGTGGCCGTGCTGATCCGCAGCCCGGCTCCTGCTGCCGCGGCCGCCGCGCGCAGCGGCAGGGTCGGGTCGGCCACCGCGTTGCTGCCCACTGCGAGCACGATCTCGTCCCCGTGCCGGGCCAGACCGGGCGCCACCGGGACCGAGCGAACCGGTCGGGTACGCCGGCGCTCGCGCCCGGAGAGCCACCCGTCGATGCGCCGCATCGTCTCGTCAGTCGCATACGCCACGGTGCGCCCCGCATCGGCCACGGCTGACATCAGCGCCGCAGCATCGGGGTGCCCGGTGGCTGCGGCCACGGCGTCCTGCTCCTGCAGGGTCAGCTGGTCACCGGGCCGGCCCGTGCGCCGGTGCAGCTCGGCCCGCACGGTGAGCAGCACGTCGTACGCCGACCGCACGCGGGGTCCCGGGGGGTCGACCACCCACGCCGCAGCGGCGGCGTGCACCGCCGCGACATCGCGAAGCCCGCCGCGACACTCCTTGAGGTCGGGCTCGAGCAGGAAGGCCACCTCGCCCGCTCTGTCGTGTCGCGCTCGTACGCCGTCACACAGCTCGACCAGTGCCCTCGGCGCACGCCGGCGCCACTGCTCGCGCAGCGCCCGCAGCAGCCCCGATGTGAGCACCGGGTCGCCGGCTACGTGGCGGGCGTCGAGCAGGCCGAGCACGGCTTTCAGGTCGGCGTCGGCGACGGCGAGTGCTTCCTTCGTCGTACGCACGCTGTGGTCGAGGGCCACGCCGGTGTCCCACACCGGGTACCAGATCCGGTCGGCGACCTCGCCGATGTCGCGTCGGCCTGTGTGAAGCAGCATGAGGTCGAGGTCGCTGGCGGGGCTGAGCTCCCTGCGGCCGTATCCGCCGACCGCCACGAGAGCGACATCGCTCTCGGGGCCGAGCAACTCCGCCAACCAACCGTCTGCGTGGTCACTCAGCGCCTCGCACAGTGCTCGCCCGGACAGTGCTCGCCCCTCGCCGTCCCGGCGGGCGAGCAGGGCCGCCCGGTCAGATCGCGTCGGGACCCCTCT
>DATLOQ010000061.1:0-17874 GCA_035536235.1 Mycobacteriales bacterium
GGCGAGGTTCACCGCGTCACCCATGACGGTGTAGGTGCGGCGGTAGTGGGGACCGATCGTGCCGGCGAAGACATCGCCGCGGTTGACCCCGGCGCGCACCGTCAACGCGCGTTCTGCGCCCAGGACCTCGCGGAGAGCCACCAGCATCTGCGAGTCGTCGGCGCCGGTCGTCACCGGCGCCCCCGCGGCGAGCATCAGCTTGCCTCCGTTGAGGTCGATATCGGAGCCGAGAAGCGTCACCCCGTGCCGGTCGACGGCCGCCTGCGTGTCTCGCACCAGGCGCTCGATCTCAGCCGCCGTGGCGGCGACGCCGAGATCAGCGATCAGCTGGTCGGTACCGGTGAACTGAAGGAAGGCGACAGTGACCGACCTGTGCTCCGGCTCGACCGCGCCGCTGAGCAGGTGCTCGCGCAGTGCGACGGGCAGACACGGCGTCAGGTCGACCGGCAGCGCGGGCGCTGCGAGCTCCGAGCGGACAGGGAGATGAGGAGGCGCCCGGCGCAGCAGCCGACCGGGACCTTTCGGCGGACCCAGCACAGCGCTGGGCAGCTGGCCGGCCACCGCCTCGCTGATCACGATCTCGCCGCGTTCGGCTGTCTGCTCCATGCGGACGACCTCGCTGGCCGCGGGACCGCTGATCACCAGCTCGCGGTGGGAGTCGCCGACCAGGAACACGTGGAAGCGCCCGGTGTGCAGCCCAATCGACATCCGGAGCGTGATCGGCCGGCCGTCGCCCGCGATCGGGCCCATCGTCCGCAGCGCCTGCTGCATTCGATCAGCAGCGCGGCAGCCGTGGGCGACGTGATCGTCTCCGGTGAACAGCAGCAGCAGTGCGTCGCCACCGAACTTCAGCAGGCTCGCCCCATGGTCATACGCCACCGCAAGCAGCCGTTCGAAGCACGTGCCGATGGTGTCGGCCAGGTCCTCGGCGCCGACTCTGCCTCGTCGCGCCAGCCGTTCAGACAGCGCGGTGAAGCCAGAGATGTCCACGAAGGCGACGGTGCCGTCGATGTCGCGGTGGGTGGCGTCAGGGGTCTCGGCCAGCCAGTCCGCCAGGAGCCGGGGCGCGTAGGGCGTGGCCGGATCGCTGCGGGGGACCGTACTAGGCGGGGACATAGCGGAAGTGTGTTCTCGCAGCTCGCCGTACGCCGTCAGACAGCCGACACTTCGGACGCGGTACCCGAACCTTCGCGGCACCATCGTCGTTGATCGGGGAAGAGCGGGGCCGCGACAGCGACCCAGCGCGAGGTTATGTCCGGATTTGCCCGATGTGGGCTTGATCCGGACGGGCGGTTGACCGAAGGTCGTGGGTAGGACTAGCGCACGTGGCGATGGCCCGGAGACGAGCGGAGGCGTGATGCGCGGCAAGCGAGCCCCGAAGGAGGCTGTGTCGCTGCGCTTCGGCGCGCGCCGAGAGCGGCTGGTCATCGCCATCTTCGCGATGCTGGCGCTGCTGACGACGGCCGCCGGCACCACGATCGCTTTCGGCCGCGGCCGACCGGACCGGACGACGCGCGTGGTCACCCAGCAGCCCGCCGCGCAGGTGCCCTCCTTCAACCAGCCGGTGACCGCACCGACGCTGGCTCCACCCGTCCTGCCCAAGGCACCGGCCGGAGTCGCACCCGGCAAGGCGGGCACGGCGCCCCGGGCGGTCCGCCCGGCCCGACCGGCGGTGCCGTGCGCAGCGCCACCCGCCATACCCGCGACGAAGACGCTCGCCGCCTCTGCCCTGGGCTCCTCCGTCTCTGTCTTCGACGCACCGGGGGGTCGGGTGGTCCGAACGCTGCCAAGTCCGACCCGGGACAACCAGCGGCTGCACATGCGCGTCGTCGGATCACAGGGCCCAGACTGGTTCCGAGTGCAGATGGCCGAGCGGCCCAACGGAGTGACTGGCTGGATCCAGTCCTTCGAGGTGGAGACCTCTGTCGCGGAGCACCGCATCCTGATCGAGCGCTGCGCCCGCCGGCTGACCGTCTTCCGGGCCGGCCAGCCGATTGCCCGATTCCCCGTGGCGGTGGGCAAAGGCTCTACCCCGACGCCCCTCGGCGACTTCTACGTCGACTTCCTGGAGAAGTGGCGCCCCAGCAGCAAGTACGGACCCTGGCTGATCAGTGTGAACGGCTTCTCCGAGGTCTACCGCACGTTCGGCAAGGACGGGGTCGGCCAGATCGGCATCCACGGGACCCAGGCCCGCACCTCGGTCGGACGCCCGACCAGCAACGGCTGCATCCGGATGCACAACGAGGCGATCAACCAGCTGGCGTCGATCATCACCAACGGCACCCCGGTGCTCATCGCTCCGTAGCGAGCGGCGAACCGCGGCCCCCGAACCTCACGGCAGCCGGCTGGCTCTACGCTCTAGCAGCCGGTGACCAGGTCAGGTTGGTGAATTGGGGACCCAGCGCATGTGGGACGGCACACGCAAGCGGGCAGCGCGCCTTGCCCTGGCGGTGGCGTTGTCCGTCCCCGTTGTGCCAGGCCTGTTGGGGTTACACCCGGCCACCGCCGGCTATCCAGAGGCCTGTTACTTCGGCGTCGGCGGCGCCGAGCAGCGCGGCTTGATTGCCGCACCCGCGCACGCGGATCGCGAGCTGCTCGCCGCCGTACGCCGATCCGGCGGGCAGGCCGGGCGCCGGGTCGCCCCGATGGGTCTGCGGCAAGTCCTCTGGCCTAGCCAGGGCGGGCGCGACGCCGGCCTGGCTGCGCTCGCCGGGGTGCCCGGTGTGAGCTTCGTCGAGCCCGTGCAGCGCGTCGCGGCGCACCGCACCTCGAACGACCCGGCGCTGCGCCGCCAGTGGGGGCTGGCCAAGATCGGCGCACCGCGAGCGTGGGACGTGACGACCGGCGTGGGGTCCACGGTGGTCGTCGCCGTGCTCGACACCGGGGTCGACCTGCGCCATCCGGACCTGCGCGGCCGGGTCATCAACGGGCCCAATGTGGCCTACGGCACCGACGACTCGCAGGATGACCAGTCGCACGGCACCCACGTCGCGGGCATCGCGGCCGCGACCACCAACAACCGGGTCGGTGTGGCCGGGCTGAGCTGGGGTGCCACGGTGCTCGCCGTGAAGGTGCTCAACGCCCAGGGCTCCGGCACCTCCTGCGACATCGCAGTCGGCATCATCGAGGCCGCCGACCGGGGCGCCGACGTCATCAACCTGAGCCTCGGCGGCGCCTTCACCTGCCCGCTGGCCTTCCGCGCCGCGGTGGCCTACGCGGAGCAGAAGGGTGCGCTGGTCGTCGCCTCCAGCGGCAACGACGGCTTCTTCGCCAGCCCGCAGTCAGCTCCGGCCAACTGCCCTGGCGTGCTCGGCGTGGGGGCGACGGACATCCGGGACGAGCCGTCGGCGTTCACCACGTTCGGCGCCAGCGTCGACGTCGCGGCGCCCGGCACGGAGATCCTCTCGACCTTCTACGACCCCAAGAAGCGGGCATCGACGTACGCCACCCAGAGCGGCACCTCGATGTCCGCCCCCTTCGTCTCGGGTCTGGCTGCGCTGCTCAAGGCCAAGCACCCCACCTGGACCCCGTCTCAGCTCGCCTCGCGGATTGTCGAGACGGCCGACGACCTGGGGCCACCCGGGCGGGACGACTTCTACGGCGCCGGACGCATCAACGCGGCCCGCGCCCTCGCTGGCTGACGGCCTACTGAAGCTCGCTCATCGGGCTCCGGGAGTCAGCACGACCTTGCCCCAGGTCCCGCGAGAGCTCAGCGACGTGATCGCGTCCGCCGCGTCCGCTAGGGGCAGCTCGGCGAAGATCAGCGGGTCGATCGCGCCGCTGGCGTGCAATGCCAGCAGCTCGTCGTGGATGTGGGGGATGAGGCTCGGCTCGGTGTGCCGGTAGAGGCCCCAGTGCAGGCCCACCACGGAGTAGTTCTTCACCAGGAGGTGGTTGGTGGGCGCCTCGGCGATGCGTCCACCGGCGAAGCCGACGACCACGAGGCGTCCTTCGGAGGCGATGCACTTGCGGGACTTGTCGAAGGTGTCGCCGCCGACGGAGTCGTAGATGACGTCCGCTCCGCGGCCGCCGGTGGCCGACTTCACGACGTCGACGAAGTCGTCGGCCAGGTAGTCGACGGCGATCTCCGCTCCGAGAGAGCGGCAGATCTCCGTCTTCTCCGGACCCCCTGCGGTGGCGATGACGCGAGCACCGGCCGCCAGCCCGAGCTGGATCGCCGCACTGCCGACACCGCCGGCGCCGGCATGGACCAGCAGCGTCTCCCCGGCCTGCAGTGCTGCCCGCCGGTGCAATCCGGCCCAGCCGGTCTGGTAGGTGATGAACAGCGCCGCCGCCTTCACCGGGCTGAGGGAGTCCGGGATCGCAAACGTCGAGTGCGCGGGGGCCACCACCTGCTCGGCGAGCCCGCCGTGCGGCAGCGGCGGAGAGGCGAGGACGCGTTGCCCTACGCCGTACGGCGACCCGTCGCCGACCGCTTCCACTACTCCCGCCACTTCCGCGCCCGGGGTGAACGGCAGCGGCGGCTTCTCCTGGTAGGTGCCGCGGCACAGCAGCGCGTCGAAGAAGTTCAGCGCGGCCGCCTCGACCCGGATGCGCGCTTCGCCGGGACCGGGCTCCGGAACGTCGACGTCGTCGAGCTGCAGCACATCCTTCGGCTCGCCGAGTGAGTGCACCCGCCAGGCGCGCATCCGACCTCCATCGCTAGGGTGCCCGGGTGGGGTGCCCGGGATGACAGATCTGCTGTTCGATCGGCTGTGACAACAGGGCGAATGGTGCCACTGCCCGCGGGTGTCGATGTGACGGCGACCTTCGGGCGCTTCTCCCGCAGCGGGGACGACCTGCTGGAGCGCTGGGACGGCGAGGTGCTGACCCGATGTGCCCGGGTCGGCAACCGGGTGGTGCCGTTCGCCGCGCGGGTGGTCGACGGCGGGCTCGAGGTGGCTGCGGCCCCGTCGAACCGTGCTGCCGCCACCGCTGCGGCTCGGGTGATGGTCGAGCCGCTCCCACCCGGCTGGGCGGCGCTGCTCGACGCCGACCCGCGGCTGCGCCGCCTCGGAGGCCCACCCGGGTCTGCATGCCGTGCGCGTGCTCGACCCCGTGGTCGCCCTGGTGCACAGCATCAGCGCCCAGCAGGTCAACCTCCGGTGGGCCGCCACCACCAGGCGCCGGTTGGCGCAGGCCTACGGCGCTCCGGTCGACGTCGGCGCCTCGACGGTTCACGTGCTCGATCTGGCCAGGCTGGCGGCGGCGCCCGTCGAGAACCTTCGCTCCTTGCAGCTCACCACGGCGAAAGCGCGCGCGCTCGTGGGACTCGCCGCAGCCGTCCTCGACGGCACTCTGGACGTCGGCGATCTGGCCGGTGCCGACGACGAGACCGTGACGTCGGCTCTGGTGCGCCTGCACGGCGTCGGCCCGTGGACCGCGCAGTGGTATCTGGCTCGGGTGCTCGGCCGGCCGGTGGTGGTGGCCGACGATCTCGCCGTACGCAAGGCAGTCGGCCTGCTCTACGGCACCGCGGCTGCGCCCTCTGCGGGTGAGACCTTGGCGCTGACCGCCCATTGGCGCAGCTGCGCACTGACCGCGCAGCAGCTGGTGCTGCACGGCCTGGCGGAGGGCACGCTGGGCCGGCAGTAGCGGGGGGCCCTGCTGCCTGCTCCAGCGGATCTGCCAGCGCATCACCCCTCGGGTACCGTCGGGAGCGTGTCCCCCTTGCCTGCGGCTCGACTGGTCGACGGCTTCGGTCGGATCGCCACCGACCTGCGCGTGTCGCTGACCGATCGCTGCACGCTGCGCTGCACCTACTGCATGCCGGCGGAGGGTCTGGACTGGACCCCCCGGTCGGAGCTGCTCACCGATGGCGAGCTGGTCCGGCTCATCCGGATCGCCGTGGGCCTGGGGGTGCGGGAGGTACGGCTCACCGGTGGGGAGCCCCTGCTGCGGCCCGGATTGGCTGGGCTGGTCGCCCGGGTGCGGGCTGCCTGCCCGGATCTGGCCCTGTCGCTCACCACCAACGGGCTGCGGCTGGCGGAGCTGGCCCCCGCGCTCGCCGCCGCCGGGCTGGCCCGGGTCAACGTCAGCCTCGACACGCTGCGCCCGGACCGCTTCAGAGCGCTCACCAGACGCGACGGGCTCGAGGACGTGCTCGCGGGGATGGCCGCCGCCGCAGCTGCGGGCTTCGCCCCGGTGAAGGTCAACACCGTTCTCGTCCGCGACAGCAACGACGACGAGGCGCCCGACCTGCTCGACTACTGCCTCGCCCGCGGCTACCAGCTGCGGTTCATCGAGTTCATGCCGCTCGACGCCGGGCACACCTGGTCCCGCCCCGACCTGGTGACCGCAGCGGAGATCCTCGCCCGTCTGGGTCAGCGCTGGACGTTGACGCCGACCGCGGAGCAGCGGGGGAGCGCTCCGGCGGAGACCTGGCTCGTCGACGGGGGCCCGGCCACCGTCGGTGTCATCGGCTCGGTCACCCGGCCGTTCTGCGGAGCGTGCGACCGGGTCCGGCTCACGGCCGACGGCCAGATCCGCAACTGCCTCTTCGCGCGCTCGGAGACCGACGTACGCACGGCTCTGCGCGGTGGTGCCGACGACGAGGCGATCGCCGCCCTGTGGGTAGCAGCAGTGGCCGGCAAGGCCGCGGGGCACGGTATCGACGACCCCGACTTCCGCCAGCCGGACCGCCCGATGTCGGCTATCGGCGGGTGAGCCGGCCTCAGTCGTCGAGCGAGGGCTCGTCGAGGGCGGCGTCCCGCGCCACCTCGTCCTCCACCTGCTCCGCCGTCAGCGCCGCCCACGCAGCGGTCCACCGATGCACCCCCTCGTGGCCGGCGGCCCGGACGCACGTGCGGCCGGTGTCGGCGGAGGCAGCGGAGAAAACGCCCGGTACGACGACCGGTGCACCACATCGGGAGAGCGCCATGACCTCAAGGTACCTCGGAAATCGCCCGATGGACCGAGCGTGACGACTAGTCCCCGCCCAGTCGCCGTAGTGACCGACTCCACGGCGTACCTGCCGTCCGGAGTCGCCGAGCGCTACGGCATCACGGTCGTGCCGCTCCACGTCAAGACCAACGAGAAGACGTCCCTCGAGGGCGTCGAGCTGAGCCCTCAGCAGTTCGCGGAGTGGATCATCGGGCCCGGGCGTACGGCGTCGACCTCGCCGCCGACAGTCGAAGCCTTCCGCGCGGCCTATCAGAGCACCGGCGCGTCCGACATCGTCTCGATCCACCTCTCCGGCCGCCTGTCGGGCACGCGCGAGTCCGCGATGACTGCGGCGTACGACCTCGCCGACTCCGGCCACTGCCGGGTCAAGGTCGTCGACAGTCGCCAGACCGCGATGGGCCTCGGCTTCGCCGTGCTCGCCGCCGCGGAGGTGGCCGCTGCGGGGGGCGACGTCTTCGATGTCGCCGCTGCCGCCGAAACCTCCTCCCGGCGTACCTCGATGATCTTCTACGTCGAGACGCTGGAGTACCTGCGGCGTGGCGGTCGCATCGGGGGCGCGGCCGCACTCCTCGGCACAGCCCTGCAGATCAAGCCCTTGCTTCACCTGGTCAACGGCATGATCGAGCCGCTCACGAAGGTGCGCGGTGGGACCAAGGCCCTGACGCGCCTCGAGGACACGGTCGTGGCCGAGGCCGGCAACGGCCAGGTCGACATCTGCGTGCACCACCTGGCCGCGCAGGACGGCGCCGATGCGCTCGGCGAGCGGCTGCGGCAGCGGCTGCCTGGCCTGCACTCGATGCACCAGAGCGAGGTCGGCGCCGTAGTGGGCGCGCACGTGGGACCCGGGCTGCTCGGCGTCGTCGTACACCACCGCTAGGCGCGGCCCGCGGGCTCACGAGCAGCACGGGAGCGCGCACCCTCCGGACAGCGGGGTTGCCTCCAGGCGGCACCGAAGCGCTGAGCGGCGCTCGGCACCGTCGCCGAGCAGCGCGACGCCAGGCGTGGCATCATGCCCGCGCCCGCCCGGACTGACGCGGGGGATTGGCTCATCGCTCACTGGGAACATGGCGGTCACGCGCACCGTTGCACCCGTGCTAGAGCGACCCCACGATTCGGACGAGGTTGAAAGACACGTGACGCAGGATTACGACGCCCGCAAGTCGAGCTCGCTCGAGGCCGAGGACAGCCTCGACGAGATCATCGCGCGCAAGCCCGAGCAGCCGGTGGGCGTGGCTGAGGACGAGAACGACCTTGCCTTCGAGATGGAGCTCGCCGGCGGCGAGGACATCAACGACGAGCTGAACATCCGGCCGGTGCCGCAGCAGTCCAACGAGTTCACCTGTCGTGGGTGCTTCCTGGTCAAGCACCGCAGTCAGCTGGTCAACGAGAAGAAGGTGCTCTGCCGCGACTGTGCTTAAGGGCGCGCCGGCCTAGTGCGCCTAGTCACTTCTGATCAAAGTGTGGAACCACCCGTTGCCGGCCACATCGACCCCGGGATGCTCCTCGTTGCAGCACACGAGGAGGCACTCCATGAACACACCGTTCACCCGCCGCGCCGACGCTTTCGCCGAGGCTCTGGATCGCGCCGCTGCCGGCGGAGCCGTGGACGCTGCCGCCGCGGCGGCCGGAGTCGCCCCGATGGTCTTCCTCGTGGAGCGACTCGGCGCGGTGCCGTTGCGGCCGGTTGGGGTGTCACCGGGGGTCCGTGAGGCTCTGCTGGCTCAGGCCGGCGCGACCGTCACCTCCGCAGGCTCGGTCAGCGTCCCCGCCGCCGCTCCGGCCGGCGGTGGTGCGGCGAGTACGGCCACCGCGGGCCTGAGCGGCACCGCAGTCCAGCTCGTCGCCGGCGCGCTGTCGCTGGCGGTGGCTGTCACGGGGGTAGGAGTGGCGGCCAACCGCTCCCTGCCCGGCGATCCGTTCTACCGCCTCAAGCAGCTCGTCGAGCGCAGCCACCAGGGACCCGCCGACGTCGTCGCTGAGGCCGGGAACCTCTCTGGGGAGGCGGCTGCTCGCCTGGCCGAGCTGCAGCGGCTGCTCGACTCGGGTTCGCTGGACCAGGTGGACCTGCGTGAGGTGGACCGCCTCATCGCGGAGATCTCGGCGGCGCTCGACGCGGCTCTGGACCGGATGGGTGCTGGTGGTGTGACCGCCGCACTGCTCGACGAGCTGACCGCGACGTGGAACCGCCTCGCCGAGCTCGTCCCCGCGCTCCCCGCCGGCGCGCAGCCGGACGCACTTCAGACGCTGGCTGAGGCCAACAACCGTCTCGGCGTGCTGGTCGACGGTGCCTCCCCGGTCAACGGCGGGGTGCCCGCTGCGCCGCATGTGGCAGTGCCGACTGCAGCGCCGTCGTCAACAGTGCCGCCGTCAGCAGCGCCACGTCCCTCCGGCGCCCCGACCGGGCCGAACCCGGTGGTCACTCCCACCACCGTTCCCACGGCCGTCGACCCCACCGGAGTGCCCGCGACGCCCATCCCGCTGACCACCCCCACGCCGCCGTCGGGCCAGTCCATCCCGGGACCGACCATGGTGGAGGTGCCGGGCGCCGTCGTGCTCCTGCCGGAGCTCCCGCTGTCCTGAGCCTGCACTGCTGAACCTGCGCGTGCGCTGCTCAGGGACCAGTGCGATCAGACTCGGTAAAGCGCGCGCTTGAGCAGCACGCGCATGCCTCGACCGCCGGCCACCATGCTGACGGCGTCCCAGCCCTCGGCTCCCAAGTCGGTCAGCCGCTGCTCGAGCCGGGCCAGGTCCGGTGTGTAGCCGGGGTGAGTGGAGGGCAGGTCGTCGCCGACGAAGCACAGCTCCCACCGGGGGCCTCGGTCGACCATCGGGCGCAGACCTGAGTCCATGGACGGCGCGACAGGAGCTGGACCTACGGCGGGAGAGCCGGCGGCGAGCGGTACGGCCGGGGCTGGCACCGGAGCCAGTGCAGCCAGCTCGTCCAGCGCCGGGTCCCACGCCTCTTCGAGGGCGAGCAACACCGATGCGGAAGTAGCGACCGCCATGGTGACCGAGGTGCGGCCGGAGGCGTCGCGCACTGCATCCACGGCTCGACGGTCGAAGGGGTCGGCCGCCGCCACTCGCACCCACGTGGGCCCTGCCTCCAGCACCACGATGCGCAGCGCAGCCGCCAACGCGCGCGGCAGCAGACGTACGACGGCAGGGGCCAGAGCCATCTCCGCCGGGTCGACGTGGTCGAACCCGGTGATCGCCGCAAGGCCCTCGGCGATGTGCGACTCCGTGGCGAGTCCTTGGGCCACGACGACCGCGCCGAGTCGGCGGTCGCGGGTGTGGTCCAGCCCGCCCCGGCGCTGCTCGGCCAAGCAAGCCTCGAGCTGGTCGCTCGTGAGGATCCCGGCTGCGATCAGTGCTTCGCCGAGCCGCATCCGGGGTGCTGGCGCCCCCTTGGTGCTGTGCACCGGCTTGATGACGGTCGGCGGCACGGTGAAGTCCACGCCGGGGTAGGCAGCGACCACCTCGGGCGGTGCGGTCGGGTCCATGGGGAGAAGATCGGACGAGAGGTGCTCCACCTGAACCTGCGGGGGCCCGTCAAGTCGCTCGAGCCCGCTGCCGACACAAGCGACATCATGGTTTCCCCCGCGCCGCCCGCCCGATACTGTGAGGCCGAAGCCGCAGTGCCGGGGCAGGCGCAGCAAGTGCCAGGGGAGGGGTCGACCGTGCGCGTGTCCCGACGCGCCCTCCTGCAGGCCGGCACGGCCGGCGTGGTCGTCGCCGGAACCGGGATGGCCCAGGCTGGCGGCGCGATCACCGGCTCCCGGCGGCCGCCGCCGCGCCGTCTCGCCCTGAGCACCGACCCCGCTCTGCACGCCGCGCGCCGGCTCACCTACGGACCGACCCCCGAGCTGCTCGGGCGGATTCGTTCGGTCGGTGTCGAGGCCTGGATCGACGAGCAGCTGGCGCCGAGCCTGCTTCCCGACGTCGAGGTGGAGCGGATCCTGGCCACCTTCCCCACCTTGCGGATGTCCAACGCGATGATCGCCAAGGCCTACGCCGAGGACCGACGGCCTGTGGTGCGCGACCTGCAGGCCGCGGCAGTGGTCCGTGCGGTGTGGAGCACGCGTCAGCTGCTGGAGCTGATGGTGGAGACGTGGAGCAACCACCTGCACGTCCACCTTCACCACGAGCACGCAGGCCTGCTGAAGACAGTCGACGACCGCGAGGTCATCCGTCCGTACGCGCTGGGCCGTTTCGCAGACTTGCTGGCGGCCTCGGCCCGCAGTCCGGCGATGCTGACCTATCTCAACAACTGGCGTTCCTCGGGCACCAACCCGAACGAGGACTACGGGCGCGAGCTGCTCGAGTTGCACACCTTGGGCGTCGACGGCGGCTACACCGAGGCGGATGTGAAGCACGTCGCTCTCGCCCTCACCGGCTGGGACGTGGACCGCTCGACCTGGAACTTCGTCTATTCCCCGGAGCGACACTACGTCGGACCGCTCAAGGTGCTCGGCTGGCGCAGCCCGAACGCCGACGCCAGAGATGGTGTGGCGACCGGCCTGTCCCTGCTCGACTACCTGGCCCACCATCCGAGCACAGCCCGGCACATCGCTCGACGGCTGTGTGTGCGCTTCATCTCCGACGACCCGCCAGCCTCCCTGATCGCCTCGGCGGCGAAGATCTACCTGGCCGAGGACACCGCGATCGTCCCCGTCCTGCGGCACATCCTGACGAGTCAGGCGTTTCGCACCAGCATCGGCCTGAAGTTCCGCCGGCCCGTCGAGCTCCTCGCGGCCAACCTCCGCGCTCTCGGGGCGCGCTATGACCTCGGCGGGGGCTCTGATGCTGCTGCCGACCTCGTCTTCCTCCTGCAGGGCCTCGGCCAGCCGCCCTTCGGCTGGCAGACGCCCGACGGCTACCCCGATCGGGCGCCGGCCTGGATCTCCACCCAGGCGATGCTGGGGCGCTGGAACCTGGCGCAGCACCTCGCTGTCCTCGGCGTACGCGGCCTCAGCGGACCCCGGCCGGAGCGCCTGTTGGCGGGCGCGGCGCCGAAGACGGCGGGTGCCCTCGTCGACGCTCTCTGCGAGCGACTGGCGTTCCAGCGCTTCTCCGGTGCGCACCGCTCGGCGCTCCTGGCGGCCACCGGTCGCGCCGACGCCGCGCCGCTCAGCGAGGCAGACGTCGCCTCTCTCACCCCCGCTCTCGGCGCCCTCGTGCTGAGCTCGCCGTACCTGCAGGTCCGATGAGCGCATCGACCCGACCGCCCCGCGCGCCTGAGCTGCCCATCCTGGGACGCACCGACCGAGGATCGTGCGGAGATGCGCACGGATGCGGTCAGGACCCGGCGGGACCGACCCGACGGCGGGTGCTGGCGGGCTTCGGGGCGCTCGGCGCAGCCGCGGTGGCGCAAGTAGCCACGCCCCGACTGGCGTTTGCCGCCGGCGGTCCGCCCACCGGCGACCTGATCGTGCAGGTGTTCCTCCGTGGCGCGATGGACAGCCTGTCCGCAGTCGTGCCGTACGCCGACGCCGACTACCACGCCGCCCGGCCGGGCATTCGGGTGCCGGCCTCCGCGGTGCTCAAGCTGGATCATTCCTTCGGCCTGCACCCAGCGCTGCGACCGCTGCTCGTCCCGTGGCGGCGGCGACACCTGGCGCTTGTGCACGCCGTGGGCAGCCCGCATCCGACCCGCAGCCACTTCGACGCGCAGGACTACATGGAGCGAGGCGTTCCGGGGCATCCGTCGCTCGCCACCGGCTGGCTCGGCCGGCACCTCGCCAGTCGCCCCGGTCGTTCCTCGCTGCGAGCGGTAGCGGTCGGCGGATCTGCACAGCTCGCGCTCCGTGGCCCGGTCCCGCCGGTGACGCTGCGCCGTATCGCCGACTTCGACCTCGTTGCCGAAGGACCTCAGCTTACGGTTCTGGAGTCCTCGGTGGAGCGGCTGTACGCCGATCTCGCGCACCCGATGGGCATCGCCGCGGCCAGCACGGTGGCGGCGACCAGGCGCCTGCGGGCGCTCGCTCGGACGAAGTACGCACCCTCCGGGGGTGCGAAGTACCCGGACAGCGAGCTGGGCCGCCAGCTCACCGAGGTGGCCCGGCTGGCGAAGGCTCGCGTCGGTCTCGAAGCAGCCTGCGTCGACTCGACTGGGTGGGACACCCACGAGAGCCAGGGCACGGCGAAGTCCGGGCGGCTGAGCTTCCTGCTCAACGACCTGGGCAGTGCCCTCGCGGCGTTCTACGCCGACCTCGCCGGGCTTCGCGGGATCACGGTGGTCGTGATGAGCGAGTTCGGCCGTCGGGTGGCTGAGAACGGCAGCGGCGGCACCGACCACGGACACGGCGGCGTCATGCTCGTGTTGGGCGCCGGCATCCGGGGCGGGCGCGTCTACGGCCGTTGGCCGGGCCTCATGCCGGGGCGCCTGGACCGCGGCGACCTGCGAGTCACCACCGACTACCGTGACGTTCTGGGTGAGGTGCTGCTCCGCCGGGGCGGCCAGACGTCTATCGCGCACGTCTTCCCCCGCCATGAGCTGCGACCGCTGGGGCTGGCAATCCCGCGGTGACGGCGAACCTCCGGTCCGCGTCGGCGCTCTGAAAGTCGTAGCGTCAACCCAGCGATAGGGCGGCGAGGAGCGTGACGTGCGAGTTGTCGTGAGCAGGCGTGCCGCGTGGGTGCTCGCTGTCGGCCTGCTCGCCGTCGGTCCCGCCGTGCTCCCGGGGCGGGCGCAGGCGGGATGCGCCGGCGTCACCGTGGGCAGGGACGGCTGGACCCGAGTGGCGGCGCCGGAGTTCTACGAGCCGGACGGATTCGTGCCGGACGAGGTCAGCATTCGCGCACACGCCGTGGTCACCGGACGACCCAGCACCATCCTGGTCACCGACGGCCAGCGGGTGATGCGTACGACGGACCGCGGCTGCACCTGGGATTTCGTCCTGGAGGAAGGCACGCGGATCGGCCAGGCCACCGTCTTCACGCCGTTGGACGGCAACGAGTTCATCGACCTGGACACCGCGAGCTACAACACGCGCAGCAAGCGTGTCTACGTCTTGGCCAAGGGCAGCCTCGTGAGTGTCGGGGTGGGCGACGCCGGGGCTCGCGGGCTTCCCCGCGTCTTCGTCAGCGACGACGACGGGGCGACGTTTCGAGCCGCCAGCAGCGGTCTGCCGGTGCACGGCGAGCCGTTGCGGATCCGGGTCGCCGACGGGCCGGACGCGGTGGCGTACGTCGCTGTGGCCGACACCATCGTTGGTACCGAGTCGCTCTATGTGACTCGGAACGCCGGGGTGTCGTGGACCAAGACCTCGGGCGGCAGCTCCATCCTGCCCAGCCTCGAAGGCAGCATCACCGACTTCGCCGTCGACTCCGGCCGCCCGGACCAGGTGTGGGCGTGGGACGACGAGGCTCTCTTCCGGTCGACGGACTCCGGCGCCACCTTCCGCCCGGTTCCCGAGGTGACCGAGCCGGTGTCGACCATGGAGTTCGGCTACAACGGGCTGGGGAAGATCTCCGACGTCCGCGCCTTCCACCTCGGCCGGGCCACGGCTGACTACTCCGCGGCGCCGAATCTCCGGTGGTTGGGGGAGGAGGTCCCCGGCGCGGTGCTGTCCGTCGCGCGCACGCCGGGCGGCGAGGTCCGCGCCCTGGGCACGTCGCGGGATGTCTTCGTGACCTATCCGAACCTACGGACCGGGGCGCCCATCGGGCCGGTCGGCATCACCCCCACTGGCGCCGTGCCGGAAGACCTCGAGCTCGGCTTCGACGTCCGCAAGCAGGAACCGCTGCTAGTAGGGCGGACGGCGGCCGCGCTGCTGCTCCGCAACCCCGTCAAGCCGCCGCCGCCGCTACCGCCGCTGCCGAAGCTGCCCGGCATCGGCCGCCTCGACGAGTGCGTCACGGACAAGCTGCCGGGTACGTCGTTCGCCGCCAGCACCCGCGAGGTGGTCCTTCGCCCGGGCGAGTCGCGCACCGTGGGCTACGCCCTGTCCATCCCGCCGGTGCCGACCGATCTCGACGTCAACTTCATGCTCGACACCACGGGCTCGATGTCCGGCGTCATCGCGGGCCTGCGCAAGGACATCAAGGCCATCGTCGCCGGCATCTGCGACGCGGGGGTGCCGGTGCAGTTCGGCCTCGCTGACTTCCGGGAGTTCGAGGGCCCCTTCGGCGGCGGCGTGTCCGTCGGCGGCGGCCCCGACCCCGACCAGTACCCCTATCGGCGGCGGATGCCGGTAGGCCCGGTAGGCCCTGCGCTCCGCGAAGCAATCGAGGGTCTCGACGTCGGCGGCGGCGCCGCGGACGGGTCCGACGCCGCGCTGGAGGCGATGCTGCAGGCGGCGACCGGTCGGGGCAAGAAGGACGCCACGGGAGCTGTGCTGATCGAGGCCGGTGAGGGCGCCAACTTCCGGCCACGCTCGCTGAAGGTGATCGTGCTGGCCATCGACACGACGTGGCGCGAAGCGACTCCCGGCTACCCCGGACCGGCGTACGCCGACGTCGTCGCCGAGCTGGTCAAGCGCGGCATCAAGGTGGTCGGGCTGGCGATCGGCGAGCGCTCTGCCAACGGGGAGCTGCTGCGCACGAACAAGTCCGACATGGAGCGCCTCGGCCGAGCTACCAGGACGCTGGCCGGCCCGGACGGATCAGACTGCGACGACGACGGCACGGCGGAGATCGCGCCCGGTGAGCCGCTGGTCTGCGTTCTCGAAGAGTTCGGCCGTGGCGGAGTGACCTTGGCCCCTGCGATGATCGGCCTGCTCAACTCCATCGAGGACCGGGCCTCCGTCGGCATCGAGGTGCTCGCCGATCCCGCAGTCATCGCCCCAGGTGGCCTGCTCGCGCGCGATGGGGTGAACGTGAAGCAGCCCAACCGGCTCGCCTTCGACTCCGTCTTCACGTGCACGCAGTCCCAGTTCGGCCGCACGACCCCGGTCATCGTCAACGCGGTCAGCCGCGGGCGCGTGCTGGCCACCACCGACCTGGTCGTGCGCTGTGGCTCGCCGGTCCGCGCCCCGGCGCCGGTCCTCGGGACGGTCGTGGTGCCGGCGGTGGCGGCTGCTGTCGCCCCGCCGCCCCCACCACCCCCGCCGGCTCCGATCCCGCAGGTTCAGCCGCAGCCGCAGCCCAACCCCAACGTCAATCCGCAGATCAACCCCCAGCCGAACCTGCAGGCCAACGTCGGCGTGGTGGGTCAGGAGCAGGAACAGCTCGACGTGGCGCTGGCAACCGTCGACATCGCCGATGACAGCGACGGGCAGTACGCCATGAGCAGCGTGTCAGACGAGGACGCGGCCGTGCAGACCGCGTCGGTCCTGCTCGGGATCGGCCTGACGGCCGGTGCGGCCTACGGGCTGTCGGCCCGCCGTCGTACCCAGGCGGCACCGGTCCACGTGCGGCGAGACGGCTAGCCGCGGCTTCGCCGTCAGGCGATCTTGACCTCGCCGAAGACCTTGCGCACCAGCGGCTCGAAGTCGTCGAGGGTCAGTGAGTCGTACGTCGGGTCGAACGCGGTCTGGTCCCACTCGTCGGTGAACTTCTCGGCGGCGGCGAACCACGGCTCGTCGGCGTACTGGGCGCGCGCCTCGGGGTCCTTGCCGAGCAGCGCGTAGTAGTGCCGGCCCTGGAAGTCCTGGTGGGTGCCGACGATCCGGTAGGTCTCCTCGGAGACGTAGGGCTTGAGGATCTCCGCGGCGATGGCCGGGTGGTTGGCGACCGAGATCACCTTGCCGATGTCGTGGCACAGCGCGGCGACGACGAGGTCGTCGGCGGCCCCGGCCCGCTGCGCCAGTGTTGCGGTCTGCAGCGCGTGCGCCAGCTGGTTGACCCCGAAGCCACCGGAGAACGACTCCAGCTGTCGCAGCATGCCGAGGATCCGCTCAGCGACCTGCTCCTGGTAGGGCACAGTCTCCTGGGCGATCGTCATCCAGTCCTCGACGGTGCCCTGATCCATCCGGGTGAACGCCATGGAACCCTCCCTGCCTCGCACGGTCGGCGGTCGGTGACCAGGATCCCACGCCCTCGCCTCGGCCGGCTCGCGTTTCGCTGGACGACTAGGTCGGGGTGAACAGCAAGGCGTCGAGCCACGCGAAGTGCTCGACCGGGGGATCGGCATCGAGGCGTTCGATCGTCGAGGTGCCGGCAGCGCCGTGGCGCACCCGGAAGGCGAGAGCCCGGCGCAGGCCGGGACGGCCGAGGGTGACGTAGACGACGGCCGCATCACTGCCCTGACCACTGTGTGCCTCTGACGGGTCAGCGGTCGCGCTGCCGTCGACCCCGAGGCGCGCCTCGAGCAGCAGCACGAGACCGGCCGGGTCGTGCACCGCAGTCTGCGGGCGCAGCTCGGCGACGATGGCGTCGGAGCGCTCGACCAGGTTGCCGCGCAACCCGTCGAGGCGGATCGCCACCTCGTCGGCCGTCTTCTCACGCGGCAGCAGGATCAAGGTGGTGGGCAAGGCTCCGGTCTGCTGCACGACCACGTCGGCTTCGCGCACCCATCGCAGGCACAGGCTGTCGAAGAGCAGGTCGATCGTGCCCTTCGGCGAGCTGCCGTTCGGACGAATGGGGGCCGCCATGCCTGCACACTCTCACGCGACGCCTGCTCCGATGAGTTCGTCGTCCCGCTCCGCTAGGGTCGGCGCGATGAGCCGAACCGCTACGCCTGCTCCGGGCCTGCCCCTGCCGCCACGTCACCCAGCAGCGCCGGCGCCGGGCACCGACCTGCCGCCGCACTATCAGCAGTGCTACGGCTGCGGCGACGCGCACCCCACTGGTCTGCATCTGCAGGTCCGGGCCGGCTCAGGTCTCGGCGTCGAAGGCCGGTTCACCGTAGGCGAGCTGCACCAGGGGGCCGCGGGCCTGGCGCACGGTGGGCTGCTCGCGACCGCCCTGGACGAGACGCTCGGCTATCTGATGTGGCTCATCGGCCAGCCTGCGGTCACCGGTCGCCTCGAGATCGACTACCGCCGGCCGGTCAAGGTCGGCACGGATCTGCACATCGCGGCGGAAGTCACC
>DATLOQ010000062.1:0-10051 GCA_035536235.1 Mycobacteriales bacterium
GGAGGGTAGCCCGCTCGCGGCACACGAGACCCTGCTTGCCGGCCGGCCGCTCGTCGCCACCTCCGTCGGTGGGTTGCCGGAGCTCCTGGGCGGGGGCGCTGCTCGACTGGTGCCCGCTGAGGACCCCGTCGCGCTCGCCGAGGCCGTCGACGTGCTGCTCGACGAGCCTGAGACCCGTGCCGCTCTCGCCCGCGCGGGTCAGGCGCGGGGTGCCGAGTGGCCCGACGGGCCGACCGCTGCGCGCTCAGCACTCGATGTGGTGGCAGGGCTCGTGGTGCTGCCGCGATGACCGCTGCGGAGCTGGGGTTAGCGACTCGACGCGCGAGGGGTGGCCTGGCGGTGCTCGTGGCGCTGACAGTCCTCATCGGGGCGTTCGTCTCGTGGCCGGACCCGGCGACCGCACAGCCACCACGACCGCGTGTGATCGTCGTCGGCGTACCCGGCCTCGCCTGGGAGCACGTCGAACCGGACCGGGCACCCGCCCTCGCTGGTCTCGCCGCGCAGGGCTCCCTCGGGTCGTTGTCGGTGCGAGCGGCGACGGCAGCCACCCGCCGCTACGACGGCTGGGTCACCTTCGCAGCGGGCAACCGGGCCCGCGCCCGCACAGCGAAGGAGGGAAGCAAGGTCGAGCTGCCGCCGGAGGGCCAGGAGCGGCTGCCCGATCCAGTGACGCTCCCCGCAGGCGGTGCCCGCGACGCGGCCATCGAGCCGATCCAGGAGAACAACGACCGACTCACGTTCGACACCCGGATCGGTGCACTGGGTGCTGCCCTGCGCCGTGGCGGACTGCGTACGGCGGCGTTCGGCCGGGGTGCGGTGCTCGGCGTCGCTGACGAGACCGGCCTCGTCGATGAGGCGGCTCCGTCAGCCGCCGATGCGCTGCACAGCGACGCCGCCCTCGTGGTCATCGAAGCACTGGGCCTCTATCGATCCCGCACCGGCCTGGAAACCGTCGACCAGGTGGTCGCGGCCGCCGCTGCCGCCAGGCGGCCGCAGGACCTGCTGCTGATTCTCGGGGTGAGCCACGGTCGGCTCGAGGACCCGCGGCTCCATGTGGCGATTGCCGTGGGCGGCGACTTCGGGCGCGGGCTCCTTCGGTCGGCGTCCACCCGGCGGGCCGGGTTCGTCCAGCTCATCGACGCCGCGCCGACTGTGCTGCACCACCTCGACCTCCCGGTGCCGCCGACGATGGTAGGCCAGCGCTTCGTGCGGGTCGGCCCTCGCACCACGGCTCCCACTGAGCTTGTCGCGCAGCTGGTCGACGCCGATCGCGCTGCCTCGGCGCAGCGGCGCTACGTGCCGCCCTTCTTCTTCCTCCTCGTGCTGGCCCAGCTGCTCCTCTACGGCTACGCCTGGTGGGCCCTTCGCCGACGCCCCGCCGAGGCACGCGACATCATCCGCGCCGTGACGCGCCAGGCATCGCTCGCCTTCGCCGCAGTGCCAGCAGCGACCTACCTGGCCAACCTCGTGCCTTGGTGGCGTCATGGGCTGGTCTTCCTGCTGATCGTCGTCGCCGTCTTCGTCACCGCGATATCGCTGATTGCGTCCTACGGGCCTTGGCGGCGCCGGGTGCTTGGTCCGCCGGGAGCGGTGGCCGGCATCACCGCCATCGTGATGGCAGTCGACCTTGTCACCGGAGCTCAGCTGCAGCTGTCCAGCCTCGCGGGGTATTCGCCGATCGTCGCGGGCCGCTTCGCGGGGATCGGCAATGTCGCGTTCGCGGTCTTCGCCACTAGCGCCTTGCTTGCGACAGCGGCGTTGTGCGACGGTCGGGGGCGCCGAACGACGGTGCTTATCGTGGCGGCAGTGGGGCTCGTCACTGTTGTCGTCGACGGCAACCCTTCTTGGGGAAGTGACTTCGGCGGGGTCATCGCGCTGGTGCCCGGGTTCGCTGTTCTCGGGCTGCAGCTCACCCGCCGTCGCATCTCATGGCGCATCGCCGTGATCATCGGAGCGGCCGCGCTCGGCCTGGTCGCCGGATTCGCCCTCCTCGACTACAGCCGGCCGCCGGATGCGCGGTCCCACCTGGGCCGCTTCGTCGCCCAGGTGCGCGACGGCGGTGCGGCCACCATCGTGCAGCGCAAAGCAGAGGCCAATGTGCGGCTGCTCACCCACAGTGTGCTCACCCTGGTGGTGCCGATCGCGACGGCATTCCTGGCCTTCGTCTTGCTCAAGCCCTGGGGCGGCCTGCGCCGGGCCCTCGAGCGGACCCCGGCACTCCGAGCTGGGCTCATCGCCGTTCTTGTCATGGGCGTGGTGGGCTTTGCGGCCAACGACTCGGGGGTGGCCGTGCCGGCACTGGCGCTGACCCTGGCAGTTCCCGTCGCACTCACGGTGTCTGTGCGCACCGCCGAGATCGAGGCGGCGGAGCGCTCAGCCCGATGACTGAGGTGGTTGCGGAGCTGTACGCCCTGGATCCAGAGGCGTTCACGGCTGCCCGCGACCAGCTGGTCCGTCAGCTGCGGGTCGAAGGGGATCGGCCTGGTGCGATCGCCGTGAAGCAGCTGCGCCGACCGACGGTGGCTGCGTGGCTGCTCAACCTGGTGGCGCGCGAGCGGCCCGCGGCGGTGGAGGCAGTTCTCGAGCTCGGGACGCGCTTGCGTGCCGCGCAGTCCGACGCAATGGCCGGTCGGGGCGGTGCCGCCCTCCGAGAGCTCACCGCCGATCGTCGACTGGTGGTGCAGGCGGCTGTCGACGCCGCGATCGAGCTCGCGCAGCTTCGTGAACGCGGCATCGCGGCCGCGCATGTGGACGAGATCACCCGCACCGTTGAAGCCGCCCTGGCCGACAGCGACATCGCTGACCGATGGCGCAGTGGGCTGCTCTCGACGGCCGAGCAGGCGGCTGGGTTCGTCTTCGGAGCTGCCGATGCACTTGCCGTGGCGCAGCGCGAGACCGCCCTACGACCTCCGCCGGCCGAGAAGTCAGCCGCTTCGGTCGTGCGTGGCAGAAGCGCTGTTCCCGACGACCGTCCCGACCAACATGTCGCGGATCTGCAACGCGACGTCGAGGCCGCGCGGGCTGCGGTGGTCGTGGCCCAGGAGGAGCTCGAACGCTGCCGCTCGGAATCTGCCAGCGCGGACCAGGCTGCCCGGGCCGCCCGGGCGGCGCTGAAAGACGCGCTCAAAGCAGCCACCCGAGCCGATCTCGCAGCCGCGACGGCCGAGCAGGCTCTGTGGGCGGAGACCGACCGGGCGAGCAGGGGCAGCTAAGCCGATGTCCGTTTCACCGGCGCCGTCGACCCAACGATGTTCAGGAGGGCGCTGCAGGGGTACGCCGTAGCCAGGCAATTCCCGGTCACGTCTGTAGGAGGACACATGCTCGGCTTCATTCTCGCCTTGATCATCATCGGTCTGATTGCGGGCTTCATCGCCCGGGCGCTGGTGCCCGGAGATGACTCCATGAGCATCGGCGCGACGATCCTGCTCGGCATCATCGGCTCGTTCATCGGCGGTCTGCTCGGGGCGCTCGTCTTCGGCAAGGACGGCGACGACGGGCTCCTGCAGCCGTCGGGCATCATCGGCTCCATCCTCGGTGCGGTGATCGCTCTGCTGGTCTACCGGGCGACCGCGGGCAAGCGCTCCCACGTGTAGCTCTGGTCCGACTCGGTAGCCACCTCAGTACTTTCCATCGACCGCTGAAGCCCGTCGGCCCGCTGTGGCTGGCGGGCTTCGGCGCGTCGCGAGGCTGGTCGGCTGGCGCCCTGCGGTATCCTCGACTCCCGTGGAGCTGCGGGCCACCTTCCCCGGGGCGACACCCATCGGTCACTCACCGATGTGACGACAGACCACGGGAGCCGCGGCAGTGACCAAGCACCTGTTCGTCACCGGAGGCGTCGCCTCCAGCCTGGGCAAGGGGCTCACCGCTGCCAGCCTGGGCCGGGTGCTCACCTCACGTGGCGTACGGGTCACGATGCAGAAGCTCGACCCGTACCTCAACGTCGACCCCGGCACGATGAACCCTTTTCAGCACGGCGAGGTCTTCGTCACCGATGACGGAGCGGAGTGCGACCTCGACATCGGCCACTACGAGCGCTTCCTCGGCACCGAGCTGCTCGGCAGCGCCAACGTCACCACCGGTCAGGTCTACAGCCAGGTCATCGCCAAGGAGCGCAGAGGCGAGTACCTCGGCGACACGGTGCAGGTGATCCCGCACATCACCAACGAGATCAAGGCCCGCATCCGGCGACTCTCCGGCGACGACATCGACCTCATCATCACGGAGGTCGGCGGCACGGTAGGCGACATCGAGTCTCTCCCTTTTCTGGAGGCCATCCGCCAGATCCGCCACGACGTCGGCCGGGACAACGTGTTCTACCTGCACGTGTCGCTGATCCCGTACCTCGGGCCGTCGGGGGAGCTCAAGACCAAGCCCACGCAGCACTCCGTCGCGGCCCTGCGCTCGATCGGCATCCAGCCCGACGCGATCGTCTGCCGCAGTGACCGCCCCATCAACAACAACCTCAAGCGCAAGATCAGCCTCATGTGCGACGTCGACGTAGAGGCGGTCATCTCCGCCGTCGACGCGCCGTCGATCTACGACATCCCCAAGGTCATCGCCGCGGAAGGCCTCGACGACTACGTCGTACGACGGCTGGCCCTGGCGGCCCACGACCCCGACTGGTCCGAGTGGGATGCACTTCTCCAGCGCGTGCACCACCCGCGACGTGCGGTCCGCATCGCGATGGTGGGCAAGTACGTCGACCTGCCGGATGCCTACCTCTCGGTCAGTGAGGCACTGCGCGCTGGCGGCTTCGCGAATGACGCGAAGGTGGACATCGTCTGGGTGACCTCCGACGACTGCACGCCCGAACACGTCGGGTCCGTGCTGGGCGACGTCGACGGGGTGCTGATTCCCGGAGGCTTCGGGGTGCGTGGTATCGAGGGCAAGATCGACGCCGTGCGGTGGGCGCGCGAGCACGGCGTGCCGATCCTCGGCATCTGCCTCGGCCTGCAGTGCATGACGATCGAAGTCGCCCGGCACCTGGCCGGGCTCGACGGCGCCAACTCGGCGGAGTTCGACGAGGCGACACCGCACCCGGTCATCGCCACGATGGCCGACCAGCGCGATGTCGTGGCCGGCGAACGGGACATGGGCGGCACCATGCGCCTGGGTCTCTATCCCTGCAAGCTCCTGGCCGGCTCGCAAGCCGCCGACGCCTACGGCGAGCCGTACGTCGACGAGCGGCACCGGCACCGCTACGAGGTCAACAACGCGTATCGAAAGCAGCTGGAGGACGCCGGTCTGATCTTCTCGGGCACCTCGCCCGACGGTCGCCTGGTGGAGATCGCCGAGCTGCCGAAAGAGGCCCACCGCTTCTTCGTCGGCGCGCAGTTCCACCCCGAGTTCCGCTCCCGCCCGACCCGGGCGCACCCGCTGTTCAGCGCCTTCATCGAGGCGGCCGTCGGCTGGTCAGAGGAGCGTTCGGGCCGGCTGCCGATCGAGCTGACCGAGACCTACGTCGTGGGCGAGCCGGCACTGCCCTGATCAGGCCACCCATCGAGCCCCCTACGACGAATGACGTATGGACGTCGCCGTGTGTCGTCCGAAGACTCCTGGCATGCCTAGTCTTACTCCTGACCACGACTCGGCGCCGACCGAGATCAGCCGCCGCACCGCGATCATCAAGGGCACGGCGCTGACCGCCGCCGTATGGGCGGCGCCGGCGATCACGTCGGCCGCCCCCGCCTTCGCCCAAGGTTCGCCGCCGGCGGGCCAACGCCAGAGCATCGACCTGCGTTCGAGCCAGCAGGCGACCGGCACCGACGACCCACTGGTCGAGGTGCTGCTCAACGGCAGCTGGGTGCCCGCCACGGCCGTGAACAACGGCTTCTACGTCGCCTTCCCGGGCACCGGGTTCGTCGACGCGCGCGGGGTGTGCGCGGGTAACACGATCTTCGCGTTCCGGGTGCCGTTCACCCTGCCGGCCGGCTTCGCATCACCGCAGCTCGACGGCCGGGCCCAGGCCGACAACGACGTGGCGGTCCGGCTCAACGGGTCCCCGGTGCTCGCCGCTCAGCCGGCCAACAACAGCACCAGCAACTTCGACGGCAACAACCCGGCGGTGTTCTCGACCGACAACCCGGCCTTCTTCGTTCCCGGGCAGAACTTCCTCTACTTCGATGTTCACAACTTCGGCTGCCCGCTGGCCCTGGACCTCATCGCGACGGTCACCTACCTCGGCTGACGAGAGCCGGCGGCAACCCGGCTCCGGTACCGTGGCGGCGATGAGCCACAGCTACGACGTACTCGCCAGCGAACGGGTATTCACGGGGCGCGTCGTCGCCGTCCGAGTAGATCAGGTGGCGATGCCCGGCGGCGTCGTCGGGCAGCGGGACATCGTCGAGCACCCGGGCGCCGTGGGCGTGGTGGTGCTGGACGACGACGACCGGGTGCTGCTCATCAGGCAGTACCGGCACAGCGTGGCCGAGGTGCTGTGGGAGGTGCCGGCGGGCATCCGCGACGTGGCCGGCGAGCCGCTGCTGATGACTGCGCAGCGCGAGCTGGTCGAGGAAGCCGGCCTGCGGGCCGGTCGCTGGCAGGTGCTCTGCGACGTGCTGAGCTCGCCCGGCATGACCGACGAGGCCTACCGCGTCTTCCTCGCGCGCGATCCGGCGCCGGTACCCGCCGGAGAGCGGCCCGAGCTGCACGACGAGGAGCTAGACCTCGAGCCCACTTGGGTCGACCTCGACTCGGCTTGCGAGATGGTCTTCCGGGGTGAGATCCGCAACGCGATGTGCGTCATCGGCGTGCTCGCCACTGCCCATGCGCGGCGGACGTCGTTCACCAACCTTTCCGATGATCGATGAAGACCCCGGCAGGGACCGCCCCGTGTGGCGGCGAAATGGGCAGAAACCGGACGCCAGCTCTACCCGAGGAGATCCGCCCGTGCGCCGCTCGATCCGCCTGCTCGCCCCTGTCCTGCTGCTCGCCGTAGCCGGTGTCCTGCCGACCGCGCCGGCTGGCGCTGAAGGCGAGGAGGGGGAGTACCGGACCACCAAGGGCAAGACGGAGCCGATCTACACCGAGTCGGTCCTCGAGGAGTACCGGATCCCGACCAAGCACGGCACGATCTACGGCGTCGTCGAGCGCCCGGTGGTGCCGGAGGGCGTCAAGGTCCCGGTCATCCTCACCTACTCGCCGTACAACGTCCTGCGTCGGCCGATCGGCACCGCTCCTCAAGTTGAGGCCCTCGCCGACGCCACGGGGGCCTTCTTCATCCCTCGTGGCTATGCCAGGGCCGAGTTCGACCTCGTCGGCACCCGCGAGTCGGCCGGCTGCTACGACCACGGCGGCATCCGTGAGCAGGAGACCGGTTACGACGTCGTGGAGTTCCTCGCCGCCCAGCCGTGGAGCAGCGGCAAGATCGGCATGATCGGCGGGTCCTACGACGGCACGACCCAGTGGGCCGCGGCGATCAAGACCCCACCGCACCTGACCACGATCGTGCCCCAGGTGGCGATCGGCCGCTGGTACGACTACGCCTACGGCCAGGGCGTGCGCTTCGCCTCCGGCAGCGGCACGCCCGTGCTCTTCGACTTCGGCTTCGGCTTCCTGCCGCCGACCAACGTCCAGGGCGGCGCCGCCTGGGCCGAGGCCGTCGTGGCCCACGCCAACCCCTGCGAGCGGGTCGAGCACAACGACCGCGCCTTCCTGCCCGACCCGGTCTACGACGCTTTCTGGGACGAGCGCGACTACCTCCAGCAGATCGCGAAGGTGAAGGCCAGCGTCCTGCTCGTCGGCAGCTGGCAGGACTACAACGTCCACCCGATCAACAGCTATGAGATGTGGCGCGCGCTGCCCGCGGCGCTGCCGAAGAAGCTGATCATGGGTCAGGCCGGGCACAGCGGCAAGCAGGTCGAGGACACCGAAGACCTCTACCACGCGTGGTTCGACAAGTGGCTGATGGGCATCGAGACCTCGATCATGGCGCTGCCGCAGAGCGACAGCGAGGTCAACGGGAAGGAGCGCTTCCAGGACGCCGCCTGGCCACCGCCGGCAACCCGGGACGTGCCCCTGACGCTCGCGCTCGGCACGGCGGAGAAGGGCTCGCTCGGGCTCGCTGATCTCGAGACCGCGCAGTGGACGGACAACGATCCGCAGCTGAGCGAAGGCGATGTCCTCGGCGGTCGCGCAGACGGCTCGGCGCTGGTGTTCGTCGGACCGGCGGTCGGCAAGCGCGTCCGCATCTCGGGCGTGCCGGTGCTCGACGCGTCCGTGACGACCGACGCCGAGTCCACCCACATCACCCCGATCCTGTTCGACGAGGCCCCGGATGGCGGCCGGGTGCGCATCACCCGGGGCCTGCTCAACTCCCGCAACCGCGATTCACTGCGCGAGTCCACGCCGCTGGCGCCCGGTTCAGCGTGGCGGGCCCGCATCGACTTCCAGCCGGTCGACTGGGTGCTCGAGGAGGGCCACCGACTTGGTCTCGCCGTCATGTCGATGAACACCAACGAGGCGTTGTACGGCGACACGACACGGGCGACGAATGAGCTGGCCCTCGACGGCGGGTCCAGGCTGCTGGTGCCGACCAGCTTCGGGGGCGAACAGCTCGGCCGAGTCGCGAACCGACCGGCTCCGCGCCCGGTTCCGGCCCCGCCCGTGGCCGCCGGCCCCGCAGCCGCGCCCCGACCGGCGTCGTTGCCGGCCACTGGCGGCGGAGTTGCCACCTGGCTCGCGGCTCCGGCAGCGATCGGCTTCTTCGTGGCGCTCCGGCGTCGCCGCCACGTCGCAGCCGGCTGATTTGCTCGCCCGGAACGGCGACGGGGCGCACTAGACTCACCGCCGGTCCGGTACGACGGCGTACCGACGTCAACCTAGGCGCGAGGTCCCCACGGTGAAGGTCGGCATCCCGAGCGAGCTCAAGGACAACGAGTACCGGGTCGCGATCACTCCGGCCGGGGTGCGTGAGCTCTCGTCGGCGGGCCACGAGGTGGTGATCGAGCACGACGCCGGCGTCGGCTCGTCGATCACCGACGCCGAGTTCACCCAGGCGGGCGCACGCATCCTGCCGACCGCGGACGAGGTCTGGGGCACGGCGGATCTGGTGCTCAAGGTGAAAGAGCCCATCGCGGAGGAGTACCACCGCATGCGCCGCGACCAGGTGCTCTTCACCTACCTGCACCTGGCCGCGTCGCTGGACTGCACCAAGGCGCTCATCGACTCAGGCATCACGGCGGTGGCCTACGAGACTGTCGAGCTGCCGGACCGGTCCCTGCCGCTGCTTGCGCCGATGAGTGAAGTGGCGGGGCGGATGGCGCCGCAGGCAGGTGCGCACTTCCTGGAGCGGGCTCAGGGCGGCCGGGGCGTGCTCATGGGCGGTGCGCCCGGCGTCTACCCAGCGCGAGTGGTGGTGCTCGGCGGAGGGATCTCCGGCTCGAACGCAGCGTGGATCGCCCCGGGCATGGAGGCCGAAGTCCTCCTGCTCGACCGCAACATCGCAAAGCTGCGGGAGGTCGACCGCATTCACAAGGGCCGGATCCAGACCATCGCGTCGAACACGTTCGAGATCGAGAAGGCCGTCACTGAGGCCGACCTGGTCATCGGGGCCGTGCTGGTCCCGGGCGCGAAGGCCCCGACCCTGGTCACCGACGAGATGGTCGCCGCGATGAAGCCCGGCTCAGTCCTGGTCGACATCTCCGTGGACCAGGGCGGCTGTTTCGAGTCGACCCGGCCGACGACGCACTCGAAGCCGACGTACCAGGTTCACAACTCCATCTTCTACTGCGTGGCCAACATGCCCGGCGCCGTGCCGCACACCTCGACCTATGCCCTGACCAACGTCACGTTGCCCTACGCCGTGGAGATCGCCAACCGGGGCATCCAGGCCGCCTGTGCGAGCGACCCGGCCTTGGCTCTGGGTGTCAATGTCGTCGGGGGGCAGATCACCTACGCGCCGGTCGCCGAGGCCCACGGCCTCGTGTCGGTGCCGGTCGCCGAGGCGCTCGGCGCGGCGTGAGCCCGTCACACCACTGGCTCGCGTGACCGGTGTCACGGTTGCCACCGCGGCCGCACGATACCTGGACCATCTCGCGGCGGAACGCGGCCT
>DATLOQ010000063.1:0-32801 GCA_035536235.1 Mycobacteriales bacterium
CCGGTGCATGCGTACGCCGCGAGCGCGACGCTCAGCCCCAGCGTCCCCCACGTGCTCGCCGGCACGGCGACGCCCAGCACGCGGCCGCCGACGAGGAGCCCGAAGACCGCCACGACGAAGCCGTTGGCGATGACCGGCATCGCGCGCCCGAGGAACAGCGGAAGGCGGCGGGCCGGCGTCACGAGCAGTAGCCCGAGCGTCTGGTGTTTGCGCTCATCGCCGATCGTGTTGCCCATCGCGAAGATGCACGGCGACGAGCAGTACATGACCGCGTTGCCTACCAGGTAGAACTGGTCGGACTGCGCCTCGGCGGCGCGCCCCAGGTAGGCGAACAGCAGGATCTGCGTGATCGGCGCGACAAGGAACGTCGGGATGAAGATCCACGGCGTGATCCAGTTGAACAGCGCGCGGTAGCTGGTGATCCCGCCGTACCAGAACACCCGCCATGCGACGCGCATCAGCTGAGCGCCAGCGACGCGTGCTGCCGCGCGGACCGCAGCACCACCCGGGCGAGGATCGCGCCTACTGCCGCGTAGGCGACACCGAGCGCCAGACAACGCGCGAGGTCGGGCCACGGGGAGCCGCCTGTCGACGCGGCACGGATTGCCTCGACTCCCCACGTCGGCGCCAGTGCCCACGAGATGGGGTGCACCCAGCCCGGCAGCGCGGACAACGGGACGAGGAAGCCGCAGATCAGCCAGATCGGGTACTCGGTCGCGTTGCCGAGCGCCCACGCGTTGCGGTAGCGCACCGACGCCATGGAGAGCAGGAAGCCGAGCATGCCCACGGACGCGACGGTGATCGGCACGGCGACCGCCATGACCGCCGGCGAGGCAATCGGCACGTCGATGCCGAAGAGCACACGGCCCCAGATCAGCGTCGCGGCCATGCTGTACGCGCCGATGGTCGCCATCGCCAGGGTCAGCGGGATCATCACCAGGGCGAACGGTGCCGGCGCGGCCACCAACAGCTCGAGGGTGCCCAGTCGACGCTCTTGCTGCATCGACGATGCCGAAGTCGTAGAGGTCGACGACCAGACGCCCATGACGCTGGCGCCGACCGCGGTCGCGACCAGGGCGTCCGAGTCGCCGGACTGGCGGACCACGAGAAACGCGGTCGTCGCGAAGAACAGCGGCCAGATGATCGACAGCGCGCCGTCGAAAGCCGACCGCGACCGGAGCCGGACCTGCATCACGTAGCCGACCCAGACAAGGCGGAGGAGGCTCACACCGACCCCACCAGCTCGATGTAGGCGTCCTCCAGCGTCGGCTCGCGGTTGGCAACCCGACCCAGTGGCAGCCCGTCGAGGCAGCGCAGCACCTCCGGCGTGACGTCGGCTGCGTCCGTGCGCACCGCTAGCACCTGCGCCGCGCCGCGGACCTCGACGGTGACGGTCTGGACGCCAGGTACGGCGCGGACCGCCGACAGCCGATCGTCTGCGGCGCCGAACACATCGATCTCGACGACCCGTCCGCCCACTGCGAGCCGTTTGAGCTCCGTCGGCGTCCCGGACGCGACGATCCGACCTCCGGCGATCACGGCGATGCGGTCGCAGAGCTGGTCGGCCTCGAACATGTAGTGCGTCGTGAGGACGACCGTGGTGCCGCCCGCGACCAGCTCGGCAACCGTCGCGCGCAGCTCACGCGCTCCGACGGGATCGATGCCTATCGTCGGCTCGTCAAGGAAGAGCACGTCGGGCCGGTGCAGCATGCCGCGCGCGATGTGCAGCCGCTGCCGCATGCCACGGGAGAACCCCTCGACCCGTTCCCGCTCGCGGCCGGTCAGGCCGACCTTCTCCACGAGCTCGCCGATGCGCGCCCGCTGCTCCCGGGGCGGAACGCCGTACAGCTCGGCGAAGTAGCGAAGGTTGTCCCACGCGGAGAGCCGGTCGTACAGACCGCGGTCGCCGCCGAAGACGTAGCCGACCCGCCGCCGTACCGCGCGTGGGTCGGTGACTACGTCGTGGCCCAATACGCGGGCGCTACCGCCGCTCGGGAGCAGCAGTGTGATGAGCATCTTGATCGTGGTCGTCTTACCGGCGCCGTTCGGCCCCAGCAGGCCGAACAGCTCGCCGGCCTCGACGTCGAAGGTGATGCCCTGTACCGCGTCGACCAGCTTGCGCGAGCGACGCAGAACCCCGGTGTGCGCGACGTAGGTTCGCCGAAGGTCGCGCACTTCAATGGCCGCCACGACCGAATCGTGCCACGGGTCAGGTGCAGGGCGGTCGTCAGTCCGCGTCGAGAGTCCTTGGCGCTTCGGGCAGCAGCTCACCCTGCGAGTGCCTGATGGTCACGCTCATACGCGGGCCGACGGCCTGCGTCGACTTGGGCACGGTGTGCTCCCAGTTGTGCTGGCATGCGCCGCCCATGACGATCAGGTCGCCGTGGCCCGGGGTGAAGACGTGACGTGCGGGACCGCCGCCGCGCGGCCGGAGCAGGAACCGGCGACGAGCGCCAAGTGAGACGGTTGCGACGAGCGGGTTGAGGTGGACCTTCGCGTTGCGGTCGCCATGCCAGGCGACACTGTCCTGTCCGTCCCGGTACAGGTTCACCCATATCCGGTCGAAGACGACGCCGTACCTCGCCGAGAGCGGCGTCGTCATGGCCGGCAGGATCGCCGGCAGCTCGCCATCGGTGGGGTCGGTCGACCATCCGGCGGTTAGCCTTGGGTCGGGGACGCGGCGGTCATACATCATCCGGTCGCGCTGAACGAACTTCCCGGTGGACAGTAGATCTCCGAATACGACGTCGGAGCCGCTCAGCCAGCCGGGGACGTGGTCGACCCAGGACGTCTCGTCGAGGGCCACCCGCTGCAGCCCGGTGAAGCTCGGGTCGACGCTCGGCGGGCCGCCGTCGAGCAGCGACGCCTGGAAAGCGAGGTCAGGTGTCACTGATCCAGCGTATGTCTCCGGGCCGACAGCCGCGGGGCTACCGGACCGCCCCGCGGTCTCGCCGTAACGCGGCGGAGCAGGAGGCGACTACGAAGGCCGTCAATGCAAGCCAGCCCGGAAGTCCAGTCGCGGGAAGGGGGTTCGGCGGTGTCGGGCGTGCCCGGGGCCGGGCGGCCGGTGTGGGCTGCCGGATCGACTCGCCGCACACTGCGGCCGAGGCGATACCGCCGCCGTCGGAGCGCTGCCGGGTCACGCGTTGCGGCTGCAGCGGCACGTCGTCATCGTCCTCCTGGACGTTGAGCAGATCCGGCGCCTCTGGCACACCCTGGAACCGCAGCATCGACGGGCGCTCGCAGTCGGACAGCACGGTCACCGTCGTCATCCGCCCAGAAGGCTGCGATGACGACAGCCCGTTGGGTGCGAGCGATCCGGACAGAGTCAGCTGGAGACGGCCACCTTTCGGTACGACGAACGACGTCGGGTCGAAGCGCAGCTGCACGGAGATGGGCGTGCCGACGGGAGCCGGCTTCGCAGCCGATTGGGCGAAGCGACCTTCGACGAGCGGGTCGAGGTGCTGCATCGACCGGAAGCCCATCACGGTGCCGTAGGGCACCTTCGCACCGGTCTGGTCGAATGCGTCGAGCCTGGCGGCGATGTGGGCGTCGGGTTGATTCAGCTCCACCCACGCGTCGAGCATCGGCTGGCCCGTGACGTGCAGCGGACCGCCAAGCGCTCCAGTGGTCCAGATCGCCTGACCCCCGGCTGCACCGAGCCGGGTGCGGTTCCCGGGATCCTCGGTCGAGGCCCCCTCGATGAAGGACATCGAGCCCTCCGGCGACGTCGTACCGAGCACTCCGTCCCCGGACAGGGCCAGCGTCCGGCGCGGCCCAGTGGTCGTCGGCCAGCTCTGCTCCGCGCGCCACTGCCCCGTGTTGTCCTGCACCTGGACGGTGGGCCACCTCTCGACACCTGCGGTCGTGTCGCCGCGCACCCAGCGGTCAAACCACGCCAGCTTCATCGCGTCCCAGTCCCCACGGTTCCAGGGCGTCTGGGAACGGGTGTTGTGCGGGTAGGCGTGTGCCCACGTGCCAAGCATGAGGTGGCGAGGTGTGGTCGCCGGCAGCCGGTCGACGTAGCCAGGAAGGGCGATCTCACGGTCGATCTCGTCGCGATGGCCGTGGTAGATCAGCACAGCAGCAGTTGTTCGCGATGCGCCGACCCGATGCTCGCGGTCGGCCCAGAACGGCGTGACATCACCGCTAGTGTCGGCTGAGCCCAGCAGGACCTCTGGGATACACCCGATCCGTTGAGCGGGCGCCGCTGGCGTGCCCTGGCTCGGCACGGAGTTGGCGCCATTGTAGAACGCCGAGTGCGCCAGGGCCTGGCCGGTGAACGGGACTCCGTCGAAGAAGTTGTAGTCGTACTGGCTGGTGGCGACCCCGCCGGCGATGATCGCCTTGAGGTACTTCACCTTCTCCCGCTCGCCGCGGCCGGCGACGGCCACCTGAGTGATGCCGGGATAGGACAGCCCGGTCGTCCCGATCCTCCCGTTGGAGAACGGCGCCTCCTTGCCGAGCCACTCGATCGCGCGTGCCGCGTCGTCCACCTCGTTGGTCGAGAACTGCTCCTGGCACCCGCCGGAGAGTCCGGTGCCGCGCACGTGGAACGTGGCGTAGGCGTACCCCTGCCCGACGACCATCTCCATGGTGTCGGCCTCGCCCGGGACGCCCTGCGCCAGGTACGGCGACAGCGTGGCGATCACCGGAAGGCGAGCCGGCGGCACCGGTCCGCTGCCGAGCTGAGTTGGCAGCCACCACTCGAGATAAAGCCTGGTCCCGTCCGCCGCAGCGATCGTGATGTTCTGCTCGGTCGCGCTGGGCGGGGCGATGTCGTACTTCGGGTCAGGCACCGGCCGCGGCGCGAATACCCGACCCTCGGATGGGGCAACCTCGGCGTCGGCAGTGCGCTGCAGCGGCACGGCAGAGGCGACGGCAGCGATCGCGAGCCCGACGGCGAGGAGGGCGGCGTTTTGGGTGCGCATGGGCGATTTTTTCGCTTTCAAGGTCAGTTTTCCTTCTGTCGCCGCGGAGCTGGCCGGCGAGCGCGGACGCGACTCTCCCGATGCGGCCACTGCGGCCGCTGCGGCCAGCAGGCCCGCCGGCCAGCCGGGAGACTCTGATCCATCATCGGTGTCGGGTTCGGGGATTACCTCGGATTCGGCACCAGGGACCGCCGCGCGGGCCCCGCATCGGCGTACGGTCTCGGACGACGTCGCGCCATGGGGGGAATGGAGTGGGGCACCTGCGGACTCCGCTGTGCGAGCGCCTGGGTATCGAGCTGCCGATCGTGCAAGCGCCGATCGGTTCAGCCAGCTGCCCGGAGCTGGCCGCCGCTGTGGCGAACGCCGGCGGTCTCGGCATGCTCGCCATCACCTGGGTCGAGCCAAGCGGAGTCACGGAGGCATTAGGTCAAGCCCGCGCGCTAACCGACAAGGCGATCGGCGTGAACCTCTGCCTCGCCTTCCCGGTCGCGAGCCAGCTGACCGCGAGCCTTGATGCCGGCGTGAAGATCGTGTCGACGTTTTGGGGAGACCCGGCACCGGTCAGCGCGGAGATCCACGGCGCGGGTGCCCTGCACCTGCACACGGTTAGCACGCCCGATGAGGCATGCCAGGCAGTCGAAGCCGGTGTCGACGTCGTGGTGGCCCAGGGCTGGGAGGCCGGCGGGCACGTGTGGGGGGAGATGGCAACCCTGCCGCTGGTGCCGGCCGTGGTGGATGCCGTTGACCCGGTCCCGGTCGTGGCGGCAGGTGGCATCGCCGATGGCCGCGGACTTGCGGCAGTGCTCGCGCTCGGCGCCCAGGCGGCGTGGCTGGGCACTCGCTTCCTCACGGCACGTGAAGCGAGAACTCACCACGTCTACCGCCAGCGCGTCATCGACTCGGACGGGTCCGACACAGAGCACACCGGTTGTTTCGACGGTGGCTGGCCCGACGCCGTCCACCGGGTGCTGCACAACTCCACCGTGCAGCGATGGGAGGAGGGCGGCCGCGTTGCGACACCGGACCGACCGGGGGAGGGCGACGTCGTCGCCCGCGACAGCAGAGGGCGGGAGCACCTTCGCTACAGCGACCTGATGCCGCTCCCGGATCACACCGGCGAACTGGAGGCAATGGCGCTCTACGCCGGGCAGTCCGCGGGGCTTGTCCACGACGTGGTTTCAGCGGGAGACCTCGTGGCCAGGATCGCTGCAGAGGCAACGGCAGTGCTGACTCGGCTTGGTGACCCGTCTTCGGGACGCCGTTAGGCCTCGCTGCGCGACGATCACTCCCAGGGGGGTGAGATGCCGCCTACGACTGCTCGGCGCGCCATCGGCGCAGTGCTGGCGACGCGGCGGCAGCTGGTGAATGCGGACCTCAGGTCCTCACTAGCATCCGGGTCCACAGCTGGCCCAGCCAGGTGGCAAAGCGCTCGTCGGTCCAGCCGCGTCCGCTGACCAGCGCATGCCACAGCGTGCCGTCCGTTGTCGCCCAGAGCACGTCACGACACTCCTCCTCGGAGACGGCGAGCTGACCGGTCGCCGCGGCGGCGGCGGCCATGACCCGCATCCCCTCGTAGCGTTGCCGGTCCATCTCGGCCACCATCTCGGCGGCCGCGGGCTCGGCCGCCGCGGCGGCCTGCACCATCAGTCGGAACGGACCGATCCGCGTCGCCGTGTGGGCCGACACCCGGGCGTGCAGCACGAAGCGCCGGGCCAGGTCCGGCTCGGCGCGCACGGCCTGCGCCTCCGGCCGGTCGTGGAAGAGCACGTCCTGGTCGTCGCCGCCGACGGTGATGTCCCAGACCCGGTGCAGCAGCGCGGCCTTGGTGCCGAACGCCGCGTAGACCGTCTCGACTGACACCTCGGCCGCGCGGGCTATCTCAGCCATCGTCGTGCCGCCGTACCCGTTCTGCAGGAACTGTTCCTGGGCCGCCCGGACCACGGCGAGCTGAGTCTGACGTGCTTGCGTCTGCCGCCGCGACGAGTCGTAGCTGCGGGAGCTCTTGACGAGCTTGGCCATTCGAGTACATCCTATCAGTATTGAATACTGTGTAAGTGTACTAAATTGGAGGCACCATGAACACGACCGTGGACTGGAACGACGTGGCGTCCGCCTGGGGCGCACGCCGGCAGCAGATCGTGCGGGACAAGGCACCGACCAGGGCAGCCCTGCTGGCCGCAGCGGCACTGCAGCCCGGGCAGCGAGTGCTCGAACTTGGCTGCGGCACCGGCGATGTGGCCCGGCTGCTTGCCGACCAGGTCGGCCCGGCGGGCAGCGTGCTGGCCACGGACATCGCCGAGGACATGGTGGCGATCGCCCGAGGGACGCTCGCCGACTTGCCGCAGGCGGAGGCCTGCCGCGCCGACCTCATCGACACCGGCTTGCCGGAGGCGAGTGTGGATGTGGTGGTGTCGTGCATGAGCCTCATGTTCGCACCCGAGCCGGAGGTCGGCCTGCAGGAGGCGCGCCGCGTCCTGCGGCCGGGTGGCCGGCTGGCGGTCGCCGTGTGGGCAGCTCCTCAGCACAACCCATGGATCACCTCGGTCGGCATGTCTGCGATGCTGCACGGCCTGGTCGAGGGCGGACCACCCGTCGGGCCCGGCCAGGTCTTCTCCCTCGGCGACCCGGAAGTGCTCCAGCGACTGAGCGAGGACGCGGGCTTCACTGACGTGGTCGTGCAGGTGGTCGACAACCCGTTCGCGGTGGCGAGTGCCGACGAGCACATCGACCGGGTCTTCGCGTTGACACCGGTCCTCGCTGACGCGCTTGATCGCGCCGACGAGCCGACTCGTGCAGCCGTCCGACGTACGGCGACCGAGGCGGTGGAGCGCTATCGGACCGACGACGGACTGGTGCTGCCCGGACGGGCTCTGGTCCTGTCGGGCGTCCGGCCGGAAGTCTCGTAGCGCCGCCCATAGGATCTGGGCTCGCCAGGGGTCGGGAGCGCCGAGGAGCCGCGTGCCAGAGGTCGGGTCCGTCGTCGCGTTGTGCGCCGCCGCGGCGCTCGCCGGCTGGGTCGATGCGGTCTCCGGCGGTGGCGGGCTGATCCAGCTGCCGGCGCTGCTGCTCGCGCTGCCCGGCGCTGCACCGGCTCAGGTGCTGGCCACCAACAAGCTCTCCAGCGTCTGCGGTACGGCGGTCGCGACGCTGACCTACTACCGCCGGGTGCGACCGGATCTGCGCACCGCATTACCCATGGTCGTCGCCGCAGTCCTCGGCTCGGCTGGCGGTGCCGCGTGCGCGTCGGTGCTGCCGCAGTCCGTTTTCCGCCCGCTGGTGCTCGTCCTGATCGTCGCCGTCGCGGCGTACACCCTGCGCCGTCCCGAGCTCGGAGCGGACCAGCGGCTGCGCTTCGCCGGCCGCCCGCACTACGCCGCGGCGGTCGGCACAGCGCTGGGCATCGGCTTCTACGACGGCATCTTCGGCCCTGGCACAGGCAGCTTCCTCACCTTCGCGCTGGTGGGGCTGCTGGGTTACTCGTTCCTGCAGGCCTCCGCGAAAGCCCGCATGGTCAACCTCGCGACCAACGTCGGAGCCCTCGTCGTGTTCTTCGCCCAAGGTGCGCCGATGGTGCGGCTCGGCCTGACGATGGGGGTGTGCAACGTCGCCGGCGGCTGGCTCGGCGCGCACACGGCGATCACCCGGGGGAGTCGCTTCGTGCGCGTGGTCTTCCTGACCGTCGTCGGCGCCCTAGCCGTGCGCCTCGCCTACGACATCATCGGCGGGTAGCTGGGCCTCACCCATCGCGATCTTTGAACCCGGCGCGTGCTCGGCGCAGTAGCCCAGGGTTCAAAGATCAACAATCGCGGGCTGCTGCTATTTGGCGGGCTTCTTCGGCTTCTTGGTCTCCCGACCGCCCTTGTCTTTGCCCTTGGCCATGGCGCACCCCTTCGTCTCGACGCGGGCGCTCACGCTACTCGCGTCACGGCCGGCTCGCGCGCGAATTCGAGGTCGCCGGGCTCCGCGGAGATCGGCGTACGCCGCTTCGCCACGATCAGGGCGACCCCGGTGATGATCACCGCACTGCCCAGCAGCACCGAGGGGCCCAGCGGCTCGCGCAGCGGCGGGAGGGCGCCGAGACCCACCGCGACCGCCGGGTTGACGAAGGCATAGGTGCCGGCGAGGGACAGGCGCACGTTGGCCAGCAGCCAGACGTAGGCGGTGAACGCGATGAGCGAGCCGAAGACCAGCAGGTAGCCGAAGGCGACCCAGGCCCGGGTGTCGACCTCGGCCAGCCGCAGCTCGAACGCATCACCGCTGACCAGGCTCGCCACCCCCATCGCCGCGCCGCCGCAGAGCATCTCCAGGCCGGTCATCACCAGCGGCCGGCGGGGCAGCTGCGCGCGCCCCGCGTAGTAGGACCCGCACGCCCAGCTCAGCGCGGCAAGCAGCACCATCCCGGCACCGACTCGGTCGACGGACTCGCCGCGCGGGTCGACCAGGATCACGACGCCGACAAAGCCGAGCGCCAGCCCCACCACCTGGAGCCGGGACAGCCGCTCGCCGCCGAGGAGGAAGGCGAGCAGAGCCAGCCAGAGCGGCATCGTCGTGATGAGCACGGCGGCCACGCCGGAGCTGATCCGCTGCTCGGCGAGCACGACCAGGCCGTTGCCGCCGAGGAGCAGGGCGGTGCCCACGATCAGCGCGGAGCGCCACTGCGGCCAGCCGATGGGATCTGCTCGGCCGTCCGGGTGCGGGCGGCGTGCGGCGAAGGCGAGCATCAGTGCCCCGGCGAGCATGAACCGCACCGAACCCATGAGCAGCGGCGGCAGGCCGACGTCGCCGGTCCCCGCCCCGATCGCGTAGCGGATGGCGAGGTAGGTGGAGCCCCACACGATGTAGACCGCCAGCAGCGCGGACCAGATCTTCGCGCGGGAGGGGGTCACGTCTTGAAACTACGTGCTGCGGCCAGCGAGTATTCCCATGCGACGATGAGCCCACGATGAGCACACCGACCATCGCGCCGCAGCGAGTCGACCGGCCCGAGCAGGATGAGGACGTCCGCGGTGACCGTCCGTGGGTCACCATCGTCTGGAACGACCCGATCAACCTGATGTCCTACGTCACCTACGTCCTGCAGAAGCTCTTCGGCTACTCGCGGGAGAAGGCGACCTCGATGATGCTCGACGTGCACCACAAGGGCCGTGCGGTGGTCTCCGCCGGTGCTCGGGAGCAGATGGAGTTCGACGTCGCCCGCCTGCACGCCGCGGGCCTCTGGGCGACGCTGCAGCAGGACTGAGGCTCGGCCATGGCCCGGCGTTTCCGGCGTACGCACGACGGGGTCGAGGCGCGGCTCGAGCCGGGGGAGGCGGCCTTGCTCCGCGACCTGGTCGAGGACCTGCTGCCACTGCTGGCGGCTGACGAGGTGGCGGGTGACCCGGTGCTGGCCAGGCTGTTCCCGGACGGCTACCGAGACGACCCGGAGGCGGCTGCTGAGCTCAGGTCGCTGATCCAGGACGATCTGCGGGCGGGCAAGCGCGCGGCGCTGCAGACCGTCCTCGACGGGCTGAGCAGCCGCAACACCAAAGGGCGGGTGCTGCTGGACACCGAGGCAGCGTCAGCGTGGCTCGGGGGACTCAATGACCTGCGGCTCAGTCTGGGCACCCGGCTGGGGGTCACCGAAGAGACCTACGACGAGCTCGACCTGCCGGCGCCCGACGGAGACGATCCCCGACGACAGGCGCTGGAGATCTACGCGTGGCTCGGGTGGCTGCAGGAGTCGCTCGTCGAGACGCTGATGTCCTGACTCGTCAGGCCGGTACGTCGACCAGCAGGTCAGCCCGCGGCCCGGCCAGGTAGACCTCGTTGAGCGCGGCGACGACGTAGAGCTGAACCACAGCGCCCAGAACGACACGCGGCACCTGGAAGATGAGCCCGTCGACGCCGTAGGGCAGCAACGCGCCGATCGTGCCCGGCGCGGCGCCGATCAGCACTAAGCCGAACACCGTCCCGAAGGCCGCCCCGGCGATGCGCGCCGAGTGCGCCGCCGCCAACAGCACCCGCGGGTCACCTTCGAGCGCGACCCGCTGGTCAGCCACCGCGACGAACGCGACGAGCAGCGCGATCAGCAGCGCCGGGGGCACGACGAGGAGCGGGTCGCGGGAGTCGAGGTTGGACGCGTCGGCGCCGTTGGCGACGAGAAGGCCGAAGGCCAGAGCGGCCGCGACCAGGGTGGCCAGCAGTGACAACCCGAACAGCCGGAGCGCCGGGCGGCCGAGCGCAGCCGCGTGCCGCAGCGCCACCGAGACGCCGCGGTCCGCTTCTGTCACGGGGGTGACGATGCTGCGCTGCACCACCCGCAGACCGGAGTCGCCCACTGCGGGTGGCGGCGGCACGGGCTCCGGTCGGTGGGCGCCTAGCAGCCGGATCACAGCGAGGAAGAGCACGGTCCGCAGCACCCCCGAGATCGGGAAGAGCAGGACCTGCAGCGACTCCGGCAGGCCGGAGGTCGGGATGAAGTCGGGAAGCGCCGCGACGAGCACGAGCCCCGCCGTCGGCCACCCCGCCCGGCGTACGGCGAGGGCGCCGGATCGCAGCGCGGTCAGGAGCATGACGGCTGAGCCTAGTGCGGCGTGTCGCGGGTAGCCTGGCGAGCATGCTGAGGATCGACGCGGCGCTGCGCGACGAGATGGTGTCGCACGCTCGGGCCGACCACCCGGACGAGGCGTGTGGCTTGGTCGCCGGGGTGGACGGGCGCCCGACCAGGGTGATCCAGATGACCAACATCGCCCGCTCGCCGACGTTCTACGAGATGGATCCGAAGGAGCAGCTGCTCGCCTTCCGGGAGATGGACGACCGGGACGAAGAGCTGGTCGCGATCTACCACTCCCATACGGCGACGGAGGCATTTCCGAGCCGGACCGACATCGCCATCGCGGGATATCCCGAGGCGCACTACGTCCTCCTGTCGACGCGGGAGCCTGAGGTCGAGGAGATTCGATCCTTCCGAATCGTCGACGGTGTGGTCACCGAGGAGCCGATAGAGGTCGGCTGAGCGGAATCTCTCGGACCTCCAGGGGCTTGGCACCTGAGGACAGTGTCTTTCGCAGACACAGCCGTCTTCCACTAGGAGAATGAACGCTCATGGCCGTGCAGGTGCGCATCCCGACGATCCTGCGCAAGCACACTGACGGGGAGAAGCAGGTGGATGGGTCGGGCGCGACGCTGGCCGACCTCCTGACCGACCTCGACGGTCGGCACCCCGGCCTCCGCAGCGGCCTCGTGACGGACGAAGGTGAGCTGCACCGGTTCGTCAACGTCTACGTCAACGACGAGGACGTGCGCTTCCTGGGTGCGATTGCCACGCCGCTGACCGACGGCGATGTGGTGACGATCCTGCCCGCAGTCGCCGGCGGCTGACGGCTCGTTCATGGCCCGCTACGACTCGTTGCTCGACTCGCTCGGCCGCACGCCCCTCGTCGGCCTGCCCCAGCTCTCGCCCTCGGCCGACGTACGTCTGTGGGCCAAGCTCGAGCAGGACAACCCCACCGGCTCGATCAAGGACCGAGCCGCGTTCTACATGATCCGCGAGGCCGAGGCCGATGGCCGGCTGCGCCCGGGCGCGACGATCCTCGAGCCGACGTCGGGCAACACCGGCATCTCTCTGGCGATGGTGGCCAAGCTGCGGGGCTACACCGTCATCTGCGTCATGCCGGAGAACACCTCGGTCGAGCGCCGGCAGCTGCTCGAGATGTACGGCGCATCGATCATCAGCACGCCCGCGGCCGGTGGCTCCAACGGCGCGGTGGCGCGGGCCAAGGAGCTGGCCGCGGAGAATCCGTCGTACGTCTTCCTCTACCAGTACGGCAACCCGGCCAACGCTCTGGCGCACTACGAGACGACCGGGCCGGAGATCCTCGAGGACCTGCCGAGCATCACCCACTTCGTCGCCGGCCTCGGCACGACGGGGACGCTCATGGGCGCCGGGCGGTATCTGAAGGAGAAGGTGCCGGGCGTCCGGGTCGTCGCCGCGGAGCCGCGCTACGGCGACGTGGTCTACGGCCTGCGCAACATCGACGAGGGCTTCGTCCCTGAGCTGTACGACGCGTCGGTGCTCGACTCCCGCTTCTCCGTCGACTCCTCCGATGCGCTGCGTCGTACCCGCGAGCTGGTGGAGCAAGAGGGCATCTTCGCCGGCATCTCCTCCGGAGCGATCCTGCACGCCGCGCTCGGCGAGGCAGCGAAGTGCGTGAAGGCCGGCGTCCGCGCCGACATCGCCTTCATCGTCTGCGACGGCGGCTGGAAGTACCTCTCGACCGGTGCCTACAGCGGCACCCTGGCCGAAGCCGAGGCCCGTCTCGACGGCCACCTCTGGGCCTGACCCCCATCCGCGAACCCGGTCCTCGACCCGTCACACCCGTGACCCTGCCCCCTCACGTGTCATAGAAGACACGTGAGAGCGCAGGCCCCTTAGCGCAGCGTCCACAGATCCCCGTTCGGGCTGCCTGGAGTGACGCCGTGGCGGCGACGCTGTCGCTATGCCACGACGATCGCGACTCCGCCCCGAGGTCCTGCGAGAGCTCGACCGTTGGCTGCACGAGCACCATGACGTCGTCTCGGTCAGCCGCCTGTCAGTGCTTGGAGTGCCTCGACACCATGCCACCAACCGTGTCCGCGACGGTCGCTGGCAGCGCATCCACGAGGGCGTCTTCTACGCTCGTACGGGCCCGCTCGGCTTCGAGTCGCGATGTGCTGCGGCGCTGGCCGTCCTGGGTCCTGATGCAGCGCTGGACGACGAGACGGCGCTCGTCGCTTGGGGGCTGCTCACCGCGGGCAAGGGCCCGAAGATCAGGGTGGTGATCGCCCACCGTGGCAGCAAGCGCGCCCCGGACAGCGTCGTCGTACGTCGCAGAGTGGGCTTCAGCGCTCGGTCCTGGCACGAGCGCAACGGGCTGCAGGTGTTGCGTTTGGAGCATGCCGTCATCGCGATGTCGAGACGTCGCCCAGGGAGTGCCCGGGGGTTGCTCAGTAGCGCCGTTCAGAAGGGCATGACGACCGCGGATCGTCTGCGGGGGGCGGTGCTCGCCTGGCCGTCGATCGCCGGTCGGGCCCGTCTGCTCCTGCTGATTGCCGACATCGACGGTGGCAGCCGGTCCGAGCTGGAGTGCGCGGTCCTCGACGGCGTTCGGCGCAGCGACCTGCCTATCCCGCAGCGCAACTACGCACTGCTGATCGAGGGACGACGGCTCTGGCTCGACATGTGCTATCCCGCCCTGCGCATCGCCATCGAAATCGATGGCAAGGCATACCACGTCCTCGCCGAGGACTGGGAGGACGACCTCGAGCGCCAGAACGACATCGTGCTCGACGGATGGCTGATCCTCCGCTTTTCGACCCGCGCGATCCGAGAGGACCTGCCCGGGTGCGTGCGACGGATCCGGATCGCCCTGGATCGACGCGCAGCCGAGCTCGGTGCGGCGGCCTGACCGTCACCTCGCGCTCTCACGTTTCATAGAGGACACGTGAGGGCGCAGGGTCTCCCCCTCGGGGGTCGGGGGACGGCGGGGGAGGAGGAGGCGCGAGATGTCCGTTGTCGGGTTTCTGACACGGTGAGAAGTCGGTAACCCTCCATACTGATGAAGTGAGGAACGAGCCCATCGGCATCTTCGACTCCGGCGTGGGCGGGCTGACCGTGGCCCGTGCCGTCCTGGACCAGCTGCCGCACGAGCCCATCGTGTACGTCGGTGACACGGCGCACGGCCCCTACGGCCCGCTGCCGCTTGCCGACGTCCGCCGCCACGCCCTCGACGTCATGGACCACCTCGTCGAGGGTGGGGTGAAGCTGCTGGTCGTCGCCTGCAACACCGCGTCAGCGGCATGCCTGCGCGATGCCCGCGAGCGCTACGCCGTACCCGTGGTCGAGGTGGTGCTCCCCGCCGTACGCCGGGCCGTCGCCGCGACCCGCAACGGCCGCGTCGGCGTCATCGGCACGACTGCGACGATCGCCAGCCAGGCGTACGACGACGCTTTCGCCGCGGCCATCGGCATCACCCTGACCACTGCCGCGTGCCCGGCCTTCGTCGACCACGTCGAGCGCGGCGAGACGTACAGCCCCGAGCTGGTGGCGCTCGCCGAGTCCTACCTCGAGCCGCTGATCTCCGCGGGCGTCGACACGCTCGTCCTCGGCTGCACGCACTATCCGATGCTGACCGGCGTCATCTCGTGGGTGATGGGCGACCAGGTCACCCTGGTGTCCAGCGCTGAGGAGACAGCCAAGGACGTCTACCGCGCGCTCGCGCAGGCGGATGCCTTCCGCGACTCGGGGCTTGCCGAGCCGCCACACCGATTTCTCGCCACCGGGGACCCAGCGCTCTTCGAGCGCCTCGGCCGGCGATTCCTCGGCCCGGAGATCGCCCGGGTCGAGGTGGCCACCATGGCATCGCAGTCCGAGAGGGTCCAATAGATGGAGCTCAACGTCCTGGGGTGTGCCGGCACGTTTCCGAGTGCCGACTCCCCCTGCTCGTCCTACCTCGTGCGCCACGACGGGTACACCCTGCTGATCGACGCCGGGAACGGGTCTCTCGGCGCGCTGCAGAAGGTCGTCGGTCTGCTCGACGTCGACGCTGTCGTGCTGAGCCACCTGCACGCCGACCACTGCGTCGATCTCGTCGCCTACTCCTACGCTCGGCGCTACCACCCGGAGCGTCCCGACCGGCTGCCGGTCTACGGGCCGAAGGGCACCCAGGGGCGGCTCTGCCAGATCTTCGAGACCCCTCAGCCCGACGGTCTCGAGCAGGTCTACGACTTCCACACCGTGACCCCGGGACAGTTCGAGCTGGGTCCGTTCACCCTCGACCTGGCGCCGATGAGTCACCCCGTCGAGTGCCACGCCATCCGGGTCAGCGCGGGGGGTCGGTCGTTGACCTACTCCGCTGACACCGCGCCGTCCGACGACCTGATACGCCTCGCCCACGGCAGCGACCTCTTCCTGTGCGAGGCGACCTGGCTCGACGGCACGCCGTACCCGCCCTACGTGCACATGCGCGCCAGCGAGGCGGGCGAGCACGCGACCAAGGCCGACGTCGGCCGGCTGCTGCTCATCCACACGATCAGCTACCAGGACGACCAGCAAGCGCTGGACGAGGCCACGAACACCTTCGCCGGGCCACTGGGCCTGGCCGTAGCCGGCGCGTCATACGCCGTCTGATGCTTTAGAACGTCTCGCGCCTCCGGCGGAGCGCCAGTGCTCCCCCGGCCGTGAGCAGCAGTGCGACCACCGCGACGGCGTACGGCGAGCCCGTGGCCGGCAGGGGTGCTGGACGCGGTGCCGGCCGCGGCGCCGCCGGCACTGCCGGACGGGGAGCAGCCGGTGCCGGGCGTGCTCCCGCGAGCGTCGCCCCCGGATACTTCGTCGACCAGGCTGCGCGCCCGAAGGTGGCGGCGAAGATCGAGTCGGTGCCTGCGTGGTACTTCAGGTCGGTCACCGGCACCTGCGGCAGGTTGCTGCCGACCGCAAGCCACGAGGCGCCCTTGTCCCGGCTGATGAAGACACCGACGTCGGTGCCGACGACGAGGTCGTTGCGCACCACGATGATGTCGCTGACCGGCGCGTCGGGCAGGCCGCCCGAGATGTCGCGCCAGGTGTCGCCCTGGTCGTCGGTGGCCAGCACGTGCGCCCTGCCGTCGGCCGAGCGGTAGCCGGAGAACGTCAGGTAGATCTTCTTCGGATCGAGCAGGTCGATCGTCAGCCGCGTGACATAGCCCTTGGGCACGAACAGGTCGCTGCTCAGCTTGGTGAACGACGCGCCCGCGTCGGTCGAGCGGTAGACGTTGCCGTCGTCGGTGCCGACCATGATCAGGCCCGTGTCGCGGTCGGTGACGTCCAGCGCGCTGATGGTGCCGTAGTTGCGGAACAGCGGGTTGGGTTCGGCGCCGGCACCGTTGGAGAAGTCCAGCGGAGAGCCAGACACCAGCTCGAAGTTGCGTCCGTGGTCCTCCGACCGGTAGAGCTGGGTGCCACCGGTGTAGACGACGGAGGGGTCCGCCGGGTCGAGCTCGACCGGCGTGAACCAGTTGCTGCGGTTCGCGCAGACCAATGCGCAGACGTTGGGGCCGTTGAAGGGCTGGCCCTTCCCGTCGAAGTACACGGAGCAGGCACCGTACTGCGAGCACCCGTAGTAAATCGTGCCGTCTTCGGGGTTGATGACTGCGGCCAGGCCGTCCCCGCCGTGGTAGGGAACCCAGCCACCGGGGCTGCCCCGCTCCTCGTGCGCCACCCATGACTTGTTGACACCGTTGTCCTGCAGGCCGGCGACGATGTGAGTCGGGTCCTTCGTGTCGACGTCGATGGAGTAGAGCTGCACGTCCGGCTCGAACTCCGCCTTCTCGAAGTTGGCGCCGTTGTCATCGGAGCGGTAGACGCCGCCGTCGTTGCCGACGTAGAGGCGGCCCGGCACCTTGAGGTCGTAGTCCAGGCCGTGGTGGTCGGCGTGGCCCGCGGGCGCGCTGCCCCAGGTGAGCCCGCCGTCCTTGGTCTCCGACATGTTCACGCCGGTAGCGAACACGTGGTTGGCGTCCTCCGGGTCGACGTAGAGACGCCCGAACCACCAGCCGTAGACGAACGACCCGGTGACCAGCGGTACGCCGGCGCCGACGCCGGTGAAGAGGCCGCCGCCGTCGTTGCTGGTGAAGAAACCCGCGAAGGCGCCGATCTCGGTGGACTTGTAAGCGTAGACGCGGTTGGGCGCGGACGGGGCGTACGCGATGCCGATGCGGCCCTCACCAGGGTTGGGTGCGAAGGCCGGTCCGCCGCTGCGGGCCCAGGTCGCGCCGCCGTCGGTGGAGCGGTAGACCCCGGTGCCGACACCGGTGTAGTAGCGCCGGTCGGGCTCGCGGAAGTTCTCCCACATGGTCGCGACCATGTTCTGCGAGTTGTTGGGGTCGATCGCCACGTCGGCCGCGCCGGTGCGGGCGTTGTCTCCCTCGAGCACGAGCTCCCAGGTGTCTCCGCCGTTCTCGGAGCGGAAGAGGCCGCGCTCGCCGCCCTCGGCGTAGAGGTTGCCCACTGCTGCGACGAAGACCCGCTTCTCGTTCTTGGGGTCGACGACGATGCGACCGATCCGGTTGCTCGTCGGCAGGCCGATGTACTGCCAGGACTTGCCGCGGTCCTTGGAGCGGTAGACGCCGTTGCCGCCGTACGTCGTCGAGCCACCGCCCGGTCCGGCCTCGCCGGTGCCGACGTAGATCACGCCGCCCTTGGACATGGTCATGGCGCCCATGGTCTGGATGTTGCTGGCCGGCCAGATAGAGCTGAACGTCTTGCCGGCGTCTTTGCTCACCCACACTCCGCCGCTGGCAGCCAGGGAGTAGACGGTGTCCTTGAGCACAGGGTCAACGGCGACGTCGAGGACGCGCCCACCGATGTTGGTCGGGCCGGTCATCTGCCACTGCGCGCTCGCGACGTCCGGCGCCTTCGCCGCGGTCTGCGCGCGCACCATGGCCGCGGCTTGGACGGCCCGGGCGTAGGCGCCTGGGGGCACGGGGCCCCGCATGGCCTCGAGCGGGCTCACGTCGTCCGCCGGGTTGATGCCGAGCTCACCATCGGTGGGGAGCGCGGGCTGCAGCGCCGAAGCCGGGCTGGCAGCGGCCACGGCCGGCGCGACGGGTGCCGCGGACCGGGAGCCGGGGACGGTGAGCGACGCGGCCAAGGCGGCCGGGCCAAGAAGGGCAGCGGCGGCGACGCGATGACGCAGAGTGACGCGCATGAAGGACTCCGGGGTCGCAGAAATCGGATTACTGAGGACATTCTCCGTGCCCGCGCGCTTTCCTGCCGGGCAGGAACTCAGCGCCGGGGCGCCGAAGACTCCGAGAACCCCCGCCGAGAAACGGACCCCCGATGCGCCGCCTCCCGTTCGTGCTTGCTGCGCTTGCCCTGGCCGTCTCCGCGGCTCCGGCGAGCAGCCTCGCCCGCACGGCACCGGCGTCGCCGGGCCCCGGCTACATCGCCACCGACAACGTCAGCTGGCTGGGCAACATTTCTGTCAACATCGACAGCGCAGGCGCGCGGATCGTCGGCAAGCACCTCTACATCACCGAGGACCGCGGCCTGACGATCTACGACATCAGCAACCCGACCCTCCCGGTGCCGCTGTCGTTCCTGCCTGTGCCGCAGATGCCCTACTTCACCGAGGAGGACGTCGACACCAACGGCAAGGTCCTGCTCATCGGCGGCTACGGGATGCTCAACGTGATCGACGTACGCAACCCGAAGGCGCCGAAGATCACCTTCCAGCTCCGAGGCGCCGACGACCACACCATCAGCTGCGTCCTGGACTGCACGTACGCCTACGGCAACTCGGGGCTGATCGTCGACCTCACCAACCCGGAGGGGCCCAGTGTCGTCGGCAACTGGGCCAAGGGCACCCGGGCGCCCGACGGCGGCCACGACGTCACCGAGATCGCGCCCGGCCTGGTGGTGACCTCGAGCTCCCCGGTCCTCTACCTCGATGCCCGCAAGAACCCGCGCAAGCCCACGGTGCTGGCCACCGGCGCGCTTCCGGACGACCGCTACATGCACGGCAACCTCTGGCCCCGGGGCGGCAAGGACCGCTGGATCATCGGCGGAAGCGAGACCGGCGGCAACTGCACTCCCGGGGCCGGCGGGCTGATGACCTTCGACACCCGCGGCTGGGAGAAGACGAAGAAGTTCCGCCTGACCGACGACTTCCGACTTGGCACCGGCCTGCCGACCGAAGGTGACTCGCCGTACGACCAGTTCTGCGCGCACTGGTTCTCCACCCACCCCAAGTGGCGCGACGGCGGCCTGCTCGCCATGGGCTGGTACGAGCACGGCACCCGGTTCTTCGACATCGCCAAGAAGAACGGGAAGATCTCCGAGATCGGCTGGTTCTACCCGGTTGGCGGCTCCACCTCGGCGGCCTACTGGGTCACCGATACGATCGTGTACGCCGTCGACTACCAGCGCGGCATCGACATCCTGAAGTTCAGCGGCAAGCCCTCGTCGCGGGTCGTCAAGGTCGCGGGCACCGAGCGCGCTCAGGCCCGCCGCGCTCCCAAGCAGGGCCCGCGGATCCATTTCGAGGGTGCCGCCGCCGGGCGGCCGTCGGCGTACGTCTGCCCCCTACCCGCGTAGGCTCGCGCACCGGTCGGACCATCGCGGTCCGCGAGGACGCGAGGAGCGCACCAGTGGCACGTCCGGACGGACGCACCCCCGACCAGCTGCGACCGGTCACCCTGACCCGCGGGTGGCTCGACCACGCCGAGGGCTCGGTCCTCGTGGAGTTCGGCGCGACCCGGGTGCTCTGCGCCGCGAGCGTCTCCGACGGCGTGCCGCGGTGGCGCAAGGGGAGCGGCCTGGGCTGGGTGACCAGCGAGTACGCGATGCTGCCGCGCGCCACGCACACCCGCTCCGACCGCGAGTCGGTCAAGGGCCGGATCGGCGGTCGCACCCACGAGATCTCGCGCTTGATCGGCCGCTCGCTGCGCGCGTGCATCGACCTCAAGGCCCTGGGCGAGAACACCATTCAGATCGACTGCGACGTGCTCCAGGCCGATGGGGGCACGCGTACGGCGGCGATCACCGGCGCCTTCGTCGCGCTGCAGGACGCTGTGACCCTGCTGGGCTCGCGCGGCAAGCTCGCCGGCGAGGCGATCACCGGGTCCGTGCAGGCGGTGAGCGTCGGCATCGTGGCGGGCGAGCCGGTCCTCGACCTCTGCTACACCGAGGACGTCGCGGCCGACGTCGACATGAACGTCGTCATGACGGGCGCCGGCGGCATCGTCGAGGTGCAGGGCACGGCGGAGCGGGCGACGTTCGACCGGCCCATGCTCGACCGGCTGCTCGACCTGGCGACGAGCGGCTGCGCGGAGCTGGCCAGCCTCCAGCGGGTCGCGCTCGACGGCCCGCTGTCCGCGCGAAGCCGCTCGGACGAGACCTTTCGGGGCTGAGGGTGCTGCGGGTCGTCCTCGCTACCCAGAACCGCGGCAAGCTTCTCGAGCTGCGACGCATCCTCGGCGCGGAGCCGTCGCTGGTGTCTTTCGACATCGAGCTGGTCGGCGCTGGCGACGTACCGGGCGCGCCCGAGGTGGCGGAGACCGGTGTGACGTTCGCCGCGAACGCGCTGCTCAAGGCGCACGCCCTCGCCGCGCACACCGGCTGGCCGGCGGTCGCCGACGACAGCGGACTCTGCGTCGACGCGCTGGGCGGCGATCCCGGAGTGCGAAGTGCGCGCTGGGCGGGCGAGCCGAGCGACGACGCGGCCAACCTGGCGCTGGTGCTGAGTCAGCTGGCCGACGTACCGGCAGGTCGACGCGGGGCGCACTTCGCCTGCGCGGCAGCGGTGGTAGTGCCAGGAGTGGGGGAGCGGGTGGTGGAGGCGACGATGGCGGGCCAGGTGATTGCGGTCCCCCGCGGAACCGGTGGCTTCGGCTACGACCCCGCCTTCGTGCCGACCGGCGAGCGTCGTACGACAGCCGAGATGCCACCGGAAGAAAAGGATGCGATCAGCCACCGGGGCAAGGCCTTCCGAGCCCTAGCCACCGTCTTCGCCGACCTCCTGAGAGGGGCTACCTGACGGATTCGACCGGAGCGATGCAGCACATTCGGCGGCACCAGCGTCTTGGCAAGTGTGCAGATCACTCGTGAGAGGACCGTGGTGGACCGTTCCGAGCAGGACGGCTTCGAGAGTTTCGTCGCCGCGTCCGGCGCTCGGCTCCTACGACTGGCGATCGGCCTGACCGGCGACCGGGGTCTGGCCGAGGACCTGGTCCAGGAGACGCTCGCTCGTACCTACCTCGCGTGGCGCCGGATCCGAGATCGCGATGCCGCAGAGGCGTACGCGCGGCGGATCCTGGTGACCACGCACATCAGCCTGTGGCGTCGTCGGCGAGTGCCGGAGCAGGTCACTGCAGAGCTCCCGGAGTGGGCGGGGTCCGACGCATACGCCGCGCTCGACGGCCGTGCCGAGCTCTGGGCGGCACTCGGTCGACTCGGCCGTAAGCAGCGCGCAGTTCTCGTGCTGCGCTACTACGAGGATCGGGACGACACCGAGGTCGCCGCGTTGCTGGGCTGCTCGACGTCAACGGTCCGCAGCCAAGCAGCCCGGGCGCTGGCCACCCTGCGGATGGTTCCCGGTCTCGGCGCCGCCACGACCACGTCAACAGAGAGGTGGTCCGCGCCATGAGCGACCTCGAGGACCGGCTACGGGATCAGCTGCACGGCCGTCTTGACGGGGTCGAGCCTGCTGCCGGGCTGAGCATGGGGGTGGCGACCCGCGCGGCGCGGATCCGTCAACGCCGCACGGCGCTCGTCTCCGGAGTGGTCGCTCTCACGCTGGTCGGAGGCGTCTCTCTTGCCGTGGTGGTCCCCCGGTGGCGGGCCGATCGCACCTCGATCGGCGTCACCGGGGCGCCGGCGGAAGGTGCACCTGGGGAGACCGTGGGAGAGCGGGCTGTGTCGTACGCCGGGCAGTTCGCGGCGGGGGACTTCGAGTCGGTGCGCGCGGACATGACGCCGGCGGCGCGCTCCGCCCTGACGGCGGCCCGGCTGCGCGGAGTGTGGCGTCGCCTCTTCGACGCGGGCGCACGACTCGAGGTCGGCGATCCGCGCGAGTCGGTCACCGACAACCGTCCCGTCGGCTCGGCCGTCGTGCGGTCGTCGACGATTCGCGCTGTGCTCCGCATCGTCGTCGATGACGACGGCCGCATCAGGTCGGTGCTGCTGACCGCCGATGGCGACGCTGACTTCGAGGCCGACCCCGGCATCCGGCGTACCCGCGAGATCGTCGCCCAGCTCGCTGCCGGCGACTACCAAGGCATGCGTCGGGACTTCAACGCCACGATGAGAACTGGGCTGTCGGCGCGGCGGCTGCAGATGGCCTGGGAGCAGATGCTCGCGCAGTACGGCGCGTTCGACCGTGTGGATGGAGTGATCAGCCGGCTGCAGGGGAGCACGCAGGTCGTCGACGCTGTGTGCGAGTTCGCCGAGGGGACCCTGAAAGTGCGGGTGGCTTACGACTCCGACCAGCGGGTGGCGGGTCTGTTCATCCTGGTGCTCGACGCCTAGCGCCGGGTCGGCCTAGTCGACGATGCACGCATCGGCAGGGCGCACAGGTAGCGGGGCACTGCGCCCAGCAGCCGGGGTGCCTGAGGAAGGGGAGTCAGCTGCTGCGTCGCGGGTGACACCCGGGGGGTCGCCGCCGGCCGGTCGAGGTGCGCGGCAAGGACGTCGAGGGCTTGGACGCCGTTGGCGTAGATGCGCCCCCCGAACCAGTACGCCGCGAAGTAGTCCCGGTCGGCCGGCTGGTAGTGCGCAATCTCACGAGGCCGCGCCGGCTCGGTCCAGTCGATGACGTTGAGCCCGCCGCTGCCGTTGCCCGACACCAGCGTGCGAGTGCTCGGGATGAAGTTGAACAGGTGCGGCGCGCACAGCTCGTCGAAGGTGAGGTCGGTGGGATAGGTGTACACGTTCTCAGCTCCGCGCTGCGCTCCGAAGTGACCCGCGACTCTCGGCGCCTCGGGGCGGGTGATGTCGTAGATGAAAAGACCACCGCCGGACGGTCCGCCGACGCAGTCGTTGGCCACGGTCTCAGTCCCGATGACGACGTACTTGCCGTCGGGGGTGACCGCCGCGGAGTGGTGGAAGCTGTGCAGCGGGTTGACGATGTGCCCGATCACCTTGGGCGCCAGCGGGTCCTCCACGTCCCACACCTGAGTCGCACCGGGTCCGGTGCAGAAGCCGAGTCGGCGCTCCGGGCGGATGTCGAAGGCGACGTCGTGACAGCCGATACCCGTGTCGAAGGACGCCGCCACCTTCGGGCGGCGCGGGTCTGACACGTCGACGATGGTCTGGATCGACTTCGACGCCATCTGGCGGCCACCGGGACTCGCGTAGATGTAGGGCGTACCGGGGAGGACCGTCATCGTGTGCAGGCCGGACACACCGTCCGCTGTCGGGTCGTTGCCCGCCGGGATCTCTGCGGTCGTCGAGCCCAGCAGTCGAGGCCGGGCCGGGGTGGAGACATCCACGAGCGTGATGCCGCCCTGCGGATTGCCGCAGCTGAACTCCCGGTTGTGGTAGCCGAGGGCCAGCAGGCCCGGGCGCAAGACGGACACGTCATTCTGGATGCCACCGCAGGGCAGAAAGCCGACTCGGCGCGGACGCGTGGGAGCAGTGTCGATGATGTGCACGCCGCCTTTGGCACCTTGCTCCGCGGCGTACACGTAGCGGCCGTCGAAGGCCATGTCGGTGCCACCGCGCTGCATGACGGACAGGTCGCTCACCTGGTTGGCGAAGGTGGCAACCAGGGCGAGGTTGTCTGTCTTACTCGTGGGCGCAGCCGTTGCTGGACCGGGTGCGGCCAGGCCGACAATGAGCACGCCGGCGAGGACGAGAGGCTTCATGCGGATACAGAGCCCGATCGGTCCGGGCCGGTTCGTCTTGTCGAGTGCCGGCCGGGCACAGGTACTTTGCACCAAGCAAGCGCGCTTGGTGGAATGGGAGACACGCCGGCTTTAGGTGCCGGTGCCTTCGGGCGTGGGGGTTCGAGTCCCCCAGCGCGCACGCGGGATTCCGACTCGGGAGCCGATATCCCGGCAGGACCCTGGTAGTCGAGGGCGAAGCCTGTTCAGCAGGGACGGCGTACGCCGCACACCCCACCGAGGAGTACTTGTGGCCCGACCCCACCGCTGGATGACCGCCCTTGCAGGGCTCGCTCTGCTGGTCGTAGTGCCGCTGCCGCAGAGCAACGCGGCCGACCCGCCCCAGACGGGCTTCGAGCAGAACGGTGGTACCGCCTGGACCACCTTCGAGGAGGAGATCGCGTTCCTGACAGCCGTCGACGCGGCCACGGAGCGGGTCGAGCTCGAGGTGATCGGTCGGACCGAGGACGGCCGGCCGCTGCACCTCGTGCGGATGGGGTCCCCCCGACCGGTGTCCGCGGCGGTGGCGCGGACCCGACCCGTGGAGCTGCACATCTGCACGCAGCACGGGAACGAAGCCGCCGGCCGCGACGCGTGCCTGAGCTCGCTGCGGGATCTTGCCTTCACCACCGATGCCACGCTGGTCAAGCAGCTGGCGGAGACCACCATCCTCTTCGTACCCACGGTCAACCCCGACGGCCGGCAGAACAACGCCCGCGCCAACACCTCGGGCGTCGACATCAACCGCGACCACCTCAACCTGCAGTCCCCGGAGTCACGCGCGATCGCCCGCGTGATCCGCGATTACGAGCCCGAGATCTCCGTCGACCACCACGAGTACGGCCCTGCCGTGCCCGTCGCCTACGACGACGAGGTGCTCTACCTCTGGCCGCGCAACCTCAACGTGGACAAGGAGATCCGCGACCTCGGGATCGAGTTCTCGAAGGAGAGCCTCAACCCGTGCCTCGCGGAGCGGGGTTACTCCTCCGACGAGTACGGCCTCTACGCGGCCGGGCCGGTAGACGTGACCCAGACGGCCGGCGACGGGGACGAGGGCATCGCCCGCAACCTCGCCGGCCTGCGGCACACGGTCGGCATCCTCATCGAGAGCGGGGTCACCCAGAACCTGCTCAACGGCCCTGGCGAGGTGATGACCGCCGAGAACCAGAAGCGCCGCGTCGCCAGCCAGATGGCCACCATCGACTGCACGCTGACCTTCGTGCGCGAGAACAGCGCGCGTCTGGTAGCGGCCCAGCAGGGGTCGGTCGCTCGCAAGATCGCGGAGGGTCGCGACCGCAGTGCACCGGTCTACTTCCAGGGTCAGGACGAGGACACCACTATCACCGGCGATGCGCCGCCGACGGTGGAGGCTGAGGCACCGTGCGCGTACGACCTCACCGCCGCGCAAGCGCGGGAGGTGGCTGTGCTGCTCGACCTGCAGGGCATTCAGACCACCCCGCGTCCTGGTGGAGGAGTGCGCGTGCCCATGGCGCAGGCTGCTGAGCCGGTGATCCCCCTGCTCTTCGACGCCCGCAACGAGGATCGGGTGGCCACGGAGGGCACGCCAGTGGAGGTGTGCGCGGCAGCAGGTCCCGCGCGGCCCGCGCCCGTGCAGCCCGCACCGCCGCAGGCCCAGCCCGCACCGTCGGCGCCGTCGCCACGACCCCGCGGGGAGCTGCCTAGCACCGGAGGGATCGTCACCACGATGCTCGCCGGCCTCGGGCTCGCCGCCGCCGCGGGTGCGCTGCACCGACGCCGTACGTCGTTCGCCGGGTAGGCGATACCGAGACCGGGCCGTGACCTCCGGGTCCTGACTAGGACGCGGGGGTGCCGATAAGGTGCGGCCCATGCCTGGCCAGCCGCTCGTGCTGATGGAGAAGGTCAACAAGTCCTTCGGCGACCTCCACGTCCTGCACGACATCGACCTCGCCGTGGAGGCCGGCGAAGTGGTCGTCGTCATCGGCCCGTCGGGATCGGGCAAGTCGACGCTGTGCCGCTGCATCAACCGGCTCGAGACGATCGACAGCGGCGTCATCTCCATCGATGGAGTGCCGCTTCCCGAAGAAGGGGGAGCCCTGGCCCGCCTGCGAGCTGATGTCGGAATGGTGTTCCAGTCCTTCAACCTCTTCGCGCACATGTCAGTGCTCGACAACGTCACGCTCGGCCCGATCAAGGCGCGCAAGGTGCCGCGCGCGCAGGCACAAGCGCGGGCGCGTGAGCTGCTGGAGCGGGTCGGCATCGCCGACAAGGCGGAGCGCTATCCCGCCGAGCTCTCAGGTGGGCAGCAGCAGCGCGTGGCCATCGCCCGGTCGCTGGCCATGGACCCCAAGCTCATCCTCTTCGACGAGCCCACCTCGGCACTCGACCCGGAGTTCATCAAGGAAGTGCTCGACGTCATGACCGAGCTCGCCGCGGAGGGAATGACGATGGTCGTCGTCACCCACGAGATGGGCTTCGCCCGCTCCGTTGCCCGCCGGGTCGTCTTCATGGACCACGGCCGCATCGTGGAGACGGCAGATCCGCAGAAGTTCTTCAGCGCACCGGAGAGCGACCGGGCACAAGACTTCCTCTCCAAGATTCTGGCCCACTGATCAATCGAAAGGACAACGCAATGCGCAGTCGGGGAATGCTCAGATCAGCGGCCGTCGTGGCCTCACTAGCTCTCGCGCTCACCGCGTGTGGTGATGACGGCGACAAGGTCGAGGCCAAGAACGAGCCAAAGAAGCGGGAGTTCGCTGCCGGCTCGACGATGGAACGCCTGCAGAAGGCCGGCAAGGTCAAGGTCGGCACCAAGTTCGACCAGCCGCTTTTCGGCGTCAAGGGCGTGTCGGGCTCGGTCGAGGGCTTCGACGTCGAGATCGCGAAGATCATCGCTGCGGAGCTCGGCATTCAGGAGAGCGGCGTCGAATTCATCGAGTCGATCTCGAAGAACCGCGAGGACTTCATCGTCAACGGCACGGCCGACTTCATCGTCGCGACATACACGATCAATGACAAGCGCAAGGAGAAGGTCGGCTTCGCCGGCCCGTACTTCGTCGCCGGCCAGGACATCATGGTTCTCAAGGGCGACACCACGATCAAGGGCAAGGAAGACCTGGCCGGCAAGAAGGTCTGCTCGGTCACCGGTTCCACGCCGGCGACCCGAGTCAAGGAGCAGGTGCCGACCGCCCAGCTGACGTTGTTCGGCACCTATACCGAGTGCGCTGAGGCGATGCGCAACAAGCAGGTCCAGGCGACCACGACTGACAACGTGATCCTGCTCGGTCTCATCGAGGCCAACCCGGGTGAGTTCGAGCTGGTGGGCAAGCCGTTCAGCGACGAGCCCTACGGCATCGGCGTGAAGAAGGAGGACACCGACTTCCGCACCTTCATCAACGACGTCCTCGAGGACATCTACAAGGACGGCCGTTACAAGGAGGCCTACGACAAGACCCTCGGCAAGGTCCAGCCCGAGATGCCGACGCCTCCGGCGGTCAACCGCTACTAGGCACGACGAGAGCATCGCGGGCTAGTGGACGCCGTCCTCGACAATCTCGACGCCTTCGGCGCGGGGTTGGGCGAGACGCTGAAGCTCAGCCTGATCTCGTTCATCATCGCGATGCTCATCGGCTTCGTGATCGCATCGTTTCGGGTCAGCCCGGTCGCCCCACTGCGGGCGGCCGGGCTGGTCTATGTAGAGGTCTTCCGCAACATCCCGCTGACGGCTTTCTTCGCCCTTGCTGTCTTCGGTCTGCCAAAGGTCGGCTTGACCATCAGCTTCTTCACCTTCGCGGTCACTGTCCTGTCGATGTACACCGGCGCCTTCATCAGCGAGGCGCTGCGGTCGGGCATCAACACTGTCGCCACCGGCCAGGCTGAGGCAGCTCGCTCGATCGGCCTCACGTTCGGCCAGACCCTCCTCGTCGTGGTGCTGCCACAGGCGCTGCGCACCGTCGTACAGCCGATCGGCAGCCTCTTCATCGCGTTGGCGAAGAACAGCTCGATCGCGTCGCTCTTCGCCGTGGTCGAGCTGACCTCTACCTTCGACCAGCTGACCGATCAGGAGTCGGCAACACTGCCGCTGCTGCTCGGCACCATCGTGTGCTACCTGCTGATCACCCTGCCGGCCGGCGCGGCGACAGCGTTCGTCGAGCGTCGGGTGGCATTCAAGCGATGACTACCGCCGTGCTCTATGACCAGCTCGGGCCGCGCGGTCGGCGCCGCGTGGTTCTCGGCAGCGTGCTGGCCTACGTCGCGATCGCGGGCGTCCTGGTCGCGGCCGCACTGCAGCTCGAGGAGAAGGGTCAGTTCGAGTCCCGGCGGTGGTCCAACCTGGCCGACCCGGAGCTCGCCGAGTTCCTGGCCAAGGGTCTGTGGGCGAACGTGAAGGCCGCCGCCGTGGCAATGGTGCTGGCGCTGGTCTTCGGCGCCTTCTTCGCGCTCGGACGGCTGTCCCGCGCCGCGGTGGTGCGAGTCCCGGCCACCGCGGTCATCGAGCTGTTCCGCGCGCTGCCGCAGCTGCTGCTCATCCTGGCGGCGGCCATCGTGCTGCCGCGATACGGCTTCGAGCTGCCGGTGTTCGTCTACCTCATCGTCGGGCTCACGCTCTACCAAGGATCAGTGCTGGCCGAGATCTTCCGGGCCGGCATCCTCTCCCTCGACCGCGGGCAGAGCGAAGCGTCGTACTCCGTGGGCTTGAGCTACGGCCAGACGATGCGGCTCGTCGTGATCCCGCAGGCGGTACGGCGCATGCTGCCGTCGATCATCAGCCAGCTGGTCACTCTCTTCAAGGACACGTCCCTCGGGTTCGCCATCGGCTACGAGGAGCTGCTGCGGCGAGGGAAGTTCGCGACCGTCAGCTTCGGGGAGTCCCTGCTGCAGATCTACCTGCTCATCGCGGTGATCTTCATCGTGGTCAACATCGGGCTGTCGCGGTTGGCTCGCTGGCTCGAAGGCCGCCAGCAGCGCAAGTACGGCGCGGCCGGCGCCGCCGCGACTGTCACCGGCGTGGAGGACCTCGCCGTCCTCGACACCAAGTGAGGCGCTAGAAGGTCCACACCGGCTAGAAGTCCCAGACTGGCACAGTGCTCTCGCGCACCGAGCCGTCATCACCGACGACGAGGAACCGGTCGAACGACCGCATGAACCACCGGTCGTGGGTCACTGCCACGACGGTGCCGACGAACTGCGCCAAGCCGTCTTCGAGAGCTTCCGCTGACGCCAGGTCGAGGTTGTCGGTCGGCTCGTCCAGCAGGAGCAGGGTCACCCCGCGCACCTCGAGCAGCAGGATCTGGAAGCGGGCCTGCTGCCCGCCCGAGAGCTGGCCGAAGCGCTGGTCGGCGGCGCCGTCGAGCTCGTAGCGACGCAGCGTGCCGACCGCTCGACCCCGGTCGAAGCCCTCTGCCCACAGCAGGTCTACGAGAGTGCGGTCTTGCAGCGCCGTGCTGTCGTGGGTCTGCGCGAAGTAGCCGGGTACGACGCGCGCGCCCAGGCGCCACTGCCCGGTGTGGGCGATGCTCTCGCCGGCCAGTAGACGCAGCAGGTGGCTCTTGCCGGTGCCGTTCGGGCCCAGCACCCCGACCCGCTCGCCGTAGAAGATCTCTGTCGTCACTGCGTCGGTGAGTCCCGTGAGCGCGAGGCTCTCCAAGGTGATCGCCCGGACCCCGGTGCGTCCCCCGCCCAGGCGCATCGTGACCTTCTGCTCCTTCGGACGCTCGGCCGGCGGGCCGGCCTCCTCGAACTTGCGCAGCCGGGTCTGCATCGCCCGATAGCGGCTGGCCATGTCGGGCGAGATGGACGCCTGCACTTTCAGAGTGTTGACGAGGTCGATGAGGCGCTGATGCTCCTCCTCCCAGCGCCGGTGCAGCTCGTCGAGTCGCTCAAGGCGAGCGTTGCGGGCGTCGTGGTAGGTCGAGAAGCCGCCGCCGTGCACCCAGGTCGACCGTGCCTCGACCGTGACGATGCGGGTGGCCGTACGGTCGAGGACCTCGCGGTCGTGGGTCACGAAGAGGATGGTCTTCGGGCAGTCGCGAATCGCCTCCTCGAGCCATCGCTTGCTCGGCACGTCGAGGTAGTTGTCCGGCTCGTCGAGCAGTAGCACGTCGGCGTCGCCGCGGAGCAGGGCTTGCAACGCGAGCTTCTTCTGCTCGCCACCGGAGAGAGTGCGCACGAGCCGGTGCTCGCACTCGGTGAGCGACCAGCCGAGAGCGGACGTCGTACATGTGTCCCAGAGCACCTCGATGGTGTAGCCACCGGCGTCGCCCCACCCGGCCAGCGCGTCGGCGTAGCGCATCTGGGTGCGCTCGTCGTCTGCCTCCATCATCGCCAGCTCGGCCTTCTCCAGCAGAGCGGCGGCGGCCCGCACCGCTGCGGGGGCGAGGCCGAGCAGCAGGTCGCGCACGGTGGAGTCGTCGCGGATCGAGCCGATGAACTGCCTCATGACGCCGAGATGACCGCCTGCCGTCACCGTCCCTGACACGGGCGCGAGGTCGCCGCTGATCAGCCGCATCAAGGTGGTCTTGCCCGCGCCGTTGGCACCCACGAGAGCGACGTGCTGGCCCTCGCCCACGCGGAACGAGGTGTCCTCCAGCAGCACCCGACCATCGGGAAGGGAGTAGGTGAGGTGGCTGACTTCCAGATGGCCCATAAGCGCCACCGTCCCATGAGGGGCCGACCGAGGTCACGTTCATTACCCGCCGGCCGCTGGCGTACTCTGCGCCGCGAAGGGGGTGCACATGCCGACGTACCGAGTGGCGACGGATATTGACGCCGAGCCGGCGGTGGCTTTCGCAGCGATCGCCGATCTGTCCGGGCATGCAGCGTGGGCAGCTGACCCCATCGAGGTGACAGCTGCAGACAGCTCGCCAATAGCGCCGGGCAAACGCTATCGGTCGACGGCGACCTCGAAAGGCAAGACCTTCACCGCTGACCTCGTCGTGACGGAGTACGACGCACCGCGGCGTTTTGCCTTCACCGCTACCGACGCCACGGGCTGCTATCACCACCGGTTCACCGTGTCACCAGCCGGCGCAGGGGTGCGAGTGGAGCGGGAGATCTCCGGCGACCTCACGTTGCCCCAGCGCCTGCTCTTCACTCTCGTCTACCTCCCGGTCAAGCGGCCCAGCGCGCGCAGGGCGATGGCTCAGCTGCAGGCCGTTGTCGAGAAGACACGGTGATGTCGGCCACACGTTGACGGGAGCAACGGGGGACCCGGCTGAGGCCCGCCGCGTAGGCTGCGCGCCATGCTCACCTCCCCGAACGCCGACTTGCTGACTCGCTTCTACACAGCGTTCGACGCCCGCGACGGAGCTGCGATGGCGGCCTGCTACGCGCCGGACGCGCAGTTCTCCGACCCGGTGTTCGTCGGTCTTCGGGGAGCCGAGCCGGGTGCCATGTGGACGATGCTCACCAGCCGGTCTAAGGACCTTCGGGTTGAGCTTGTCGACAGCACCGCCGACGAGACGGCGGGGACGGCCCACTGGATCGCGCGCTACACGTTCACGCCGACCGGTCGTCCGGTCGTCAACGACGTGCGGTCGACGTTCCGCTTCGCCGAGGGGCTGATTGTCGAGCAGAGGGACACCTTCAGCTTCTACACCTGGTCCCGGCAGGCGCTGGGCCTGCCGGGGCTCCTGCTCGGGTGGTCCCCGATCATCCGGCGCGCCGTGCAGCGCAAGGCGCGCGCCGGACTCTCGCTATCGGGACAGCACTGACGGCCGAGAGATATCGCCGACCCTCACGCTGGGCCAGTCAGGGTCGACCGTCAGGACTTCAATGCCGGCTTCCCCAGTCAGCACGGTGTCCTCGACCTTGAGCGACGGCACGCTGGGGTTCCAGGCGAATGCCTGTGCTGCTGCCACGGTCGCCGTCGACGTCGCGTTCGCGATGTAGTCGCGGGCGAAGTAGCCGATCGGCCCGCCTTGGTGATGGCGATCCGATTCATCGGCGGGGAAGCCGTGGCTGGCGTACGCCGCCGACCCGTCTCGCCACACCGCGCCGACGGCCGCCCCCGGCGTGGTCCCGGCCAGGAAGACCCGCTCGACCGCGAGCAGCCGCTCGTACGCATCGGCCATCGAGGGAAGCAGGCCGCCGAACGATACGTAGCGGGTGAGCGCAGCGATCAGGCCGCCGCGGCGGGCGCAGGCGACGACCATCGCCAGATCGCCAACCGGTGCGGCGGTGGGCAACGGGTGCCGGAAGCGGCCGACCCGCGCCGCCCCGGCGACGAGCAGCACGATCGGGTCAGCGCCGATCTCCAGCAGCCCTGCGCCGAGCGCAGCTGCGACCTGCCGCTCGCTCATTGCCTTCTCGACGCCGGACAGCGCCTGGGTGAACACCTCTGCGGTCGCGGAGCCGAGCGAGCGGTACCGGTCTACTTCGGCTGGGGTCAGGGAGCGGCGCAGCGCCTCGATCTCGGCGGAGAGGTCACGCTCACCCGGTGGCGCTACGTCGAAGCCGACCCGGGGCCCGCGGGGGAGGCGGTCCAACCGGTCGACCGCCCAGCCGACCACATCG
>DATLOQ010000064.1:0-27838 GCA_035536235.1 Mycobacteriales bacterium
GGTGAACTCGCAGCGGCGGGCGACCGGCTCGACGCCGTACACCCGCGCGCCATTGCGCCCGAGGACCTTTGCCTTGACCTCGGGTGTCAGCGCCGGGTAGCCGTAGCGCTCCTGCAGCTCCGGGCGAATCTGGAAGGACCGGAAGGCCTGGATCTGGTCCTGCGGTGAGCCGTAGAAGATCGAGTCGGTACCCCAGAGCACGTTGTCGACGCCGAGGTACTTCAGCATCTTGCCGAGGAAGTGCGCTGCCTCCGTCGGGTGCCGCATCACCTGCCACCACGTGCTGCCGAGCTCGGCGTAGACGTTGCTGTTGGGCGCCACCCCGGCATCGAGCACCGAGGAGACCAGCCGGGTGGTCCCGCGGTTGCGCGTCGCCGTCGTATAGGCACCCTCGGTCGTGCCGATCTGATATCCGGAGTGATAGACGAGGAACTCGATGTCGGGGTGCCGCTTGGCCGCCGGCCCGATGTCCACAGGCGAGGCGTAGCGTCCACCGGCGAGCCCCTTGTGTACGGCGATCCGCGGGATGCCCAGCTCGACCGCCTGGCGGATCACCGCGTCGCCGACGACGGGCGCCCCTGGCTCGTGGTCGTCGAGCCACCAGCCAGGACCGGGCAGGTGGGTGTACATCTTCCACGCTGCCACCGGGTGCTTCGCCGCGACCTCCCGCATGCCAGCTAGCGCCCCTGCGAGTGAGCCGTTGGTCGGCAGCACCTTGGCGTGCAGCAGGAGCCGGTCGTCGTCGTGGCACAGCGCACCCAGCACCCGTCGGGTCTCTGCCATCACGTCGATGGACAGCGGGTCGTGCTCGTGTGGCACGGGGATCGCAGACAGCGCGATCATCGACGTGTCGCTGCGCAGGAAGACTTCCTCGAGGAACTTCTCGATCGAGAAGCAGTCGCCCGCGTCGTGCTCGCCGCACCGCGCCTGCGGCAGGTTGGCGGCGAAGAGCGGGGCTTCGCGGGCGCGGGGGTCGAGCGTGAAGTCCAGCAGATGGCCTTGCACGTCGAAGACGAACTCCTCGCCGCCGAGCACTGACTCCGCGACCTCGGGCTCGGTGGTTGCCGTAGTCGGAATGGCGTACGACCCGCCCGGCTTGGCGCCCGGAGGCGCGGCGTCCTCGGTGCACGCGTTGAGGGCCAGCAGGGTCGTTGCCGCGCCGCAGGTAGAGAGCAGGAACTCGCGCCGGTTCATCCCGAGCCGACGCGCTGCGCGGTCGCAATCGTCCCGTGCCCGGCGTACGGCGGCCGCGACGACCGGGGTCAGCGGCACCGGCTGGTATTCATCGTTGGCGCACGGACCGAGCTTGATCGGCAGGCCTGGGTCGTCGCTCGCGTCGCGCATCGCGCCTCCCAGACCAGGTTCTGCGACAGCTGCCGTGCGAGCGTACTGGACGGTGCGCGACGGACGGCGGCGGTCCTATCCGTCGTGGGGATGCGGGCTACCCGCCTAGACTCACGGCCATGCCGAGCCCCGGGCGGGGCAGCGGGCGACCGCACCGACAGCGGATCGAGTTGAGCGACACCGTGGACAGCGAGCCCGACGGAATGGATGAGGCTGAGCTCTTCGCTGACCTCTCGCGTCGGCTGCGAGAGGCTCACCGGATGGTGGCTGCGCTGACCTGCGACGAGGACACCAAGTCCTCCGTCGTACGACGACTCATCGCCGTCACCGACGCCTCGAAGCACGACCTGCGCCGAGCCTCCGAGCGACTTGACGCGCTACTGGCCGACCTCGAGGCGCAGCAGACCGGCTAGAAGCGCTGGGCCCCAACGCGTCGTGCGGCGACGTAAACTGGACGATCTCGCCTTGAGAGTCCAGAAACGTTGCGACACAACGGAAACTTAGACGACGGTCGTTGTGTCGGACGCTGCCGCACCATAAGTTCGTCCGCGTCGATGCGCCGTGCTTCGACTCCGTCCGGAGGTGTGCACACGTGAACAAGTCAGAGCTCATCGAGGCTGTCGGTGACGAGCTCGGAAGCCGCGCTGTGGCGGTCAAGGCCGTCGACGCGGTTCTCAACTCGATCATGACGTCCGTCGCGAGCGGCGAGCGGGTCGGCATCGTCGGCTTCGGCACGTTCGAGAAGCGGGAGCGCAGCGCTCGCACTGCCCGCAACATCCGCACTGGCGCGACAATCAAGGTGAAGGCCACGTCTGTCCCCGGCTTCCGTGCGGGCGCTGGCTTCAAGGAAATGGTCGCCGGCGGTGGAAAGCGCAAGGCCGCCACGAAGAAGACCGCCGCCGCTAAGCCGGCTGCGAAGAAGACGGCCGCGAAGGCGACGGCTGCCAAGTCCGGAGTGAAGAAGACCGCGGCCAAGGTCACCGCCAAGAAGGCGGCACCGAAGAAGGCCGGCAAGAAGAAGTAGCAGCCAGATGTCGGGAGGGGGCATCGCTTCGGCGGTGCCCCCTCTGCCTGTCACCCGTCGGCGACGTCCGCCGGGGTGAGACGCGACTCGTAATGGGCATCGATACAGGTTGAGCCGTCGAAGGAGAGCACCCACGCGCTTCCCTTTCGGGACGGAATCGAGCGGGGCAACGGCACCTTGTCGATCTCGGCAAGGCGCATGATGAGGTCGGGGATCACCCCGCCCTGGCTACACAGCACCGTGTGCCGGCCCGCAACGGCTGTCTCGCGTAGGTGGTCGACTGCGTCGGCAGCATGCGACGGGTAGGCGTCCTCGGACAGCACAGGGTCGTAGTCGACCGCGACTCCCAACGCGTCGGCCATCGGCCGGACAGTCTCCACGCACCGGGCGACGTCGGCGCTCACGACACGGTCGACGCCGTAGCAGTGCAGCACGTCGACTCCGGCGAGCGCCTGTGCGCGGCCGAGCTCGTCGAGCGGCCGCGAAGCGTCGTCGCCGCGCCAGGTGGCCCGGCTGCCGGCGCTGCCGTGACGTAGCAGCACCAGCGTCGTCGTGTCCGGGGGGCCGTCGCAGAAGCGGTCCAGCGGGACGAGGTCGCGCGGGTAAGACAGCAGGGTCTGAGCCGCGGCGACGGGCAGCCAGCGGACCTCGTCGATCTCGCGGTTTGCAGTGAATCGTCCAGTACTGCTTCCCGCGGCCCAGTAGCGAACTCGCTTGTGCACGCCGGAGGCTTGGACGTAGTCGAGGTCGCCGAGGCATCGGCCGAGCACGGCTCGGTGGCCGGTCTCCTCCTCGACCTCCCGCACCGCGCAGCGGGTGAGGTGCTCGCCGCGCTCCAGCTTGCCCTTGGGCAATGTCCAGTCGTCGTAGCGCGGTCGATGTACGACGGCCACCTCGACGCCGTCCGGGCTGGGGCGCCAGAGAACGGCCCCGCCCGCGAGCACGTCCGGGACGATAGTCATCCGGCGCTCGCTCGCTGCGGCTCGGCCACCGATCCGGTCATCCGGACAGCCAGCCGTGGATTCGCTTTCGATCAATCTGCGGCCACAGCCCGAGGAGAGCTTCCTGGGTCCGCAGCGCGGCGTGCCTCTCACGCTCGACGAGCTGGCCGGCCGCGAAGCTCACGCCACCATTGCCAGGATGGGCCGCTGCGACCTCGCGGACGAAGTCGGCCGCCACTGCACCGTCCTGCATCTCGCCGAGCACCGACTGCACCGAAGCGCACGCCTTGGCCAGGCGATCGGCCGGCGCGCCCAACACCGGCGCGCACGCTTCCGCGGCGTAGCGCGCGCGCTTGGCGAGGATCCGCGTCCGATGGAATCGCTCGGCGGGCTGGTCTGCCCGCAGGCGTCGGGCAGATCGGGCCAGCTGCTGCCACGTGACCCGCACCAGCGGAGGAAGTGCCACGCCCGCCGGGCGCTCCGCAGCAGCGGTGAGAGGAGGCGACTGAGCGGCCCGGATGAGCTCGTCGACGAGTGCGACGTAGCGGGGGGACCGAAGTGCCCCACCTACTCGCTCGGCGGCTCCCTGCTGGCGGCGGGAGAGCTCGTCGAGCAGGACGCCGACCGGCGCAGGGTCCAGCGGCGCGGCGGGGTCAGCGGAGACGGCGGCGATGCGCTCGGCCAGCACCTCGAAGTCGCGGGCAGCGCCGAGCTCGTCAGCGAGCCAGGACAGCTCTTCCCGCAGGCGATCCGCCCAGGTGGCGTCCACCAGGGAGCCGAACGTCTTGAGCTCGCTGCGCATGCGGCGACAAGCGACGCGCATCTGGTGCACGGCATCGTCGATGTCACGTCGTACGCCGACGTCCGCGAGGACAAGGCGCCGTACGTTGGCTCGCAGCGACTGGGTGACCACATCCCCGGCGGGGTCGTTCTTGCGGACCTCGGTCGCCACAGGCAGATCAGGCGGCGCAGAGGCGCGCGCACCGAGCGCCCGAATCGCCTTCGGCACGAACTCGCCAGCCACCGCGCCGGCGTCTCGAATGGCACTGCCGAGCCACAGCAGACCGGGCGTCTCCTCGCCCTCGATCTCGATCTCGCGGAACCGCGCGACGACGCGTCGGCCCTCGAGCACGGACACAGTGTCGTCAACGAGCTCACCCAGCACGACGTCGTCAGCATCGCTGAGCACGTAAGGCCGCCGACGGGTGCGCAGCACCGCGACGGGCTCAACGCTTGCGCCCCGCGTCCACGCAGTCAGCAGGTCAGCGATCTCCTCGGGCACGGAGCGCGCGGTACCCACGACGTCGATCTCCTCGCGTGTGTGCGCTCCACCGCCGCGCAGCGGCAGCTTGAGGGTCCACCGGGCCGGATTCTCGCCGGTGCGGTGGCGCAGGGTGATGCCCTCCCGGGCCAACCGCAGGTCTGCAGTGTCGTAATAGGTCGCGCGGAGGTCGAGGGCGGACGAGGGCACCGCGTTGACAACACCCGCCTCAGGGTTCGTCAGCGTCGGCAGGGCGTAGAGCCCATGCACGGTGAACTTGCGCTCGACCTCAACTCCCACTGGACGGCCGTGTCCTGCCTGCCCGGATGAAGGCGGCCTGGTGGTCCTGGCGTGCGGTGTCATCGCCAGCGACCGCGTCGTTGCGAATCCACTCGCCGTTGCTCTCGAGGTGCCACGCGCGAGTCGACTCGGCCAGAGCCTGGTCGAGTATCTGGTCGAGCTGCTTTCCGCATGCTGGGTCCTCGACCCGCACCAGGACCTCAACCCTGCGGTCGAGGTTGCGGTGCATCATGTCTGCGCTGCCGAGCCAGTGCTCGGGGGTTCCGCCGTTGGCGAAGCGGAAGATGCGCGAGTGCTCCAGGAATCGCCCGAGGATGGAGCGGACCCTGATCGTCTCGGACAGTCCGGGGATGCCCGGGCGCACCGCGCAGATGCCGCGTACGACGAGGTCGACAGGCACCCCAGCTCGCGACGCCAGGTAGATCGCGTCAACGATCTGCTCGTCCACGATGCTGTTGGCCTTGATGGTGATGTGCGCGTCCCGGCCGGCTTCGTGGTGGGTGGTCTCCCGGTCGATCATCCGCAGCATGGAGGAGCGGACCGAGTGCGGCGCGACGATCAACGTGTCGTAGTTCGTGTGCTTCGAGTAGCCGGTGAGGTAGTTGAACAAGTCGGTGAGGTCCGCGCCGATCCGCTCGTCTGCCGTCAGCAGCCCGACATCTTCGTAGAGTCGAGCGGTCTTGGGGTTGTAGTTGCCGGTGCCGATGTGGGCGTAGCGCCGCAGGGAGCCCTTCTCCTGGCGGACCACCAGCAGGGTCTTGCAGTGCGTCTTGAGGCCGAGCAGGCCATAGACCACGTGGCAGCCGGCTCGCTCCAGGGCTCGCGCCCAGCGGATGTTGGCCTGCTCGTCGAAGCGGGCTTGGATCTCGACGAGTGCCACCACTTGCTTGCCGGCCTCCGCGGCGTCGATGAGCGCGTCGACGATCGGCGAGTCGCCGCTGGTCCGGTAGAGCGTCGCTTTGATGGCGAGCACATGCGGGTCCGCGGCGGCCTGCTCGATGAAGCGCTGCACGCTGGTGGTGAACGAGTCGTACGGATGGTGGACCAGGATGTCGCCTTCGCGGAGAGTCGCGAAGATGTCGGCAGCTGTGCCGTCGGGCTCCACGAGCCGCGGGTGGGATGTGGAGACGAAGGACGGGTCCTTGAGCGCGGGGCAGTCGAGGTCGTAGATCGCCATCAGGCCGCTGAGATCCAGCAGGCCCCGCACGCAATGCACCTGCGACTCGTTGACATCAAGCTCACGCTTGAGCAGCTCGAGCACCCGCGGAGCTATCGACTCCTCGACTTCAAGCCGGACGGCCGGTCCGAAGCGACGACGCAGCAGCTCGCGCTCCAGCGCCTGGAGCAGATCCTCGGCCTCGTCCTCGTCCACCTCGAGGTCAGCATTGCGAGTCACCCGGAAGGCGTGGTGCTCGATGATCTCCATTCCCGGGAAGAGCTGCTGGAGGTTGGCGGCGATGAGGTCTTCGAGCGGCAGGAAGTCGTCCTCGCCGACGGAGACGAACCTGGGCAGCAGCGGCGGCACTTTCACCCTGGCGAAGTGCTCCACCCCGGTCGCGGTGTCCCGGACCAGGACCGCGAGGTTGAGGGAGAGGCCGGAGATGTAGGGGAACGGGTGACTGGGGTCCAAGGCCAGCGGCGTCAACACGGGGAACACCTTGGACCGGAACAGCTCGTGCAGCGGCGCCCTTCTGGCTTCATCCAGCTCTTCCCAACGGAAGAGGTCGATGCCTGCCTTGGCGAGCTCCGGCGCTACCTCATCGGTGAAGCACCGGGCGTGGCGTTCGACTAAGGGCGCCGCGTAGGTGGCGATCAGCTCCAGCTGCTCGCGCGGGTGCAGCCCGTCCGCCGAGCGCACTCCCAGCTTGGTGGCGAGGCGCCGCTGCAGACCGGCCACCCGCACCATGAAGAACTCGTCCAGGTTGCTGGCGAAGATGGCCAAGAACTTCACCCGCTCGAGCAGCGGCGTCGTGGGGTCCTCCGCCAGCTCGAGCACTCTGGCGTTGAAGCGCAGCCAGGAGACCTCGCGGTTGAGGTAGCGGTCATCCGGCAGGTCGACGCCCACCCCCGGGTGGGCGTCGCTCATCGGCTCGATGGTCGCCGAGCCCGCTTCAGCGTCGCGTGGGGTCGGAGTCATCTGCACATAGTCGCTGATCGGACGGAACCGTGGGAAACGCGAGGTGACGAGCCGGCGAGCTGCTGGGTCAGAACGTCGCCAGGGTGATGCTGGACACCACTCGGGCGTCTCCCTCGCCGACGACCTCGAAGCGGACGCGCTGGCCGAACTGGAGCTTGCGCAAGCCCGATGCGGAGAACGCGGCGGCCGGCAGCGGAATCACCGTGCCGTCGTCCAGGACCACTGACCCAGACCGAGTCTCCTCGCGGAACTCCTTCACCGTGCCCTGCATGTCACCGTCCCGACTCTCGGCCTCGAGCGCGCGTGGGAAGCATAATGGCCCCGCCGATGGGCGCTGGGGCCGCGCATTGTGCAGTGTGCGACCCGACGCCCAGTGCCAGCGCTGCGACCAGGTCGTCGCGCGTGTCCACGTCCAGGCGCAGTCGGTCGAGACCGGTGGTGTCCAGCTGCTCCGCACCCGCCTTCATGTGCTCCGACCGCGAGGCGACGCCGTACCGCGGCGCCAGATCGGTGCCCGCACGTGCAGTCAGCATGGTGGTGCCGTCGCCGCGACGGTCCGGGACCACGCCCCGCTGGTGTGCGGCAGCCCGCCCCAACGCGACGTCAAGAGTTGCTGCGTCGACGCAGGGGAGATCGCTGGAGAGGGCACACACGCCGCTCCTCGGCCACAGCACCCCCGCTGCCCGAGCGGCTCCCGCGAGTGCGTCATTGAGGCCCGAGTCCGTCACGTCCGCGACCACCCTCGCCCCCAGCTCACCCAGCTCGGCGGCTGCCCGGAGGTCGTTGGTCACCACGACGACGGCGGCGACGGCCTGCGCTGTGATCGCGGCCGAGACGACGTCCATGGCCATCGCCATGGCCAGGTCACCGCGCTCGGAGTCGGTCACGCCGGCAAGTCGGCTCTTGGCCACCCGAAGCTCCTTGATCGGCACCACCACGACCCAGCTTGTCTCTGCGGCGACCACTCCGTGACCTTATGGCTCCGGGGCGAAGGCGGCTGCCGGCTCGACCTGGGCACCCAGCCCTCCTCGACAGGGGCACAGTCAACCCGGCAAGATCGGGCCCCCTGGAGCGAGAGGACCACACGCGTGGAGCCGTGGTACCGCCTCGCAGTCGGCATCGTGCAGCCAGTGGTGCGCTTGCTCTTCCGCCGCGACTTCCGCCACCAGGACCGCATCCCCTCCTCGGGAGGCTGCATCGTCGCGGTGAATCACATCTCCTATGTCGACTTCGCGGTGACTGCAGTTTTCGTCCACGAGTCAGGGCGCCGCCCGCGGTTCCTCGGCAAGGCGTCCGTCTTCCGCGTTCCCGTCACGGGCCGGATCATCCGCGGTGCTCGCCAGATCCCTGTCTACCGGGACACCGCTGACGCGGCTCAAGCGCTGACCGCAGCGGTCGAGGCGGTACGTGCGGGCGAGTGCGTGGTGATCTATCCGGAGGGCACGATCACCAGGGACCCCGACTACTGGCCCATGGTCGGCAAGACGGGGGCCGCGCGACTCGCACTCACCACCGGCGCGCCCGTGATCCCTGCGGCGCAGTGGGGTGCGCAGCGCCTTCTCGGCCATTCGGGCCGTCTTCGCCTCGGGTGGCGACGAACGCCGGTCATCATGCTGGCCGGGGAGCGGGTGGACCTGCGCCGCTGGGAGGGCCGCGAGCTCACCGCTGACACTCTCCGAGAGGCGACGGACGCGATCATGCGCGACCTGCGCGCGCTCCTCGCGGAGATCCGCGACGAGAACCCCCCCGTCGAGTTCGCCCCTGCTGAGGCCGGAGTCGACGGTGCCCCGGGGCGGACCGCGTGACGCGCGCGACAGTGCTCGGCACGGGCTCCTGGGGGACGGCCTTCGCCGCGGTTCTGGCGGATGCCGGCACGGAGACGACTCTCTGGGCGCGCCGCCCCGAGCTCGCTCGCGCCGTCAACGAGCTCCACGAGAACACCGACTACCTGCCGGGCGTGTCCCTTCCCCCCGCGCTGCGCGCTACGGCAGACGCTGAGGAGGCACTCGCAGAGGCGAACTTTGTGGTGCTCGCCATCCCCTCCCAGACCCTGCGGGACAACTTGGCCGCGTGGCGCCACCTCGTGCCTCGGGACGCCGTCCTCGTGTCGTTGATGAAGGGCATCGAGCTCGGCAGCACCAAGCGGATGAGTGAGGTGATCGCCGAGGTCGGCGATGTCGACATCGCGCGGATCGCTGTGGTGTCCGGGCCCAACTTGGCGAAGGAGATCGCCCAGCGCCAGCCGGCCGCCACCGTCGTGGCGTGCAGCGATGTGGCGGCTGCCGAGCGACTTCAGACAGCGTCACTGACCCGGTACTTCCGGCCGTACACCAACACCGACGTCATCGGATGCGAGCTCGGCGGGGCGGTCAAGAACGTGATTGCCCTCGCGTGTGGGATGGCTGAGGGGATGGGGTTCGGCGACAACACCAAGGCCTCGCTCATCACCCGTGGCCTGGCGGAGATGTCCCGCCTCGGCGTGGCGCTGGGAGCCGATCCCTTGACCTTCGCCGGCCTGGCGGGGCTCGGCGACCTCAGCGCCACGTGCACGAGCCCGCTCTCCCGCAACCGGACGGTGGGGGAGCAGCTCGGGCGGGGCCGGTCGCTCGACGAGATCATCGGCGAGATGAGAATGGTCGCCGAGGGTGTGAAGTCGTCCCGATCGATCCTCGACCTCGCGCAGAAGCACGACGTCGACATGCCGATCACGGAGCAGGTGGTCCGCGTGGTCCACGACGGTCTGTCGCCACAGGACATGCTGCGCAGCCTGATGTCCCGTGAGGCTCGGGCAGAATGACCGGGTGACCGACCCCCGAGCCTTCCGCCGACCCGATACCAAGACGCTGTCCCCCAGGGCGATTTCGACCCGGGCAGCGCATCCGCCCGCGCCGACGGTGCCGGCGCAGCCGCCGGTCGGGCTGCCGGTCTACCGCACTGCGGTCTACGGCTTCGACTCGATGCAGGATTACGCCGACGTGCTGGGCGGACGGACGGCCGGCTACGTCTACTCCCGCATCGACAACCCGACGAGTGACGCCTTTGCGGCAGCAGTGGCAGCGCTCGAGGGAGCAGAGGCGGGCCAGCCGTTCGCCTCGGGTATGGCGGCTATCTCGACGACCTTGCTTGGGCTGCTCAACGCAGGGGACCACGTCGTGGCTCAGGCCGAGCTCTACGGCGGTACCTTCGCACTGCTGTCCTCGGTCCTGCCAAGGTTCGGCATCACCTGCACCCTGGTGCCCAAGCGGGACGGGGTCGAGACGAGCAGCCGCGATGTGGCTGCGGCCGTGCGCCCGGAGACCGCCCTGATCTACGCCGAGACGGTCGCCAACCCGACGATGTCGGTGGCCGACCTGCCGGGGCTGTCTGCCGTCGCGCGCGCTGCCGGCGTATCCCTCGTCGTCGACTCCACCTTCGCCAGCCCCGTCGTGTGCCGGCCGATGGAGTGGGGGGCTGACCTCGTCGTGCACTCGGCGACGAAGTACATCGGCGGACACAGCGACTCCTCCGGTGGGGTAGTCGTCGGTGGGGCCGAGCTCGTCAGCCGCGTCCGCGCGATGCGAGCTGAGCTGGGCGCGATGCTGTCGCCGGACGAGGCCTTCCTGCTGCACCGCGGTCTGCAGACCCTTCCGCTCCGGGTCGAGCGGCACAGCACGTCAGCGTTGGCCTTCGCGACGGCGATGGCCGCGCACCCTTCGGTCGCGTCGGTGATGTACCCCGGTTTGTCCAGCCACCCGGATCACGAGCTCGCCCGCTCTCTCTTCTCGGTGGGTGAGGCCGGCACGACGATGTACGGCGGGTGCGTGCTGGTGACGCCGCGGGGAGATGCCAGCGCAGGTCTGGCGCTGTGCGACGCCCTGACGATCGGCCGGGTGGCCACCAGTCTCGGAGGTGTGCACACCGTCGTCAGCCACGTCCCCTCCACGACTCATCGCCAGCTCGACGACACCGCGCTGGCTGCCGCTGGCATCGGCCCCGCCGCAGTGCGGGTCAGCGTCGGCCTGGAGGATTCGGCCGACCTCGTCGCGGACTTCACCCAAGCGTTGGACCGGCTGTGACGCGCGTCCGCATCGCAGTGATCTTCGGCGGCCGCAGCACCGAGCACTCCATCTCCTGCGTCTCAGCTGGGAGCGTGCTGGCCTGTCTCGATCCGCTTCGCTACGACGTCGTCGCGGTGGGCATCACTCCGGACGGGCACTGGGTGCTGGCCTCCAGCGACCCCAAAGCCCTTGCGGCGGGCGAGGACCGGCTGCCGACCATCAATGATGCAAGCGGCCTGGCGGTCGCGCTGCCTGGAGATCCCGGCGTCGACGGGCTCGTCGTGCTGGCGCCGGGCGACGGGCCGCGCATCCTGGCCGGCGTCGACGTGGTCTTCCCGCTCCTGCACGGTCCGTTCGGTGAGGACGGCACGGTGCAGGGTCTGCTGGAGCTGGCCGGCCTGCCCTATGTGGGCAGCGGGGTGCTCGCGAGCGCGGTGAGCATGGACAAGGAGTTCATGAAGCTGGTGCTCGCCGCGCGTGGCCTGCCCGTCGGGCCGTACGCCGTGCTGCACGCGAGCGGCGGCGCGGACGGCGCAACCACCAGTGCCGCGGTCGAGGCGCTTGGCTGGCCGGTCTTCGTCAAGCCGTCTCGCGGTGGGTCCAGCATCGGCATCTCGCGAGTGGACGGTCCGGAGGGGCTAGTCGAGGCGCTGCAGCTCGCCTGGGTCCAGGACCCGAAGGCGCTCGTCGAGGCCGCAGTGCCCGGCCGCGAGATCGAGTGCGGCGTCCTGGCCGGCATCGACGGCGGCCCGCCGGAGGCGAGCTCGCCGGCCGAGGTGCGGGTCACTTCGGGCGGCTTCTACGACTTCGACGCGAAGTACCTCGACGACTCGACCGAGTTCGACGTACCGGCGGTGCTCTCGGCGGACCTCACGGCTGCGGTGCAGGAGCTCGCCTGCCGGGCCTTCCTCGCCGTCGGCGCCGAGGGCTTGGCGCGCGTCGACTTCTTCCTGCGTCCGGACGGCGAGCTCGTCATCAACGAGCTGAACACGATGCCGGGCTTCACTCCGCAGTCGATGTTCCCTCGGATGTGGGCGGCGAGCGGGCTCGACTACCCCGCCCTGATCGACCGGCTGGTGCGCACGGCCCTGCAGGAAGGCACGGGGCTGCGCTGAGGGAAGGTCGCTTTGTGGAACCTCGGCAGGAGAACGAGGCCGATGTGTCGAAATTCGTCTGGCGAGAGAGCCCACTCCGGGCCGTTCAGTCTAAGGGGAGCAACGATGAGCCGTCGTGGTGTGGTCCAGTGGAGCGCGCTGGCTGCCGTAGGGATGCTGTTGGCTGTGCCGGCCGGCGCCGCCCCCAAGACCATCGAGAAGAGCTTCGCCGTCGCCATCCCGGTGCCCCTGCTGGGTTCCACCGGCAGCATCTCGGTGGCGTGCAACGACGGCGGTCATGTTGTGCCCGGCACAACCCACCGGGAGGCGTTCGCGGCGCCGGGAGCCGGCACCCTCGTCGTGGAGGTCACCGGCTTCGTCGGTGACTGGGACCTCGCGCTCGACGTCGCCGGCAAGCGCCTCGCGGAAGGGAGTGGCACCGTCACCCCAACCTCGATGAGCGACGGCTCACTCGTCGAGAAGCTCAAGTTCAAGGTCAAGAAGGCTGGGAAGGTCGAGATCGTCGTGTGCAACTTCGCCGGTGGCCCCAGCGGCAAGGGCAAGTACGTCTTCACCGTCGGGAAGTAGCGGCAAGACGATCAGAGCGGCTGGGCCTGCCGCACCGCGTCGGTGAGCAGGCTCAGCAGCTCGGCCGGGTACTCCCGTGGGATCCGCACCTCCACGTTGATGATGGAGCGCGGCAGGCTGAAGACGATGATGTCGGGCCGCTCCTCGGCGAACCACGGGATGTCGTTGATCGCCAGCAGCGGGTCGGTGGGTCTGAAGCGCCCGCTCAGCGGTGCTCCGCACAGCACCACCACGGCGGGTTCGCCATACGCCGCCACGCCCACGCGGTCGACGTTCGTGCCTCGACGATCCAGGGCACCGAGCTGATGGGGCAGCGCATCGTCGAACCGCCCGCACGCAGTCGCGGTCGATGCCGTTGCCCCTGGGTCGTCCACGGTAAGACGACCGGGGCTGCGGGACACCCACGCGACCACTCCGACGATGACCGTGACAGCGACGAGGGCAGCGGCACGCCGCCCGACCACCGCCCTCATCGCCTTTAAAGGCGTGAGCGCTGACCGCTACAGATGGACGACCGGGCAGGTCAGCGTGCGGGTGATGCCGTCGACCGACTGCACGCGCGCGACGACCAGCTTGCCGAGCTCGTCGACGTTGCGCGCCTCAGCGCGGACGATGACGTCGTACGGTCCGGTGACGTCCTCGGCCTGGGTGACGCCCTTGATCTCCGCGATGGCCTTGGCGACGTGGGCAGCCTTGCCCACCTCGGTCTGGATCAGGATGTAGGCCTGGACAACCATCTGACACCGCCCTCACGGCTCGCATACGTCGGAAGAGTAAGCGCAGCGAAACTTACACGACCTGCTGACGCGACTGCGCCGGGGAGGCTTCCTGGCGGGGGTCTCGGGCGACCGTGACGGCCCACCACACCAACGGCACCTGCAGCGGCAGCCGCAGCCAGGCGGCCGTGGCCGACCCGGTGAACGAGGCGGAGCCGGGGAGGCCACCGTCGAGCGCCATCACCACGTTGGCCGGGAAGACGAGCACGAAGAGCCCGACCGTGGCCCAGCCGCCCACTCGGCGGGTGGCCGGCACCAGCACGAGTGCGGCGCAGACCAGCTCGGCGACGCCGCTGCCGTAAGTGATGGCACGAGTCGCGGGCAGCCATTCCGGCACGATGCGGTCGTAGGCGTCCGGATGGACGAAGTGGTTGACCCCGGCGGCGCCGAGCAGCAGCGCGAGGAGGTACGGCGACGCTCTGCGAAGGCGCCGGCGCAGGGTCACCGCACCATTGTCGCTGGTCATCCCGGCCACAGCGCTGTGCGGCCGGACAAATGACGAAGGCCCGCCGGGCGCTGGCGCGCGCTGGCAGGGCCTTCGACGATGTGAGCGGTCGTCGCGGTGAGCGACCTACTTCTTGGCGGGGGTGTAGGTCCACTTCATCTCGCAGGTGGGGGTGCCGGCGAAGTTGTTGGACGCGAGGGTGTACTTGCCCGCGGTCTTGATCTTGACCTTGACGACCTCGATGGTTTCCGGAGTACCGCCGTCGGTGCAGCCGAGCATCCGGCCCTTGCTGTCCAGGATGGCCACCGACCAGTCGAGCGCGGTGGTCGAGACCATCTTCAGCTCGAGCGTGCCGGGGCCCTTGATGTCGACGACCTTGGAGTGACGGGCCTGCGGGATGGTCGGCACACACGTGGTGCCGGCGATGGGCGTCGGGTCCGGTACCGCGGGTCCGGCGGTGTAGGTCTCGCCCTCGGCGGCGGCGGGCGCGGCACCGGCCGGCATGGTGAGCGCGGCGGCGGCGGCTGCGGTGATGGCGAGGATGACGGTGCGGTTCATGTGGGGACCCTTTGTTCGGCGGGTGGCGTGGGGTTGTAGTCAGCAACGACGGAGGGGAGCCGCCGTGACGGTCGCAGCGGAAGCATTTCCCCTGTGAGTGGAGGTTTCGACCCCTCCGGGCCCGATTCCTGCCGGCACATCGAGGACATTCATCGCATAGTGCCCGGACATTCTTCGCATCTCGGGCATCGGTATCGTCGCCGGGTGGAGAAAAAAGATCTCACGCTCGCCGATGTGGGTGAGTTCGGCCTCATCGCCCGGGTCACGGCGGGCTATGCGGCCTCGGAGGGCGTCCCGCTCGGACCAGGGGATGACGCCGCGGTCGTCGCCGCGCCCGACGGGTTCGTGGTCGCTACCACCGACCTGCTGGTGGACGGCCGGCACTTCCGGCTGGACTGGTCATCGGCGTACGACGTCGGTCGCAAGGCCGCGGCGCAGAACCTCGCCGACATCGCTGCGATGGGGGCTCGGCCCACCGCAATTCTGGTCGGGCTGGCGGCGCCGGCAGATCTTCCGGTCGTGGTCGCCGAGAGCATCGCCGCGGGACTTGCCGCGGAGTGCCAGGCCCTGGGCTGCTCCGTGGTGGGCGGTGACGTCGTGCGCTCGGACGCGCTCCTGCTCGCCGTGACGGCGCTGGGGTCCCTCGAAGGCCGGGATCCGGTACGCCGCTCCGGCGCCGTCGTGGGGGACCGGGTCGTCGTCGCAGGATCGCTGGGCGGCGCCGCGGCTGGGTTGGCCGCGCTGACCGCGGCGGACGAGACAGCGCCGCCAGACCTGCTGAGCGCGCATCGCTGCCCGTCGCCGCCGTATGCCGCGGGGCCGATGCTGGCCGCCCGCGGAGCCTCGGCCATGATCGACGTGTCCGACGGATTTGGTGCAGACCTCGGACACCTGCTGCGCGCCAGCGGCTGCGGTGCAGAGGTCAATGCGGGCCGGCTGCCGCGCCACGCGGCGCTGTCGGGCCCGTGGGCGCTCGCCCAGGGCGAGGACGTCCGCACCGGCTGGGTCATCAGCGGGGGGGAAGACCACGCGCTCGTCGCGACGATGCCGTCCGGCGCCGTGCCGGCGGCCATCGCGGCGTTGGCTGCAGTCGGCCTCGGGCTGAGCGAGGTCGGCGAGGTGGTGGCAGGAGGCGGGATTCGGTGGACGGGACTGCCGCCGGGCGTCCCCGAGCCCGGCGGGTTCGACCACTTCAGGTTGGCGGAGAGCCGGTGAGCACGCCCGTCCGCCTCCTCTGCATCGCCGGGTCCGACTCGGGCGGCGGAGCGGGGATCCAGGCCGACCTCAAGACGTCCCTCGCTTTGAGCGCCCACGGGATGACTGCCGTAACGGCGGTGACCGCGCAGAACTCGCGCGGCGTGCACGGCGTGTGGCCGGTGCCGGCCGACGGCGTGCGAGCGCAGATGCGGGCGGTGCTCGACGACATCGGCGTAGATGCCATCAAGGTCGGCATGCTCGCCAACGCAGAGATCGTCGAGGCGGTCGCCGACGAGCTCGCCACGGTGGCTGTGCCGATCGTGGTCGATCCGGTGTGCGCCTCGAAGCACGGGGACGCGCTGCTGGTCGCCGACGCAGTGGAGGCGCTGCGGACCCGGCTGGTGCCGATGGCGACGGTCGTGACGCCCAACCTTGCTGAGGTCGCCCTGCTGACCGGGTTCGAAGTGGCCACGGCCGACGACCTGACCGACGCGGCTCGCGCCGTACATGCGCTGCGGCCGACGTGGACCCTGGTGAAGGGCGGCCACCTCTCCGGCGATGCCGTGGACCTGCTGTGGGACGGCGCGACAGCCACGACCTACGTCGCTGCCCGGCTGGACAACCGGCACACCCACGGCACGGGCTGCACGCTGTCCTCGGCGATAGCTGTCTTCCTCGGCGGGGGAGACTCCGTGCCCGACGCCGTACAGCAGGCGAAGGGCTACGTGACCTCGGCCATCGCCGCCGGCTTTGCGCTAGGGGCCGGCATCGGCCCGGTCGACCACGCCTGGGCCCAGCGCGCGGAAGCACAGCGACACGAGACACGGCGAAGGCCCGGCGGCTGAGCCACCGGGCCTTCTCTGTGCCGAACTCTCTGTGCGAGCTCTCGGGGGACCTACTTCTTGCCCGGGGTGAAGACGTACTTGCCCTTGCCGGTGGGACCGCCCAGGAAGTTGCAGACGATGATCTGGACGTCGCCGGCCTTCTTGGCCTTGTAGACCAGCTTCTCCACGACGGAGCCGGTGCTCATGTTGGTGGGGGTGACGGAGGCGTTGTCGCCTTCGGCGAGGCGCTTGCCCTTGCCGTCCTGCAGCGCGATGTCCCAGTCGCCGAGGAATCCGGTCACCTCGACCTTGAGCGTCCCGGGGCCGGCGATCTTGACGGTCTCCAGGTGCGTGCTCATCGGCAGGGGCGCACCGGCGCAGGCGACGGGCGCCAGCGGGTCGCTGGTGGCACCGCTGAAGGGCACCGGAATGTTCACGGTGAAGGACTTCTCGACGGCCTTGGGGGCGGCAGCCGCGGGAGCTACCAGCGCGGCGATGCCGATACCGGCGGCGAGAGCGGGAACGAGGCGACGTGACATGAGTGGAGGTCCTCCGGGACTGGGCGAGTGATGTACCTCGCTAACGCGCGAACCCGGATTGCGTGACGGGCACTACTTCTGCGGTGTGACGACGGCGTACCCGCTCAGACCTGCAGGCGGCGGCTAACCGCGGACGACTTTGCCGGCCTTGATGCACGAAGTGCACACGTTGAGCGTCTTCGGGGTGCGCCCGACGAGGGCGTGCACCTTCTGGATGTTGGGGTTCCAGCGCCGACGCGTGCGCCGATGCGAGTGGGACACGGCCATGCCGAAGCCCGGCCCCTTGGCGCAGATGTCACAGACCGAAGCCACGACGAAGTCTCCTCAACAGACATGCGGAAGCGTGCCCGAATGCTCCGGGCAACCGGCACAGGGTAGCCGAGCAGCCCCTGCGGCAGCAAAGCGCGACAACTGCGCCGGCGAAACAGCCACCGTCCGCCTCGGCACATTCGCGACCGGGTCGCGGCGCGTACGGGCCGAGGGTCCGTTTCGCGACCGGGTCGCGGCCGGGTGGGCCTACTAGTCTGCGGCCATGCCTGGCGTGCTCGAGGTCCTCGACGCGGCCGCCGTACGCCGGTGGTGCGAGACCGGCCTGCGAGATCTGCTCGCCCGGCGTGAGGAGATCAACGACCTCAACGTCTACCCCGTGCCCGACGGCGACACCGGCACCAACCTCGTGGCCACGATGGAGTCGGTCGTCGAAGCGCTCAGAGCTGCCCCCGCCCAGGACCTGGGGGCGACCGTGAAGGCGATCGCTCATGGGTCCCTCATGGGTGCGCGCGGAAACTCCGGGGTGATCCTGTCCCAGCTGCTCCGCGGCCTGGCCGAGGTGCTTGCCCCGCTGCCCGCCGCCGGTCCGGCAGACCTGCAGCGGGCCCTCGAACGTGCTGCTGAGCTGGCGTACGCGGCCGTCGCGCAGCCGGTCGAGGGCACGGTGCTCACCGTCGCGCGGGCCGCCGCCGAGGGGGCCCGCGCCGTGGCCGGCAACTTGATGGCCGTGATGAGCTCGGCGGCTGCCGACGCCCACGTGGCGCTGGACCGGACGCCTGAGCTGCTGCCCGTGCTCAAACAAGCCGGCGTGGTCGACGCGGGCGGGCGCGGCCTCTGCGTCCTGCTGGACAGCCTGCTCAGTGTCGTGACCGGTGAACCTGGGTTGACCGGCGAGTCCCCCGATCTCGAGCCGCCTCCCGTCGTGCTGCGCGACCGAACCGGGCTGGCCGCTGCACGGGAGGCAGGCAGTGACGAATATGCCTACGAGGTGCAGTTCCTCCTCGATGCCGATGACGCGTCGGTAGCCGATCTCCGGAAGCAGCTCAGCCTGCTCGGCGACTCCCTGGTCTTAGTCGGTGGCGACGGCCTGTGGAACGTGCACGTTCACGTCAACGACGTCGCCGCAGCAGTGGAGGCGGGCATCGAGGCCGGGCGACCGCACCGGCTCTCCATCACGCGCTTCGACGACCAGATCGCCGCTGACCGGGCCCAGGCGACGCCTGCCCAGGCGCAGACGCGGTCCACCACCGCCGGACGGGCCGTGGTGGCGGTCGCGCCGGGCGAGGGATTGGTAGAGCTCTTCGTGGCCGCGGGTGCCACGGTGGTCTCAGGCGGCCCCACTGCCAACCCGTCGACTCGCGAGATCCTTGACGCGATCGTCGCCACCGGCGGTGCCGAGGTAGTCGTCCTGCCCAACGACGGCAATGTTCTGGGTACGGCGGCGCAGGCGGCTACCGCGGCGACCACCGGGGGGCGCGTGGTGCACGTGGTGCCGACCCGGTCGCCGGTGCAGGGCCTCGCGGCGCTCGCGGTGCACGACCCGACGCGGTCGTTCGCCGACGACGCGATCGCGATGACCGACGCGGCGAGATCCACCCGGTGGGCCGAGGTGACGACAGCGGTGCGCGACGCGCAGACGATGGCCGGGCCCTGCACCGCCGGTGACGTCCTGGGCCTCGTCGGTGGTGAGGTGGTGGTCGTCGGTGACGACGTCGCTGACGTCGGGATCGCCTTGCTCGAGCGCCTGCTCGCCTCGGGGGGCGAGCTGGTGACGGTCGTCGTCGGGGTCGATGGGGGAGCCGAGCTCGGCGAACGGGTCCGCGCAGCGGTGCGCGCGTCGCATCCCGTGGTCGAGGTCGACGTGCACGACGGGCGGCAGCCGCACTATCCGCTGCTGCTCGGCGTCGAGTGACATGGCGAAGCTGCGCACTCCGCTGCGCGACGTCGTCGGAGACCGCACGGCGAAGGTGCTGGCTGACTCGCTCCACCTCTACACCGTCCACGACCTGCTTCGGCACTACCCCCGCCGGTACGCCGAGCGAGGTCAGCTCACCGACCTGCGCGATGTACGCGTAGGGGAGCACGTCACGGTCCTGGCTCAGGTCAAGAGCGTCCGAAGCCGGCCGATCAAAGGCGGCCGGCACATGCTCGAGGTGGCCGTCACCGACGGCCGTACGACGCTGGGCCTGACCTGGTTCAGCAAAGGGTCCGCGCTGTGGCGATCGAAGGAGCTGCGGGAAGGCCGCCAGGTGCTGTTCTCCGGCAAGGTCACCGAGTTCAACTCCAAGCGACAGCTCACCAATCCGGAGTACCAGCTCCTGGACGCTGAGGCCGGCGACTCACCCGAGGCGATCGCTGAGTCCTTCGCCGGCGCCCTCATCCCGGTTTACCCGGCGACCGAGAAGCTCCCGTCCTGGCGGATCGGGCAGTGCGTGCGGGTGACCCTCGACGTGCTGGATGCGATGGAGGATCCGCTGCCGGCGGCGATGCGGCTACGACACGGACTCCGCGGCCTCGCCGATGCCTTCCGAGGCATCCACCGGCCGGACTCGCTCGAGGACATGGTCGCGTCCAAGCAGCGGCTGAAGTGGGACGAGGCGTTCGTCCTGCAAGCGGTGCTGGCGCAGCGACGGCTGGCGGCGCGAAAGTCCCCGGCCACGCCGCGCAGTCGGCGTGGGGGCGGCCTCGTCGACGCCTTCGAGCGCGCTCTGCCGTTCGACTTCACGGCCGGGCAGCTGGAGATCTCGGCCGAGCTCGACGCTGATCTTGCTGCGACGCACCCCATGCACCGGCTGCTGCAGGGCGAGGTGGGGTCGGGCAAGACGGTGGTAGCCCTGCGCGCGATGCTCACGGTGGTTGATTCCGGCGGCCAGGCGGTGCTGATGGCGCCGACCGAGGTGCTGGCCGCGCAGCACGCACGAAGCATTCGCGAGCTCCTCGGGCCGATTGCCATGGCCGGTGAGCTCGGGGGAGCCGAGGAGGCGACCCAGGTGGTCTTGCTGACGGGTTCGGTGACCGCGGCGGCCCGCCGTACGGCGCTCGCGCTGGTGGCTTCCGGCGATGCCGGCATCGTCGTCGGCACCCACGCGCTCCTCGAGCCGGACGTCGTCTTCGCCGACCTGGCGCTGGTCGTCGTCGACGAGCAGCACCGCTTCGGCGTCGAGCAGCGTGACGTCCTCCGATCGAAGTGCGAGACGCCACCGCACGTGTTGGTGATGACGGCGACGCCGATCCCGCGCACCGTTGCGATGACGGTCTACGGCGACCTGGAGACCTCGACGCTGGCCGAGCTGCCGCGGGGGCGCGCGCCGATCGAGACCCACGTCGTGCCGGTCGCCGAGAAACCGCAGTGGGCGAATCGCATGTGGAGCAGGGTCCGTGACGAGGTGGCCCGAGGACATCAGGCCTTCGTCGTCTGCCCCCGTATCGGCGGCGACGGCGGTGAAGGCCCCGAGTCAGGGGCGGAGGACGTCTCCCTGGTCGACGACGGCATCCCGGACGACGCCCGGCGGCCGGGGATGGCGGTCGAGGATGTCTTCCCGCTCCTGCGGGACGATGAGCTGGCCGGCCTCCGAGTCGAGATGCTGCACGGTCGGATGCGGCCAGACGACAAGGACGCCGTGATGCAGCGTTTCAGCCGCGGCGAGGCAGACGTCGTCGTGGCGACCACTGTCATCGAGGTGGGCGTCGACGTCCCCAACGCGACCGCCATGGTCGTGCTCGACGCAGATCGATTCGGCATCTCGCAGCTGCACCAGCTGCGCGGGCGGGTGGGGCGCGGTGGCGCGGCAGCCGTCTGCCTCCTGGTCACCGAGCTCCCCGCCGACGCCCCGGGGAGGGAGCGGGTCGAAGCAGTAGCGGCGACCCTCGACGGGTTCGAGCTCGCCCGCCTGGACCTGGCGCGCCGTCGTGAAGGCGACGTGCTCGGCACCTCACAGGCGGGCCGGCAGAGCAGCCTGCGCCTCCTCGAGCTGCTCGCCGACGAGGACCTCATCCGGACCGCGCGCGCGGAGGCCATCTCCCTTGTCGAGGAGGATCCGACGCTGTGGCGCGAGCCCGCGCTGCGCAGCGCGATCGAGGCCGCGGTTGACACCGAGCGTGCCGAATTCCTCGAGAAGGGCTGAGCAGTGGACGTCGGGCTCGAGCGCGGGTGAGGATCGTGGCGGGGATCGCCCGCGGGCGAAGGTTGAGCGTGCCGGAGGGGTCGGCCACCCGTCCGACCTCGGACCGTGCGCGCGAGGCGATGTTCTCGACGCTGGAGTCGATGCGCGGCCCCCTGCACGGCGCACGGGTGCTCGACCTCTACGCCGGGACCGGTGCGGTCGGTTTGGAGGCGCTCTCCCGCGGGGCTGCTCATGTCGTGCTGGTGGAAGACGACGCCACGACGCTGGAGGTGCTTCGGGACAACGTCCGAGCCGTCGGCCTTGCCGGCGCCGCCGTGCGCGGCGAGCCTGTCGAGCGGGTGCTCGCAGAGTCGCCCGACGCGCCGTACGACGTCGTCTTCGCCGATCCGCCGTACACCGACACGGTCGACGGTGTGCTCGAGGCGGCGCTGCGCTGGCTGGCACCGTCGGCCGTCGTCGTCGTCGAACGGTCCAGTAGTGACGCGCCGTTGGTGTGGCCGGACGGTGTCGTCGCCGTGAAGGACCGCCGCTACGGCGCCGCGACCCTTTGGTACGGTCGCGCTCCAGCCGAACCGGAGGCCAGATGAGGCGAGCGGTGTGCCCCGGGTCGTTCGACCCGGTGACCAACGGCCATCTCGACATCATCGGCCGTGCCTCGCAGATGTACGACGAGGTCGTCGTCGCCGTCCTGGTCAACCAGACCAAGACCGGCCTGTTCACCATCCCGGAGCGCATCGAGCTGCTGCAGGAGGTCTGCGCGCCGTGGCCCAACGTGACGATCGACAGCTTCGCCGGGCTGCTCGTCGACTTCTGCAAGAGCCATGACATCCGGGTGATCGTCAAAGGCCTCCGCGCCGTCAGCGACTTCGACTACGAGCTGCAGATGGGCCAGATGAATCACGGACTGGCGGGGGTCGAGACTTTGTTCATGACGACCAACCCGCTCTACTCTTATCTGTCATCCAGCCTCGTCAAAGAGGTGGCGAAGTACGGTGGGGACGTGTCGACCCTGGTCCCCGCGACCGTCGTACGCCGGATGAATGAACGGCTCGAGGTGCTGCGCGGCGGCAGCTGAGCCGACCCCCTGAGCCGCCACCCCTGAGGAGCACCCCACCCCGTGGACGACGTACAGGCCAAGCTCGACGAGATCTCCGAGATGGTCGAGTCGGCCAAGTCGATGCCGCTGTCAGCCTCCTGCGTGGTCAACCGCGCGGAGCTGCTGAGTCGACTGGAGGAGCTTCGTGAGCTCCTTCCTGCGCAGATGAAGGAGGCCCAGTGGGTGCTGCGCGATCGAGACGCGGTCATCGAGGCGGGCCGTCAGGAGGCTGATGGCATTATCGCTGCCGCCCGAACCGAAGCGGCCCGCCTGGTCAGCCGCACCGAGATCATGCAGACCGCGACCAAGGATGCAGAGGCTCTCGGTCGGGAAGCTCAGGCCGAGGCTACGAAGATGCGGCTCGACGTCGAGGACTACGTCGACACCAAGCTGGCAAACTTCGAGGTCGTTCTGCACAAGACGATCGGGGCGGTGGAACGCGGCCGGGACAAGCTCCGTGGCCGACACGAGCTGGAGCGCCTCGGCGACGGCGAGCCGGACCCGGACGAGACCCCCCTGCCGAGCTAGACCGCAGTCGCCGGCCGAGGCTCGTCGGGTGCCGATGAGTCGGGTGCGGATTGGTCGGGTGCGAGGGTGATCGGTTAGCCTGTTGTGTTGGTCCTGCCCGGGACTGCTGCCTTGGTCCTGCCGGACTGGCTCGCCGCGCCATGAATCTGCCCGAGAACAGGATGCCTGCGCCCCGCCTCGACCCGCGTCAGCCGCTCGTGATCGACACCCGCGAGCTCGGCCGACGTCCCGGGTCGATGCGTCCGCTGCGCCTGCGGGTGCCGGCTCCGGCGAGCCTGGGTTTCGGCATGATCGCGGTGCCGGACGGGGCTGAGCTCGACCTCGACTTGCGGCTGGAGTCCGTGATGGAGGGTGTGCTCGTCTCCGGCCGGGCGCATGTTCCTCTCGAGGGCGAGTGCGGTCGCTGTCTCGACCCGATCACCTCAAGCGTCGACGTCGACCTGCAGGAGCTGTTCGCCTACCCTGAGTCGCACTTGCCCGACGACGACGCCGAGCACCTCATCGGTGACCTGCTCGACCTCGAGCCGACGTTGCGCGACGCGGTGGTGCTGGAGCTGCCGCTCACGCCGCTGTGCTCGGCGCAGTGCCAGGGATTGTGCGTGACCTGCGGTGCCAAGCTGGCCGACGGGGACTGCGGCCACGGCGGGGCGCCGAGCGACCCGCGGTGGGCGGCTTTGGAGAACCTCACGACGGCACCGCAGGATATACACCAGCACAGCCCAACCCAGCACAGCCCAGCCCAGCACGACCTGGACCCGCACGACCTGGACCCGCACGACCCGGCCCCATCAACACAGCAGTAGAGGACGAGGAGCGACGGTGGCAGTACCCAAGCGCAAGATGTCGCGGAGCAACACCCGGGCGCGCCGCTCGCAGTGGAAGGCCGCGCTTCCGGCGTTCGCCACCTGCAAGCGCTGCAAGCAGGCCAAGCTGCCGCATATCGCCTGCCCGACCTGTGGCACGTACAACGACCGGCAGGTCGTCGAGGTCGGCTGAGCACGCAGGTGTCTGTCGTCCCGGGCGCGCCGGCGCACCCTGCCCCGGTGGACTCTGCTCCCGTGGACCCTGCCCCCGTGCACGTCAGACCGGTGACTGTCGCGCTCGACCTGCTGGGCGGTGACTCGGCGCCTGGATCCGTCCTCGACGGCGCGCTCCTGGTGGCGGACCGCCGGCCGGACATCCGCGTGGTTCTCGTCGGGCCGCCCGCCGCCGCCGCTGCAGCGATGGCCGAGCGCGGTCAGGCGGGGCGATTCGAGGTGGTGCCGGCGACTCAGGTCGTGGGCATGGATGAGGACCCGGCCCGGGGTGTGCGCACCAAACGCGATGCCACCGTGCGGGTCGCGGCCCGGCTCGTCCGCGACGGCAAGGCCGATGCCACCGTCTCCGTCGGCTCGACCGGCGCGGCCATGGCTGCAGCGCTGTTCACGCTCGGCCGGCTGCCCGGCATCTCCCGTCCGGCACTCGCGATCGTCGTGCCGGCCGCCGCGGGCCCGGTGGTCCTCCTCGATGTCGGGGCCAACTCCGACTGTGGCGTCGACCTGCTAACCCAGTTCGCTTTGAGCGGCGCTGCGCTGGCGCGGGTGCGGCTCGGGCTGGAGCACCCGCGGGTGGGGCTGCTCAGCATCGGCACCGAGCCGGGCAAGGGCGACGAGCTGCGCAAGGCGGCGCACGCCGAGCTCGGCCGGCTGCCGATCACGTTCGTCGGCAACGTCGAAGGCCACCAGATCCCCCTTGGCGGCCAGGTCGACGTGGTCGTCACCGACGGCTTCACTGGCAACGTCGTCGTCAAGAGCCTTGAAGGTGCCCTGACGATGCTCACCGGGGCGCTGCTGACCGCCTTCACGGCCGACGACAGCCGACGATCTGCCGCCAAAGCCCTCGCGCCGGCGTTCAGCGAAGTCGCCGGCCGCCTCAACCCCGATGTCCTCGGCGGCGGGATGCTCCTGGGAGTCGACGGAGTCGCCGTTGTCGGCCACGGCAGCTCGTCGCCGGAGGCGGTGGCACACTGCGTGGCCGCGGCCGCGGACGCTGTTGTCGCGGGGCTCGTGCCGCAGATCCGTGAGGTGCTCGCTGCCACCAGCAGCTCGAGAACGGTCGTCGCGTCATGAGCATCCCCACCGCCGACGAGGTGCTGCGGATGCTGCAGGAGGCGATTGCCGTCGTCATGGAGATCGACGGTGCCACCGTGACGCGGGAGATGCGCCTCGTCGACGACCTTGGGGCTGACTCGCTCGCTCTTGTGGAGATCGTCGAGATCCTGGAGGAGCGACTGGCCCCGCTCGCCCCGCCGGGCTTTCGCATCGAGGACGACGACCTCGACGCCATCGGAACAGTCGGCGAGGCCGTCGACTACGCCGTCGCGCGGCTGTAGCCGATGCCCGACGTGTCCCCTCCCGGCCCGGATCTCGGCGTACGTCGGACGCTGCTCGAGAAGTCGCTGGGTGTGACGCTGCGCGACCGCGACCTGCTGCGGCGGGCACTGACCCACCGCTCGTATGCCTACGAGAACGGCGGGCTGCCGACCAACGAGCGGCTTGAGTTCCTCGGCGACTCAGTGCTCGGCATCGTGGTGACCGACCATCTCTATCGCAGCTTTCCGGACCTGCCCGAAGGCCAGCTCGCGAAGCTGCGCGCCTCCGTGGTCAACATGAACGCTCTCGCCGACGTCGCCCGGTCGGTCGATCTCGGCCGCTGGATGCTGCTCGGCCGGGGTGAGGAGTACTCCGGCGGCCGGGACAAGCCGTCGATCCTCGCCGACACGTTCGAGGCGATGCTCGGCGCGGCGTACATCGACCGCGGGCTGACCACCGCGTCGAAGCTGGTGCACCGCTTCTTCGACCCGTTGATGGAAGAGGCGTCGACCCGGGGCGCGAGCCTCGACTGGAAGACCTCACTGCAGGAGCTCGCCGCCGCACGCCTGCTCGGGGTGCCGGAGTACGCCGTCGCCGAGAGCGGGCCCGACCACGCCAAGCGCTTCGTCGCGACGTCCGTCGTGGGCGGCAGCGCCCGCGGGACGGGAGAGGGCCGAAGCAAGAAGGAGGCTGAGCAGCGCGCCGCGGAAGAGGCCTGGACTCAGCTCAATGCTGACCAGCTCGATGCCTGAGCTGCCCGAGGTCGAGACCGTCCGGCGAGGTCTGGAACGCGGCGTGGTAGGTCGCACCATCGAGCGGACTGAGGTGCACCACCCCCGCGCCGTACGCCGTCACGTCGCCGGCGCAGCCGACTTCGTCGCACTGCTCAGCGGCCGCCGAGTCGAGTCGGCGCAGCGCCGCGGGAAGTACCTCTGGCTCTCGCTCGACTCGGGCGACGCGCTGACCGGGCACCTCGGCATGAGCGGACAGCTGCTCGTGGTGCCTCCGGACAAGCCGCCAGAGAAGCACCTGCGCGTGCGTTTCACGTTCGGCGACGGCGGCCGAGAGCTGCGCTTCGTCGACCAGCGCACCTTCGGCGGGCTGTTCGTGGTCGCCGGAGGAGCCGAGCTGCCGTCGACGATCGAGCACATCGCCCGCGACCCGCTGGACCCCCTCTTCGACGACACAGATTTCGTCCGGCGGCTGCGCGCGAGGCGAACCGGCGTCAAGCGCTCGCTGCTCGACCAGTCGCTGATCTCCGGCGTGGGCAACATCTACGCCGACGAGGCGCTCTGGCGCGCGGGTCTGCACTACGAGCGGCCTACCGGTCGACTGACCCGTGCCGACGCGACCGAGCTGCTGGCGCACGTACGGGCCGTGCTGCAGGAGTCGCTGGCGGCGGGCGGCACCAGCTTCGACGCGCTCTACGTCTCCACGGACGGGGTGTCGGGTCTGTTCGAGCGCGAGCTGGCGGTCTACGGCCGGGAGGGGGAGCCGTGCCTGCGGTGCTCTACGTCGATCCGCCGGGCGCGTTTCATGAACCGGTCCAGCTACTTCTGCCCGCAGTGCCAGCGCGCGCCGCGATCGCGTCGCTAGACCGGGCGCGACTGCTGCCGCGTTGCAGGACTCGCCGTGCCGCCTTCACAGCTCGTAGTGGTGCGGCTCGGTGGGGTAGGCGCGGCCGGTGGTGGGGCTGATCCAGGCGGTGGTGCCGTCTCTGGCGCGGATGGTGGTCCAGTCGAGGCGGGCTTTGACTATTTGGTTGTCGCGGTCGCAGGCGGCTTGCAGGTTCTCCCGGGTGGTGGGTCCGCCGCGGGCGTAGTCGGTGAGGTGGTCGTGCTGGCCGGCGCAGGCGGGGCGGGTGCACCAGGGGGCGGTGCAGGTGCGGTCGCGGACGTCGATGTAGCGGCCCAGCGCGGCGCTCGGCGTGTAGGTGCCGGGTTGGCTGTCGAGGGCTTGGGCGGTGATCGGCGCGGCGAGCATCTCGTCGAGTCGCCCGGGCGGCCAGGCGCAGTCGCTGACGTCGACGACTCGGCCGGCGTGGTCGACGAGGACCCGGCGCAGCGGCCGCCCGTCGTGCGCGAGGTCGCGGGCGGTGGCGGCGGTGACTGGGCCGTAGCCGTCGAGCTCACCGGGGGACTCGGCGAGTCCGCGGTAGGTGGCCAGGCTCAGCACGATGTGGCCCCAACGGATCTGTGCACAAGTTGCGCTGCCAGCTAATCACCTGTGTGCCACCACTCGAGCGGGTCGCCCGGGAACTAACCCTCGCTGCCGCGGATCCGCGCCTCGATGGCGGCGCACATCTGCTGCGTCGCGGCGGGGCTGAGCGCGAAGAACAGCTGCGGCTCCACGAGCTCCACTTCCATCAGGACCAGAGAGCCGTCTTCGTCAGGCACCATGTCCA
>DATLOQ010000065.1:0-24028 GCA_035536235.1 Mycobacteriales bacterium
GTCCACAACCTGGCCGTTGGCGTCGATGAGGATCCGGCGCAGCGGCCGGCCGTCGGAGGCGAGGTCGCGGGCGGTGGCGGCGGTGACCGGGCCGTAGCCGTCGAGGTCGCCGGGGGACTGGGCGAGTCCGCGGTAGGTGGCCAGGCTCAGCACGATGTGGCCTTCGGGGATCCGGCGGCGGGTCCGCTTCGCGCCGACGACCTCACCGGTGCCCGCGTCGACCCGGGCCGGCGACAGCCCGTCTGGAGCGACTGGCCCGCCCGGCGCGTCGGGCACTGCATCGTCGGGTCGGGTGCCGCCCGGTTGTGGCACGAGGTCGGTCGGCGGTTCGCCGGCGAGGCCGTAGCGGGCCAGTCCGGCGCGGAAGATGTGCAGTGCGGTGTCGTGGCGGCGCTGCGCGGCGGTGCGGCCGTCGTCGCGGGACGGTGCGCCGGCGAGCTCGGCGACGAGGCGGTCGATCTCGAGCAGCGGCGACGCCGGGCCGGTCCAGCCGAGCCACGCGGCTTCGTCGCGCCCGGCGACCAGGCCGAAGTCCCGGTCGGCCCTCGTCGCCGTCGCCCGCTTGTCCGTCGCCTCGGGGGCGACGCGGAGGAGGGTCCGGCGGACCGCGGTGCGCCACCGCCCGACCGTCAACGCGGCGCGAGGCAGCATCCGCGCGGTCACCTCGACCGCAACGTCGTCGTCGTAGCCGGTGAGCTCCTCGACCAGCACCAGCGCCTGCAGGAACGTCAACGTCCCATCGGCCAGCGCCGCCCCCGCGGCCGCGAGTCGCCCGGTGAGCTCGCGGGCGGTGAAGATCCGCCGCCCGGCGGAGACCGGGGAGACGCGGGTCGCGGCGGCGACTTCTGAGCCGTGCTCGCCCGCATCACGCCCCGCCGCCGTGTCAGCGTCGTCGCGACGGCGGCGACGAAGCGGGCCTGCAGCATCTGCACGTGCGAGAGCAGCCGCTCCGCGGCGATCACCGCCGCCACCCGCTCCGACGCCGACAGCGTTGCCACATCAGCCGCGGCGAGGCGGTCCAGCAGCGCACCCGACGGCACCGCAGCATCGAGTGCTACAGCTCTCGGGAAACCCTGCGTGAACATGACCCAACGGTAGCTCCCGGGTGTGACAAAACCGCTGGGCCCCTACACATCTGTGCACAACGGCACCAGGTCCCTCCAACCCGGACGAGCCCCTACGCCGACTTCGTCGAGCCGATGCCACTTGCTCCGCCGGGACGCAGGTCGGTGCGCCGGAGAAGTTGCGCGTTCAGGGCCACGACGATCGTGGAGGCGCTCATGAGCAGCGCCGCCACGGCAGGTGGCATCGAGATGCCGGCCCATGCCAGAGCCCCGGCGGCGAGTGGGATCGCAGCTACGTTGTAGCCGGCTGCCCACCACAGGTTCTGCAGGCTCTTGCGGTAGGCCGCTCGGGAGAGGCGGATCACGCTGACGACCGCCCGCGGGTCGGAGCTCGCGAGGATCAGTCCAGCTGACTCGATTGCCACGTCGGTGCCGGCGCCAATTGCGATGCCGACGTCGGCGCTGGCCAGTGCAGGAGCGTCGTTGACGCCGTCGCCGACCATGGCGACAGTGAGACCGCGGTCGCGCAGCTCCGCTACCTTGGCTGCTTTGTCCTCGGGAAGAACCTCCGCGAAGACCTCGTCGACGCCGAGGTCCCGACCGACCGCGTCGGCGACCTGCTGGGCGTCGCCGGTGACCATGACGACGCGCCGGCCGAGGGCCTGCAGCTCCGATACGGCCGCTCGGGCCTCCGGCCGGACGTCGTCCTCGAGGGCTAGAGCGCCGATGACGGTGTCGTCGCGCAGCACGTAAAGCACCGCAGCTCCGCGCGCCTTCCAATGCTGAGCCCACTTCCCGACATCGTCTGGCTCTGCGACCTTCCGCTCGCGCAGCAGAGCCGGACCGCCGACGGCGTGCGGCACTCCCGCGACATCCGCCTGGACCCCGCGGCCGGTGATGGAACGGAAGTTCGTTGCGGTCGCGAGTTCGCCGCCCGCCCTCGCTGCAGCGACGATGGCGCGGGCGAGCGGGTGCTCGCTGTCCGACTCGATACCACCGGAGATCCGCAGCACCTCGGCCCCTGAGATGCCGGAACCCACGAGATCGGCGACAACGTGGGCGCCCTTGGTCAGCGTGCCGGTCTTGTCGAACAGGATCGCGTCGACGGTGCGGCTCCGCTCGAGGGCCAGCCGGTCCTTGACGAGGATGCCATTTCCGGCGGCGAGCGAGGACGAGATCGCGGTGGTGAGCGGAATTGCCAGCCCGAGGGCGTGCGGGCAGGAGATGACCAGCACCGTGACGACGCGGACCACGGCGTCGTCGGCACCGCCGACGGCGAGCCACGCTGCAGCGGTCACCGCTGCTGCTGCGGTGGCGACGTAGAACAGCAGCGCTGCCGCGCGGTCGGCGAGGACCTGCGCGCGCGAGCGGGATTCCTGCGCCTGCCCGACGAGCCTCTGAATGCCCGCGAGCGCGGTGTCCTCACCAACGGCATCGACCCGCACCCGTATCGCGGAATCCGTCGAGACCGTGCCCGCGACTACGCGGTCACCCGCGGACTTAGCGATCGGTCTCGACTCGCCGGTGATCATGGATTCGTCCAGTTCGGCGACACCGTCGGTGATCACGCCGTCGGCGGGCACTCGCGCGCCCGAGCGCACGAGAACGACGTCACCAGTGCGCAGCTCGTCGACCCTTACGACCTCGATCTCTGCGTCGGACGTCACCCTCTCGGCTTCGTCCGGGAGGAGGGATGCGAGCGCGGCGAGCGCGTTCTGGGCCTGGCCCAGCGCCTCCATCTCCTGCCAGTGGCCGAGCAGCATGATCGTGACGAGCAGCGTCAGCTCCCACCAGAAATCGAGGTCGAACCAGCCGAGCGACGTGGCCATCGACGCCCCGTACGCCACGGTGATCGCCATCGCGATCAGCAGCATCATCCCGGGCTGGCGGTCCTTCGCCTCGCGCCACGCGCCTTGCAGGAACGGCCAACCGCCCCAGGCGAACACGATGGTGCCGAGCACCGGGCCGACCATTTCGATCCCAGGGAAGGACAGGTCGTAGCCGAACCAGTCCATGACCATGTGGCTTGTAGCTACCACGGGTACGGACAGGAGCAAGCTCCACCAGAATCGCCGTCGGAACATCCCGACGTCGTGTCCGGCGTGCTTGCCGTGGCCGCCGTGAACCGCCTTCCCGTGCATGCTGTGGGAGGCAGCCGCATGTGCATGTGCGTCGTGTTTGTTGTGTGCAGCCTGCGGAACCCCGTGTCCAGCGTGTTCGGGCGCATGCGCGTCGTGCTGGTGGTCACTGGCGTGGCCGTGTGTGGCGCTGCGGTCATCCGCGCGACGCTGGTGCCCAACGTCGGTGGCCTTCATGGCAACTCCTCTGTCCGTCCCTGTGCGCTACCCCGACATGACGCCGGTGAGCGGCGTTGTGCTCCCGGGGAACATACCCCCGGGGGGTATATATTCCGCCGGGGCTCGCGGGCTCCGCGCGGACGCCTGCAAGGCCGTCGGCACCGGTCGTCTTCTGCCAGCGAGCCCGTCACGCTGCGAGACCCGATGGGACGTCCTAGCCTCTGACCTGTGCAAACACCGCCGGACCCGCACGGCCCCCGCCGGCCGCGGGTCGGGCATATTCAATTCCTGAACTGCCTGCCCCTCTACTACGGGCTGGTCGAGTCGCGCACGTTGCTGGACATCGACCTTCGCAAGGACACCCCCGACCGACTCAACGAGCGGCTCATCTCCGGGGACCTCGACATCGGTCCCATCAGCGCCGCCGAGTACCTGCGCCACGCGGCTGACCTGCTGCTGCTGCCCGACCTCGCCGTCGGCTCCGACGGTCCCGTGCAGTCGGTCTGCCTGATCTCGAAGCGCCCTCTTGCCGAGCTCGACGGGGCCCTCGTGGCGCTCGGCAGCACGTCGCGCACCTCGGTCCTGCTGGCGCAGATGCTCCTCGAGGACCGGTACGGCGTCGCCCCGTCGTACTTCGAGTGCCCGCCCGATCTGACCTCGATGCTGCTCGAGGCGGATGCCGCTGTGCTCATCGGGGACGTCGCGCTGCGGGCTCGCCGCGACGCGGCCGGGCTCGGCCTGCACTGCCTCGACCTCGGCGCGGCGTGGCGCGCGTGGACAGGCCTGCCGATGGTCTTCGCCGTCTGGGCCGCGCGCGCCGACTACGCCGAGCAGCGGCCGGAGCAGGTGCGGGATGTGCACCGCGCGTTCCGTGCCTCGCTCGAGGACTCCCTGGGCCGCGTCGACGAGATCGCCGCGCGAGCGGCCCGGTGGGAGCAGTTCAGCGAGGCGGAGCTGGCCGACTACTTCCGCGGCCTGGACTTCCGCCTGGGCGAACGCCAGCAGCGCGGGCTCGCTGAGTTCGCGCGGCGGGCGGCCGACCGAGGCGCGGTGCCCGCTGACGTCGTGCCGCGGTTTCTCGCGGTCTGAGGCCTCTGGTGGCACGAACCAACAGGACGTACCGTGACTCTTGGTCCTTGGCATCGTTGGGCAGCAGGGCGACCCCAGGAAGAGTGACGAGGAAGAGTGCGATGAATACTGCGCGCGCCGCAGTGGTGTTGGCGATCGCCGCGACCTTCGTCGCTCCGCTCCTACCTGCCCAGGCTGCGACGACGACCGTCGTCACCGTCGGCTTCCAGTTCGTGCCTAGTCAGGTGTCGATCGCCCGCGGCGACGGCGTGACGATGCTCAACGTCGACGTGGCTCCCCACAACCTCGTCTCGAAGCAGAAGACCCGCAATGGCGCTCTGCTGTTCGGCAGCGCGACGGTCAGCGCGGGCGCGCAAGCGGAGGTGAAGGGCGTCGAGAAGCTCGTCCCCGGCACCTATCCGTTCTTCTGCTCGATCCACCCCATGATGATCGGCACCCTCGCCGTCCGGCCACCGGGCAGCGCTGCCGTGGCCGTCGTACCGACCGGGGCCACCGTTCCTACCCCGACGAGCATCACGTCGTACGGCGATGCGCTCTACGTCACCGGTTACGCCGCCGGCACCGTGTCACGGGTGCCGGTCCTCCCGGGCGGTGCTCTCGGGCCGGCGATGCCGTGGGCGACCGGCTTCACCAACCCGCTCGGCATCGCGTTCGGACCCGACGGCACTGCCTTCGTCTCCGACTCGCACAGCGGCGAAGGCGCCTCGACGGTGGGCCGGGTGCGCTCGTTGCCGCCCACTGGTGGCAACGCGGCAGCAGTCGGCAAGGTCGTCCTCGACGACCTGCCCAACGGCCGGCACAACACCAACGGCTTGGCCGTGCAGGGCGGGCGCCTCTACATCGCCAACGGCAACTCCACCGACGACGGGGTGTCCGGCGGTCCCGCGGAGCAGCCGCTCAGCGGCACGATCCTGTCGGTGCCTCTTGGCGCGCGGGGTCTCAGTGCCGCCCGGCGCACACCGGCGCTCGTGGTCGAGGCGACCGGCCTGCGCAACCCGTACGACCTCGCCTTCCGGCCGGGCAGCTCCGAGCTGTGGGTCACCTCGAACGGCCCGGACGCCCTCGACCCGTACGGCGAGGACCTGCTGCACCGCTTCGACGTACGCCGACCGCCCGTGGACTTCGGCTTCCCGGCGTGCGTCTACGCCGCGACCCCAGCCGGTCCCGAGGTCGGGCAGAACCCGGCCATCGACACTCCTTGCAGCCCTCGCCACACGCCGCCCGAGGCGCTGCTCGGCCTGCACACCTCGGCCAACGGCCTCACCTTCGCGCCGACCACCGGTGGCTGGGTCGGTGAGCTGCTCGTGGTCCAGTACGGCTCCAACGGCCTGCCGCCGGCCGGCCACGCGATCGTGCGGGTGCCCATCGCGGATGGACGCGCTGGGACGCCGGAGGACGTCGCCGTAGCGCCGGCGCCGCTGGACATCACGCAGGGTCCGCCGGGCTCCGGCATCTACGTCGCGGACTTCGCCACCGGCTCGATCAGCCTCCTGCTCCCGGCCGGCTGATCTGCCCGGATTGGTCCCTGGCCGCAGTCCGCGCTTCGTCGCGATGAACAGGGCGACGAGGCGAGGTTCGTCGTCGGCGCCGTGGCGCTGCGCACCTCGGAGGGTCAGGATGTGAGCATGCGTCCCGTCCCCCGCGCGCTCGTCTCCGCCGTCCTCGCGGGGGCCGCACTGGTGGGTCCGCCGGTCGCGCCGGCGCTGGCCGCAGGCAGCGGCAGCGCCACCGTCCCCTTCGCAGCGGAGGCCTGGTACCGCACCGCACCGGTCTGCGCTCTGCCGGCGGGCTGTCCGCCGGCCGAGACGCCGAGTCCCTACGCCGCCGAGACCCTGCACGTCGGAGTCCAGCTCGGCGCCGAGGAGTCGCGTACCTATCTGGCACTCGACCTGTCGACGCTGCCGATCGGCACCAAAGCCGTCGGGGGCCAGCTCCGGCTGCCGGTGGCTGCCGGCCCGCAGGACGGCAGCTCCCGACCCGAGGCGGCCAAGATCCAGGCCTGCCTGGTGACCACCTCCGTCGAGGACGTCGACGGCTCCTTCGAGAAGGCGCCGGCCGCCGACTGCCAGAGCGTCTCGACGCCCGCGGCATTCGTCGCGGCCACGGGCACCGGCCCGGCCGCGTTCACCGTGGACCTGACGGACCTCGCCACCGCCTGGCAGGACTCTGGAGTGGCCGGCTCTCTCGCGCTGCTGCCTGCGGAGGGCGCTTCCCCGACCGACAGCTGGCACGTCGCCTTCAACGGCAGCAAGCGCACGGGCGAGGGGGTCGCCAAGATCACCGCCTCGGTGTCCTTCGTCAGCGAGCCAGGGGCCACCGAAGATTCGTCGCCGCCCCCCTCGGTCGCCCCCGTCGAGGGCTCCTTCGAGCCGCCCGTGACGTCGGGCGCGGACACCGGGTTCGCGAGAGCGGAGACCTTCACCGCCCCCGAGTCGCCCCTCGTCGCTGGGGCGGACCAAGCGGTCCGGACGGCTCCAACGGCAGTGCGGGCGGCTGCTGCCACGCCGACGCTGCCGGTCGCGGGGGTCTCCTCGACCGAGTTCAAGTACCCCGCGGTGTTCCTGCTGCCACTGCTGCTCCTCGGTGCTGGCGGCTGGGCCGGGCGCGCGCTCACCCGAGACCTCACCCCGACCTGAGCCCGGGTCAGACCGTCAGGCATTCGATCAGACGGGCAGCAGCTCGACGGACGTGGTGAGCTCTGTGAGCACGGCGTCGTCGAGATCGACGCCGAGCCCCGGGCCGGCGGGCACCCGGACGTATCCGTCCTCCAGGACGACCGGCACCGTGGTGATGTCCTGTCGGTAGAAGCGATCCGACGCAGACGTGTCGCCCGGGAGCGTGAAGCCGGGGAGGGCGGCAAGGGCGATGTTGGCAGCCCTGCCGAGACCAGTCTCGAGCATCCCGCCGCACCACACCGGGATGCCGTTGGCCTGCGCGACGTCGTGCACCCGCACCGCTTCGAGGTAGCCGCCGACCCGACCGGCCTTGATGTTGATGATCGAGCAGGCCCCGATCGCGATGGCGTCGGCCGCCGACCGCGCACTCGTGATGCTCTCGTCCAGGCAGATGGGCGTGCGGACCTGGCGGGCCAGCTCGGCATGGCCGCGTACGTCGTCCTCAGGCAGCGGCTGCTCGATGAGCAGGAGGTCGAAGGCGTCCAGTCGAGCCAAGTGCCGCGCGTCGCCCAGGACGTAGGCGGTGTTGGCGTCGACCTGCAGCCCGACATCACCGAAGCGCTCCCGCACTGCCCGCACAGGATCGACGTCCCAGCCCGGCTCGATCTTCAGCTTGATGCGCGCGTAGCCCTGCGAGACGTAGTCGTCGACCGCGTCGAGCAGCTCGGGGATGGAGTCCATGATGCCGACGCTGACACCGGCGGGCACCCGCTCCTTGACCGCGCCGAGGTGGTCCGCGAGAGGCCGGCCGGCGGCCCGCAGCTCGGCGTCGAGCACCGCCAGCTCGAGGGCGGCCTTGGCCATCGGGTGTCCCTTGACCTTCTCGAGCACGTGCCCGACCCGGGCCGCCGTCAGCCGCTCACCGACAGCCAGCACCCGCGGCACCAGCTGGCTGCGCAGCACGTGCGCGGCTGTCTCGAGGTCCTCGTAGCTGTAGACCGGCTCCGCCATCGCCACGCACTCGCCCCACCCCTCGGCTTCCGGGGTGGTGACCTTCACGAGCAGCACCTCGCGGGAGGTCTGGGTGCCGAACGACGTACGGAACGGCGACACCAGGGGCATCCGGATGCGGCGCAGCTCGACAGCGGAGATTTTCACGGCACTCCCAGCAGTACGGCGGTCTGCTGATCCAACCGCCTGAAGGCCGTCGCGTCCTCATCAGGTGCGACGAAGCCGACGGTCGGGGCTGGTGTGCCAGACCAGTCCGAGGTCAGAAGCACTGGGCATCGCCGGTGCCGGCGCGGAGGTCACTCGCGGCGCTGAGGAGGCCGTCGGCGCGCCGGACGATCAGGTGCGCGTGGCCGAACCCGCGCGCCTGCCGCTCGACGAGGTGGCCCCGGCGCCGCAGCGCGTCCGACCAGGCCAGGGGCGCGGCCTCCTCGAGTGCCACCGTCGTCGCCAGGGTGCCCTGCGGCCAGGGCTCCCAGGTGTCGAAGCCGGTGCCCATGGGACCGGTGATCGCCCACCTCGGCCGTGCGAGAGCGGCGGCGGGAGTCGCGCCGGCCCGCAGGGCGGCCACCAGCTGCAGCAGGATCTGCGGCTGCGCATCCCCGCCCATCGTCCCCAGTGCTGTCACCGTGCCATCGGGGTCCACCAGCATCGACGGTACGAGCGTGTGCGGCGGTCGAGCGCCCGGTCGCAGCTCCGCCGGGTGCCCGTCCTGCAAGGAGAAGCCCAGGCCACGGTTGTGCAGGAAGACGCCGACCTCCCGAACAGCCAGGCCAGACCCGAAACCCGCGGCGTTGGACTGCGACAGCGAGACGACCATGCCGTCGCTGTCCGCAGCACACAGGTAGACCGTGCCGCCACCATGGGCCGGGACGTCGATGAGGGTGGAGACGTCAGGGGAGATCCGGCCGGCCCTGGACTGCAGGTCAGCCAGGCCCACCAGGTCGGCGGCGTCGACGCCGTCGGCCAGCACGTCAGGGCGGTCGAATCCGGCGAGTCGTGAGGCCTCGACGAGCAGGTGCGGGTCGTCGTCGGAGGCGGAGCCGAGAGCACCGACGGCGTTGGCGATCCAGGCGCTCGACAGCACCAGGTGCCCGGCTGTGGGCGGCGGGGTCGAGAGGAGTGTGCTGGTGTCCACCTGCAGCCGAGTCGGTGAGGTCCACTCCGCTAGATCGCGCGCCAGATCGGCCTCGGTGAAGACCCCGCCACCGACCCTCAGAAGGCCGCGCCCGAAGGCGCCGCCGTACCACGCCTGCCGGCCTTCGCGGGCGATCGCCTGGAGTGCCGCGCCGAGCAACGGTCGCTGCCTGATGTCACCGGCGCTGACCGGAAGGGAGCCGACGAGCTCCTCACCGCCCAGGACGTCAGCGACGGTCGGGAGCGCTGATGCCAGGAGCGGGGAGACGGGGAAACCGCCACGTGCGTAGCCGATCGCGGGTGCGAGCACCGAAGCCAGCGGCAGCCTCCCATGTCGGGCGTGCAGCGCCAGCCAGCCATCCACACAGCCCGGCACCGTCACGGTTCGCGGGTCCCCCCGGAAGGGCATCCGGTCGTGCCCTTCCGCGCGCAGGCGCTGCGGATCACTGCCGCTGCCGGCACGGCCCACCGCCACGAGCGCCTCGACCTCGCCGGTTGGCAGGCGCACCAGGGCGAGCAGGTCGCCACCGGCCCCGCACATGTGCTGCGTGGTCACCGCCAGCACCGCGCTGGCGGCGACGGCTGCGTCGGCAGCGGTGCCGCCGACACGCAGGATCGCGAGCCCGGCAGCACTGGCCAGGTGGTCGACGCTGCAGACGGCCCCACCCAGGCCGTGACGGGTCGAGTCTGGGTGTTCGGCCATCTCCGCAGGGTGCCATCCGGGGGACGGTGCCTCAAAGGCTCACACCAAGGACGGGCGCCGAGTCGGTAGAGGTTCGTCGGCCAGGATGAAGAATGTCTCGGTTGTTGTGTAGGTGGGACAACCCGCGGGGCCGGTGAGGTGGGCCAGTATCGCTGAGAGCAACACCCTTCGGAGGACTGCTGTGGGCCGTACCGGGCGACGTGCCGTCCTGCTGGCCGCGCTGGCGGGGTGGTGCCTGTCTCTCAGCGGCTGCGTCCCCCAGGGCCTGGCGTTCAAGGTGGACGAGCGCCTGCGCTTCATCGCTCCGGAGGACCGGGCCACGGTGCGGCTGCCCGTGACCGTCGACTGGGAGATCGAGGACTTCGAGATCACCGGACCCGGCGGCGAGCCCCGTGCCGGCGCTGGCTACTTCGCGGTCTTCGTGGACGAGACCCCCATGCCGGCGGGTAAGGACCTGCGCTGGATCGCCCGCAAGGACCGGAGCTGTCGCGAGAGTGAAGGCTGCCCCGACGAGGAGTACCTCAACACACGGGGCATCTACACCACGACAGACACCGTGCTGGTCCTGGACCAGCTCCCGCGCGGCAGAGACGAGGACCGCCGCGAACGGCACCGCGTGACCGTGGTGCTCCTCGACGCGAGCGGCCGTCGTCTCGGCGAGAGCGCCTTCGCGATTGCCTTCGACGTCCAACGAAAGGCCGACTGATGACCCTTGCGCCCCAGCGTCCGGGCGCCGGCGGCCCTGCGGTCGACGTCGACGAGATCGTGGCCCAGCGCGTCCGGCTCCGCGGCGAGGCTCGCGAGCTCCTCGGAGTCACCGGTGAAGGCGGCCCCCCCGTCAAGCTGCGCACCGTCGTCAAGGAGAACAAGGTCGGCTTCTATCCGCTGGCAGCGCTGGGCACCCTCTCGATCATCGACACCTTCCAGGGCTACGCATTCACGGTGCTGACCCCAGAGATCAGCCGCAGCCTCGGCATCGGGCTGGGCACGCTCAGCTTGCTGATCGTGCTCAAGACCCTCGCGCTCACCCTGGCGCCGCTGTCGATCGCCGCGCTCGTCCAGCGCCACCCCCGACGAGCTCTGGTCTGTCTGATCACAGCCGCCGGCTGGAGCGTCACCACCCTCTACACAGGGTTCGTCACCGCCACGCTGATCCTCGCCCTCGTGCTGGTCCTCGACGGCGCGAGCAGCGGCAGCACCACGGTGCTCCATCCGCCGCTCCTGATGGACTACTACCCGCCCGCCACGCGGGTGCGGGTGCTCAGCATCTACACGGCCTTCAACAACTTCGGCAACGTGCTCGCTCCCCTGCTGGTCGCACTGCTCGCCGGTGTCCTCGGCTACACCTGGCGTGGCGTGTTCCTCGTCTTCGGTCTCGCCTGCCTGATCGTGCTGCCGTTCATGCTCAAGCTCCGCGACCCCGGGTTCGGGCGGTGGGACACCGAGAAGCTCAAGGCGACCGTCCACCAGGCGACCGACGAGCTCGATCCAGATGACGCCGAGCTCGGCTTCTTCGAGATCACCCGGCGGCTGTTCCTCATCCCGACAATCCGCAGGCTGCTGGCCGGCTTCGCCGTGTTCGGGATGCTGTACGTCCCGCTCGCGACGTTCTTGTCCTTCTACCTCGACGAGGAGCTCAACTTCGGTCCAGGGCAACGCGGCCTGTTCTACGCCCTCACCAGCGCATCGACCATCGTGGCGCTGGCGCTGTACGGCAGACGGGGAGAGGCGATGTTCCGCCAGGATCCCGGCAAGGTGATCCGGTACGCCGGATTCCAGCTGGCCGTCGGCGTCACCCTGATCTGCCTGGCGGTGGTCAGCCCCTTCACGTGGCTGACGTTGATGCTGTTCACCCTGTCCACGGCCGTGATCGCGGTGCTGAGCCCGGCGCTCGCCATCGTCACGCTGTCGATCGTGCCCGCCCAGATGCGACCGCACGCCGGAGCCCTGTACGGGATCTTCTTCGGCGGCGTCGGAGGGATCGCCGGGGCACTTCTGCTCGGCGGGGTGCAGAGCCGCTACGGCACAGCGGGGGCGTTGGTCAGCCTGGCCCTCCCAGGCGTCGCCGGCTCGCTGCTGCTGGCTCGGGCAGCGCCGTGCGTCCAACCGGACATGGACCGGATGATCGACGAGGTCCTCGAGACCGAGCAGCTCAAGCAGGTCAAGGCCGCTGGCGGTCACCTGCCGATGCTGTCGTGCAAGGGCATCGACTTCTCCTATGGGCAGCTGCAGGTGCTCTTCGACGTCGACTTCACCGTCGACGACGGCGAGATGGTCGCCCTCCTCGGCACCAACGGCGCCGGCAAGTCAACGCTGCTGAAGGTGATCAGCGGCATCGGACTGCCCAGCTCGGGCCACGTGCGCTACCGCGGTCAGGACATCACCTACCTCGACGCCGAGCGCCGCACCCGCCTCGGGATCACCCAGATCCCCGGCGGCCGCGCCGTCTTCGGCCCGTTGACGGTGCTGGAGAACCTGCGCTCCTACGGCTACACGTTGGGGAAGGAGCGCAAGAACCTCGACGACCTCATCGAGGAGTGCCTCGAGGCGTTCCCACGGCTGGCCGAGCGCAAGACCTCACTTGCGTCGCAGCTGTCCGGTGGTGAGCAGCAGATGCTGGGCCTGTCGAAGGCCCTGATCATGCGGCCCCGGGTGCTCGTCATCGACGAGCTCTCACTCGGCCTCGCGCCGATCATCGTCGGCCAGCTGCTCGAGATGGTGCGACGCATCAATGCCACTGGCACCTCCGTCGTGCTCGTCGAGCAGTCCGTGAACATCGCTCTCAATCTGGTGGAGCACGCCTACTTCATGGAGAAGGGCGAGATGCGCTTCGACGGCCCGGCGGCGGATCTGCTGGCCCGCGATGACCTGCTTCGCGCGGTCTTCCTCGAAGGCTCGACGGCGGCCACGTGACCACCCTCGCCCTGCCCAGGGTGAAGCGCATCAGCCCGACGGTGCTGCGATCGGCCGCGATCTGGACCGGCGCCACCGTGCTGGCGTTCTCCCTGGCGCGGGTCTTCGACTTCGAGACCCCCATCCCTGTCATCGTGCTCGGCTCGATCATCGGAATCACCTACGGCCTGCTGGCCGTCGGCCTGGTCCTGGTCTTCCGCTCCAACCGGATCATCAACTTCGCGCACGGCGAGGTGGGGGCATTTGCCGCCGCGTTGTTCGGCCTGTTCACCGCTAAGTACGGCCTGCCCTACTACGTCGTGCTGCCGCTGGCGCTGCTGCTGGGGGCCGGCACCGGGGCGCTGGCCGAGGTCGGCGTCGTACGCCGGCTTCGTAACGCGCCGAAGCTCATGTCCATCGTCGCAACTCTGGGCGTCGGGCAGTTCCTGGTGCTCTTCGGGCTGCTGCTGAACAACCAGGCCGGCGCGGGTGCGCTCTTTCCCGAGCCACCTCAGATCGGCTTCCTGTTCCGGCCGTTCGAGATCGGCGCACTGCGGGTTACGGGCGCCTACTACGGGATGCTCGTGCTCGGTCCCGTCACGGTGCTGCTGCTCGCGGTCTTCCTCAAGTACTCCCGCTTCGGTCTCGCCATCCGGTCCGCAGCGGCGAATCCCGAGGCCGCGCGGATGGCCGGCATACCCGCGGCCCGCATGTCGTCGCTGGCCTGGGCGCTCGCCGGTGCGCTCTCCGCCCTCACCGCCGTGCTCACCCAGCCGACTCGCGGGATCTCCTCCGGTGAGGCCTTCGGTCCCGGCCTGCTGCTGCGGGCGCTGGCCGGCGCGGTGCTCGCGCGGATGAACAGCCTGCCGGTCGCTCTCGCGGGGGGGCTCGCGCTCGGGATCGTCGAGCAGCTGCTGCTGTGGAACAAGCCGGAGTCGGGCCTCGTGGAGGTGGTCCTCTTCGGGATCATCCTGCTGACCCTGCTCCTGCAGCGGCAGCGGGGCGCACGCGATGAGGACAAGGGCAGCTGGGCCGCGGTGCAGGCTCTGCGTCCCGTACCCGAGGTTCTGGGGCGGTTGTGGCTCGTCCGCAACCTCGGCCTGATCGTGGGCGCAATGGCGCTCGCTGTGGCTGTCGTGCTGCCCCGTTTCATCAGCAACGCCAACTCGATCACCATGGTCTCGATCATGGGCTTTGCCGTGGTCGGGCTGTCGGTCGGCATCATCACCGGCCTAGGAGGACAGCTCTCACTGGGGCAGTTTGCCGTGGGTGCGGTCGGCGCCTGGGCGTCGTACGAGGTCTCGAGTCGCATCGGCCACTTCGAGCTCTCGTTCCTGTACGCCGGGCTGGCCGGCGCCGTGGCCTCGCTGGTGATCGGCCTGCCGGCGTTGCGAATACGTGGTCTCTTCCTGACCGTCACGACGTTGTCGTTCGCGCTGGTGACACCGTCGTTCCTGCTGCAGCAGGACTTCATGCTCGGCGCCGGCGTCGACCCCGGTCGGCCCATCGTCGGGGACACCCCGCTCGACACCGGCAAGCTCTACTACTACTTCGCGCTTCCCGTGCTCGTCCTCACGCTGCTGCTGGCGCGCAACGTGCGCGGGGGCGGCTTCGGCCGGCTGCTGACCGCGGTGCGCGACAACGAGGACGCGGCGAAGGCGTTCACGGTGCGTGCCTCCCTCGTCAAGACCCAGGGCTTCCTGCTCGCCGGATTCCTCGCGGGCATCGGCGGCGCGCTCTACGGCCACGCCCTGTCGCGCATCGGCTCATCGACCTTCCCCACCCGGTTCAGCATCCTCGTCGTCGTCATGGTCGTCATCGGCGGCATCTCACTGCTTTCCGGTCCGATCATCGGCGCGCTGTTCGTCATCGGCGTACCGGCATTCCTGCCACTGGACTCGGCGGGCCTCGTGGCGTCGGCCCTCGGCCAGCTGCTGATCGTGCTCTACCTGCCCGCCGGTCTCGGCGGGCTGGCGGAGCCGCTCCGCGACCGCATCGTCAGACGGCTGGGCAGGCGGGCCGGCATCGACGTGGACGACGCCTACAACGAGGTGCCAGCGGCCAAGGGCTCCACCGGAGGCGCGTCGGTCCGGGAGCGCACGGTGCCGGTGCCGGTCGGCGAGCGGCTGCGGCCGCCCGGCTCGACCTTGCTCAAGGTCGACGGCCTGGCGAAGAGCTTCGGCGGCGTGCATGCCGTCCGGGGCATCAGCTTCGAGGTCAAGGCCGGCGAGACGATGGGGCTGATCGGGCCCAACGGCGCCGGGAAGACGACGACCTTCGAGCTGGTGGGCGGATTCGTCCGGGCCGACCGGGGTCGCGTGCAGTTCGAGGGCCAGGACGTCAGCACGATGGGGCCCGAGGCACGCGGTCGCCTGGGCATGATTCGCTCCTTCCAGGACGCGGCGCTCTTCCCCACATTGACCGTCGCGGAGTGCGTCCGACTCTCCCTCGAGCGGATCTCCCCGACGGCGTTCTTTCCCTCTGTTCTCGGCCTGCCGACCGGCGAGCGTCAGAAGCGGCTGCTCGTTCAGGAGCTGCTCGCCTTCATGGGGCTGGAGGGCTACCGCACCTCGCAGATCTCGCAGCTCTCCACCGGCACCCGGCGCATCACCGAGCTCGCCTGCCTGGTCGCGCTGCAGCCCACGCTGCTGCTGCTGGACGAGCCCAGCTCCGGCATCGCACAGCGGGAGACCGAGGCGCTCGGCCAGCTGCTCGTCGACCTCAAGGACCAGCTGCAGCTGACCATCCTCATCATCGAGCACGACATCCCGCTGGTGATGAGGCTGAGCGACCGCATTCTCGCCATGGCCAACGGCGAAATCATCGCGCTTGGCCCGCCCGATGTCGTCCGCAGCGACCCAGCCGTCATCGAGGCGTACCTCGGCGGCGACATCAGGGCGATCGACCGGTCGGACAGCCAGCGGGCACCCGCGAAGGCCCTGCGATGACCGGACCAACTCTCGGCGCAGTCGTCGATGCCCTCGGGTCGGGTGTGGTGCGGGTGCTGACCGCGCCGCACGGTCTCGAGACGGCCGTCGGGGAGCCGGTGGTCCACGATCCGGTGTACGAGCCGGCGGCGGGGCGCTGCGACCTGGTGCTCGCCGTGGGCATCGACGTCACTCGGCCCAGCGCTGTCGACGTGATCACCCGCTACGGCGAGCTCGGCGCTTCCGCGGTGCTCGTCAAGGCGGACGGGCCGCTCCCGGCGCCCCTGGTGGCGGCAGCGGAGGCGGCCGGCATAGCGCTGCTCGCTGCTCCGCAGGACGCGGCCTGGGGCCAGCTGCACACCCTGCTGCGGACGGCGAGGTCGGCCACGGGCCAGCGGCGACAGGACTCGTCGTCGGCCTCGATCGGTGACCTCTTCGGGCTCGCCGACGCGGTCTCCTCCCTCGTCGGCGGTGCCACCACCATCGAAGACGAGCACTCCACGGTGCTCGCCTACTCCTCCAGCGCCCACCCGGTCGACGGACCGCGCCGTGACACCATCCTCGGTCGCCGGGTGCCGGCTGAGTGGCTCACCAAGCTGACGGACCTCGGCGTGTTCAAGCAGCTGTGGGCGAGCGACGAGGTGGTGCGGGTCGCGCTCGACGGCATCTCCCCGCGACTGGCGGTGAGCGTGCGTGCCGGCGGTGAGGTGCTCGGCTCGATCTGGGTGCAGGAGGGGGAGCGACCCTTGGGCGCCGAAGCCGAAGAGGCGCTGCGCGAAGCTGCCTCGATGGCCGCTCTGCACCTGCTGCGCGCGCGATCCGGCGAGGACCTGGAGCGTCGCAAGTCCGGCGAGCTGTTGCGCGCCGTCTTGGAGGAGCGGCTCCCCGCGGCGCTGCTCGCTGGTCGGCTGCAGGTGGCCGCGACTGCGCCGCTCGTGGTCATCGCCGTGGAGCCACTCGTCACTGACGACTCGGAGCGAGTGGTGCTCGACCGGGCCGTCGACCTCGTGGTGCTGTCGTGCCGAGCATTCCGCCGCACCGTCCTGGCAGTGACGGTGGACAGTGCGGTCTACGTCGTCCTGCCGGCGCGCACGGGAGAAGCCGATGAGGCGCGACAGCTGGCCGAGGACCTGGCACGTCGGGTGGGCGTCGGACTTCGGCTGCAGGTCCGGGCTGCGGCGTCGCACGAAGCACGCGGTCTCGCGGGGCTGACAACGGCTCGTCGCGAGGTCGACCTCGCGCTGCGCGTCCTCCGCCAGCGACTGAGCCCCGACGTCGTGCACATCGACGACGTGCGGGCAGCGACGGTGCTGCTGCTGCTCAGCGACCTGGCAACCGAGCAGCCAGCCCTCCTCGCGGGCAAGCTGCGGCTGTTGGAGGCTAGCGACGCCGAGAAGTCGACGTCGTACATCGCGACGCTGCGTGCCTTCCTCGACGCATTCGGGGATGTGCGCGTAGCGGCAGATCGTGTCGGCGTGCACCCCAACACCTTCCGCTACCGGCTGCGGCGGCTCGCCGAGCTGACATCTCTCGACCTCGACGAGCCGGTCGAGCGCCTCGTCGTCCATCTCCAGCTCCACCTCACCCAGTCATGACCGAGCCAACTCCGCGGCCCGCCCGCCGTACATCACCTGCACCGGAGGAAGACGTGACCGCCGTCGACAGCCCCGAAGCCACCAGCTCTGCGGGGGGCGCGCCAGATGCCCGCCGATCACGGCTGCCTGCGCCGCGACCGCTGTCGCCGACCCCCACCTACCTGGGGGTTGCGGTGACTGTGATCGGCTTCGTGCTCATCGCCATCGCGTGGCGGCAGGTCGCGGCCGAGACCAACGTCGCCCTCCAGCTCCCCTACCTCGTGTCGGGCGGTTTGACCGGCCTGGCGCTGGTCATGGTCGGAGTGACCGTGGTCAACGTCGCGGCCAAGCGACGCGATGCGGTCCTCCGCGAGCAGCAGACCGCCTTGCTCGCCGCTGCGCTGCGGGAGCTCTCGGCTGCGCTGGACCCGGACGGTCGGCCGTGAAGACGATCGGGCAGATCCTTCGCGATCCGCGCACGTCGACGAGCCTGGTGTTCGCCGGGTTCGTGGTCGTCGGCCTGGTGCTGCTCTGGCTGGGGTATCGGGGGGTGGCAGCCACCCTGCTCGTGCCGTTCCAGGTGCCCTTTGTCATCAGCGGGGGGTTCGCCGGGATCGCCTTGCTCGGCGCCGGGTTGGCCCTGCTGATCGCGCACCTCGACCGCACCGAGTCGGCTCTGGAGCGGCAGCGGATGGCGCAGGTCCAGCGCGGGGTGCTCGCCCTGCTGTCCGTCGCCCCCACGGCGCGCGACCGGCTCCGGCGATGACGAGCCGGGCCAGCAACCCTGCCGCCCTGACGAGCCCGGCCGCGCGCGCCCGCGGTCTGTGGCACGCCACCGCTGCCCAAGCTGGCATCACGGTGCTTCCCCTCGACTCGCTCGCAGCCGTCCGGGACGCGGCCGATCTCTTCGCGCAGATCTGGCGGACCGAGCCAGGCAAGCCACCGCTCACCGCCGATGTGATGCGGGCGGTCGAGCATGCCGGCGGCTATGTCTTCGGCGCGTACGACGGCACTCGTCTGGTCGGCGCTTCCTCCGGCTTCCTCGGGATGAACCCCCAGCCCACGCTGCACTCGCACATCTCCGGTGTGCTTGCCCCGGGCCGGCAGATCGGCCTGGCGTTGAAGCTGCACCAGCGCGCGTGGGCCCTGGACCGGGGGATCTCGACGATCACCTGGACCTTCGACCCGCTGGTGCGGCGCAACGCGTGGTTCAACCTGCGCAAGCTCGGCGCTGTCGGCGTGGAGTACCTCGTCGACTTCTACGGACCGATGAGCGACGGACTCAATGGGGGGGAGTCAAGCGACCGGCTGTTCACCCGCTGGTCCCTCGTCGAGTCACTGGCTGGGGTCACCCACCGGGACGTCGATGGCCTCACTGTGCTGATGCAGCGCGACGGAGCCCCGTGGCCGGCGGCCGACCTGCCGGGCGATGGCCGACGGCTGCTCGTCTGCCTACCCGAGGACATCGAGGCGCTGCGCGGGACCGACCCTGACGCGGGCAGAGCCTGGCGGGTGGCGGTCCGGGAGGCCCTCGTCCCCGCCTTCGCGGCAGGCTATCGGGCCACCGGCATGACCAACGACGGATGCTTCATCCTGGAGACGTGATGGACCCTCTCGCCCTGCACCATGACGCCGTCGTGGTCGACACCCACGACGACCTGCTGATGCTCACGAGCCGGCGCCCCGTCGCCCAGCAGGCGGCCTACTTCCGCGAGTCGTGGCTGCCTCAGCTGCGCGACGGCGGCGTCGACGTGCAGGTGCTCCCGGTCTACATCGACGACGACTTCCGCCCCGAGGGCGCTCTGCGCAAGACGCTGCAGATGGTCGAGTCGGGCTGGACGATCGCGGCCGGCAATGCCGGCGACGTACAGGTCTGCCTCGACGGCGACGACGTCGACGAAGCCGTGACAGCCGGGCGCATCGCATTGATCCTCGCCCTTGAGGGCTGCGAGGCCATCGGGACCGACGTGGAGCTGCTGTCGACCCTGCACCGGGTCGGGGTGCGGATCGCCTCTCTCACCCACTTCGGGCGCACGCTGCTCGCTGACGGGTCTGGCGAGGATGCAGCGGGGTCCCGGCTCACCCGGGCCGGCGTCGAGGCGGTAGTGGTGATGGAGGAGGTCGGCATGATGGTCGACGTCAGCCACCTCGGCGCCACCGGCGTGGATCACGTGCTGGAGATCGCTCGTCGCCCTGTCATCGCCACGCACTCCTCGGCGTACGAGCTGCGGGGACACCACCGCAACCTCACGGACGAGCGCCTCAAGGGGATCGCGAGCGGTCTCGGTGTCGTCAACGTCAACTTCTTCGCGGGCTTCCTGTCCGACCGTGAGGAGGAGTTCACGGTGCAGCGCCTCGTCGACCACCTCGAGCACGTCACGGCGATCTGCGGCGTCGGCGCCGTGGGTCTGGGGCCGGATTTCATCGAGCAGGTTTTCACCGAGCTCTACCCGCTCGCGACCGAGCTGCTGGTCGAAGGGGTGGACGGCAAGAAGCTGGTACCCGGCCTCGAGGGCCCGGCCGGCCTACCTCTTGTCACGGCGGAGCTGGTGCGCCGGGGTTGGCCGGAGGCCGACATCCGGGCGGTGCTCGGCGGCAACGACCTGCGGCTGTTCCGGTCCGAGCTCGGCATGCCACTCGCCGCCCGAGGCTGACGCCGGGCCGGCGTGGACGGCTAGCGCAGGGCGACGAGCAGCCCGGCCAGCAGGCGGGCTCGGGGCTCCATGGTCGACAGGAGCACGTGCTCGCCCTCGGCGTGCGCTCCGTCACCCACAGCGCCTAGCCCGTCCAAGGTCGGTACGCCGGCGCCGGCGGTGAAGTTGCCGTCCGACCCGCCGCCGACTGACACCCCTCGCAGTGCGGGCATTCCCAGCTCTGCTGCGATCTCGCCGGCCCGCGCGAAGAGCTGCGCCGACGACGACGCGTCGAGCGGAGGTCGGTTGACCCCTCCCGTGACTTCTACCGTCGTACCGGGTACGGCGATCCCGGCCGCCCGCGCCGCCTGGTGCAGCGCCGACTCGACGCGGGGGAGCTCGGCGGGCACTGCCGCTCGCACGTCGAGGGCGAGGCGCGCCGCTGCTGGAACGGTGTTGGTCGTAGTGCCTGCCGACAACACGGTCGGGGTGACGGTGGTCCCGATCTTCGCGTCTGCCATCCGGGAGGCGGCGATCACCAGGTGTGCCAGGGCCACCCCGGCGTTGGCGCCCTTCTCCGGCTCGAGGCCGGCGTGCGCCGCACGGCCCGCGACGAGCAGCTCGTACATCGCGATGCCCTTGCGGGCAGTCTTGAGGGCGCCGGCAGCTGAGGGCTCGCAGACGAGCGCGGCGGCGCAGCCGCGGGCGCTGTCGACGACGAGCCCCGCCGAGGTCGGAGACCCGATCTCCTCGTCGACCGTGAGCAGCAGGCGAATCCCGTCCAGCGACGGCAGTGTCGACAGGGCGGCCAGTGCCTGCACCACGCCGGCTTTCATGTCGAACGCACCCGGGCCGGTGGCGACATCGCCCTCGACGGAGAACGGCCACCGCGCCAGAGTGCCCAGCGGCCACACGGTGTCGAGGTGGCCGAGGACGAGGACCTGAGGAGTGCCCCAGGTGAAGCGCAAATGAGTGCGGCCGCCGACCTCGACGAGCTCGGGGGTGGCGTCGAGTCGGTCCCGCACCATCGCCGCGAGCACCGAACCGCACCTGCGGGTGGCAGCGGCATCCGCTGACGGCGACTCGCACGAGACCAGCTCCTCGAGCGCAGCGGTCATCCACGCGAGTGTCATCAGGTCAGGGTCTACGGCTCGTAGGCCTTCGAGGTGTATCGCAGGCACTCACACTCCTCGTCGAACTGCAGGTTGCGGAACAGCCGGGAGCCGTCGCGCAGTCCGGGGCCGATCTTGGTGCCGTAGGTGTTCGGCGAACGGTAGGAGGTACCCAACGACTCGCCGCCCGCGATCATGTCGGCGAGCAGCGTGCTGCGTGAGTTCTTGATGATGGCCTCGGCGAACCAGGCGATCTCGCACGCTCCCAGCGCCACGGCCCGGGACTGCTCCTGCCCCACCGGCAGGCCCGCCTTGCGCATGAGGGACAGGCAGCGCTCGCGCTGCGGGTTGGGCGTGATCCCTTCGTCGTTGGCCGGCTCGGTGCTCGACGAGTCGATCGCGATCATGCCGACCAGCTGATCCTGTGGGTGGCTGTCGAAGTCCGGCACGTTGTTGGTGTTGAGCCCGTATCGCGGGTAGTAGCGCTGCGACTTGGCGTTCTGCATGAAGAGCAGGGTCAGCCCGGCGCCGGTGAAGACGCCCGCGGGACCGTCGGAGATGAAGACGTGGTCGATCTTCTGCTCGTTGAACCGCAGCACGGCGTTGGCAATGGCTGCTTGGGCGTCACCGATGCCGTCGAAGTTCTGCGGTACGGCGACGTAGCGGACATCGGTGGGCTTGAGTCCCGCATTCCGCATCGTCGGGAGCCAGCCCTTGTCCATCGCATATCTGTACTCGGCGTTGTCCCAGCTGATGATCCCGATCTTCCCGGTCGGCCACTTCGGCTCCGGCTTGTGCCAGCCCGCCTTGACCATGGCCTTGACGGTGTTCTCCGCCAGTCGCTCCAGGCGGATGCTGGCCGGTGCGAAAAGGTTGGGGAAGCGGTCGTAGATCGGGCCCGTGCCGCTGGCGCCGGTGGCGATGATGCCGGCCTTCAGGGCGCACGCGTAGGTGGTCTCGCCCTGGAAGAAGATCGCGAGGACCTTGTTGTCCTTGGTGAACGTCTCGCAGGCCTGCTGTCGCGACTGCTCGATGTCGGTGCTGACGCTGACCGGGTGGAAGACGGGCACCAGCTTGCGGCCCAGCACACCACCTCGGCTGTTGACCTCTCTGAGTGCCTCGTTGTAGTAGCGCCGGGTATCGCCTGTGTCCTCGCCGACCGCGCCCGCGGCGGCGTTGCCGGAGGAGCAGTCCGTGCAGTACGGGATGCCGAGCCGAATCTCGGTGGCCGTGACACCTGGGCCGACGGGCGCTGAGCCGCCGGCCCCAGTGGTCCCCCCGCTGCCGCTCGTGCCCCCGCCGCCAGGCCTCGATCCGGGCGCACCGCCGGTGCTGCCGGGCCGGCCTCCGCCGCTCCCCGAGCCGCCCATCGTGGGGCCGCTCCCGAAGCCGCCCCCGCCCGCGGTGGAGCCGCCGACAGCGGGCGTCGTACCGGTGCCGTTCGTTGACCCGGCGCCGACGCCCGCCCCCGGCACTTCGAGACCGGCACCCGGTCCGCTGCCGGTCGTATCCGCCCCGGCCTGGCCGACGCTGCCGCCGGCCTGCCCCGCGCCCTGAACGGTGGAACCACAGGCGGTCGAGAACGCCATCAGAACGGCGAGGGACAGCACGCGGGAGCGGGCGGGGATGGGCATCGGACCTCCGAGGCAAGCGCTGGGCTCTCCCTACCCATTCTGCGGAAGGAGGTCAGCGCCTGCCTCGTCGAGTCAGACCAAACAGATCGGCTCAGGTGGTGCGGGTGGCTAACCGACCGCCGAGGTGCACGCCGGCGACCGCGCCGTCGGGCGTGCGGGTGAAATAGCCCTTCATGCCCTTCGCCGGTCCCTCGTCGACCATGTAGCGGTCGGCGGTGCCGTCGAGCATCGCCAGCACGATCGGCGGCTGCTCGGGCACCTCTTCGCCGGCCTCGCGCAGGGCGGCTGCCATAGCCGGCTTCATGGTGACGGCGGCGGACAGCCGGCCGTCATCAACGGTCAGGTCGATCACCGCAGCGATCGTCTCGAAGCGGCCGGTGTACGGCGCGAGCTCCGCGTCGGGCAGCCGCAGCGCCGTCAGCTCGACCCCGACCAGCCCCAGGAAGTGCTCCATCGCCCACTTGACGATCGCGTGGTTGAGCGCCGGGCCGTTGGGGCCGCAGTTGGTCATGGAGATGGCGCCGAAGCTGCGACCGGGGACGAGCGTGAAGTCGGAGTGCTGGCCGTTGGTCGTGCCGCCGTGGCCGACCACCTTCTCGCCGGCGACCTCGCTGATCAGCCAGCTGATGCCGACCGCGTCACCTAGCGCGCTGCCGGCCATGTCGACCGTGGGCTCCTGCATCCGCTTGAGGTTCTCGGTGCTGAGCACCTGCGTTCCGTCGGCGGCGGTGCCGTCGCCGAGGTGGAAGCGCGCCCAGGTGAGCTGGTCCTTCGCGTTGGCGCTCATCCCGCCGGCGGGGGCGTTACCGCGCGCCATCGCCCACGGCCGGGCGACCTTGATGCCCAGCTCGTCGGACTTGTTGTGCCCGACCGCGAAGCGCCGCGTGATGACGTCGCCCGGGAAGAACAGCGTGCTGGTCATGCCCAGCGGCTCGAGCAGCAGGTCGCCGATGGCCTGCTCGTACGTCGTACCGGTGACCTTCTCGATGACGCGGCCGGCCACGGACAGGGCGGCGTTGTTGTAGGACACCGTTGCGCCCAGCGGACTGGGCTGCTGCAGGCGCTCCATCCGGGCGACGTACTTCTCCAGCGCGTCGTCGCCGTCGCCGGTGTTGTCCATCATGTCGCCCTCCCAACCAGCGGTGTGGTTGAAGAGCTGGAGCACTGTGACACCGGCGGCGACGTCCTCGTCCCGCAAGCTGAGCTCGGGGACGTACGTGCGCACTGGCGCGTCGAGGTCGACCTTGCCCTGCTCGACGAGCCGCATGACCGCGGTCGCGGTGTAGGTCTTACCGGTCGACCCGAACTGGAAGAGCGTCGACTCGTCGACGGGCTGCGGGGTC
>DATLOQ010000066.1:0-7180 GCA_035536235.1 Mycobacteriales bacterium
GCGCCGTCTGCTCGCGCAGCAGGGTGGTGATGTCGCTCATCGGGTTGCCTCCGTCAGGTCGTCGAGCGTCTCGCCGAGAGACGCGCGCAGCGATGCGATCGCGCGGGATGTGTGGCTCTTGACCGTGCCTTCCGAGCAGCCGAGCACGCGCGCGGTCTCGGTCACGTCGGCGTCCTCGTAGAAGCGGAGCACGACCACCGCGCGCTGCTTCGCGGGCAGCCGGCGCAGCGCGTCGGCTACGACCATGCGCTGCTCGACGTCGTGCACCGGCCGCGCGGCGGAGTCCGGCACGACGTCCGTCGCGCGCTCGCGCCGCCACGGCCGTCGGCTCTCGTCGACGGCGCGGCGTACCAGCGTCGTTCGCACCCACGCGTCGACCGACTCGCGTCGCGCGACCTTGCCCCAGTGCTGGAACAGCGCGGTCAGCGTCGTCTGGACCAGGTCCTCGGCCCGGTGCCAGTCACCGCAGAGCAGGAACGCCGTACGCCTGAGGGCCGCCGCGCGCGCGACGACGTACGCCCTGTAGTCCGCCTCGTCCGACGCCCGCATCGCACCTCCTCAGGGGTAAGACGTAAGCGGAGGTGCCGCCGGTTGTCACGGGCGTGGACTTCGCCGTTCATCGACGGACGCGAAGAGCGCCCGCCCCCCGGTGGGGACGGGCGCTCTTCGGCGTACGACTGCCTCTAGACGATGACGGAGGCGACCGTCTTGCCCGCGTCGGACAGGCCGGTGCCGCAGCCGCCGGAGCAGGTGCCCGCCAGCGGGCGCACGCCCGCCTTGAGCGCCGCCTCGAGCTCAGCCGGGGTGTGAGCCTTGCGGCTCAGCACCAGTGCCGCCAGGCCCGCCACGTGCGGGGCCGCCATCGAGGTGCCCTGGTAGTAGACGTAGGCAGGCGTCGTCGGCGTCGTCGTGCCGCTGTTGAGCGTCGAGGCGACGCCGTTCGCCGCCGTCGCCGTTTCGCCGCCGGGAGCGGTCAGGTCGACGATCGCGCCGTAGTTGGAGTACGACGCCCGGTTGCCCTCGCGGTCCGACGCAGCGATGACGACCGTGCTGGTGCAGGATGCCGGCTGGTAGTTCGCCGCGTTGGCGTTGTTGTTGCCGGCGGCGACGATGACCGTTACCCCACGCGAGACCGCGCCGTTGATCGCGGTCTGGTAGGTGGCCCCGCAGGTGCCGCCGCCGCCCAGGCTCATGTTGATGACCTTGGCCGGTGTCGGGTTGGCCGGGACGCCGGCCACGGTGCCGCCGGAGGCCCAGGTGATCGCGTCGGCGATGTCGGACAGGGAGCCGCCGCACGCCGCGAGGACGCGAACCGGCTGGACCTTCGCGCCGAACGCGACGCCCGTCACACCGGTGCCGTTGTTGCTGACGGCGGCGACGGTGCCCGCGACATGCGTGCCGTGCCACGAGCTGTTGGCCGGCGGGGATCCCTTGTAGCACTGGCCGCGGGTCGTCCAGTCGCCCTCATCGGCGGCGTCCGAGTCGCGGCCGCTGCCGTCACGCGCCAGCGTGGCGTTGCTCACGAAGTCGTAGCCGGGAAGGAGGTTCGCGTCGAGGTCGGGGTGCACGGTGCTGCCGGTGTCGAGGACGGCGACCACCTGGCCCGCGCCGGTGGTGACGTCCCACGCAGGCGGGAGGTTCATGCCGGCGACTGGCTCGAAGTAGTGCCACTGCTTCGTGTAGTGGGTGTCGTTCGGCGTCATCGTCGCCGTCATCACGGCGTCGACCTCAGCGAAGGCTACGTCGGAGCGGGCGGCGAATCGGTTGATGATGTGGTCTGCCTGGCCCTTGTCGAGCGGGGCGGCGACCTGCACCAGGACGCCGTCGGTGGACAGCCGGCGCACGACGGCCAGCTCGTGCCCGGACTGCCTCGCCACATCGGCGACAGCTGCCCGCGCCGCGGCGTCGTCGCTTGACGCGGTGGCGTTCTCGGCGAAGTGGACGATCAAGCTGGAGTAGCGCTCGCCCTGCGCGGTCGCCCCGGCATTGGTCTTGCCGGACCCGCCCTCGGCGCTCGCCGCCGGTGTCAGCAGCGAGGTGGCGCCGGTGGTCAGCAGCGCCGCAGCGAGTGCGGCAGCCAGACCGGTACGTGGGTGCATCAAATGAGGACCTCTCGCGAAAGGCCCCCGCCCCTGCCGGATCACTCGGCCGGTGCAGCCGACCCGCATGCGGGCGTGCACCAGTCGATGAACCAAAGGGGGAGGGGCGAGGGACAGGCAGTCGCGCGAACATATGGGTGATATGGGTCCGATGTCAGCAGGCGCGACCGCCAGATGGCCGTACCTCGCAGTGACACCGGCTCGCTTTCGCCTAGGCCGGTGGCCCCTCTCCGCGAGTGGATCTTGGACGTCCTTCGCGCAGCCAGCGCTCACCTTCCGGTGAGCACTGTCCAAGATCCTCCGGACGCCTACCGGCTGATCACCCACTCGCGGCCCTCGGCGACGTCGCCGGCGGCGGTCAGCGGGGTGTGCAGGGAGAAGAGGCCGCCGGGGTGGGTGTACGCCGCGAGCTTGGTGACCTGCGCGCCCAGGCGAAGGTCCTTGCCGTCGAGGCGCACGCGGAAGACCAGTACGGAGCCGGCAGCGCTCATCGTGCCGGTCCGACCCTCACTCTCGCCTGTGGCGCAGCCGACCTGCGATTGTCCGAACGGCATCGGGTTGCTGAGAGAGTACTGAACGGCGCTGAACTTGCAGCCGCCGACCGTGAACGTCAGGCCGCGGGTGTACGGCAGCGTGTCCGTGACCGATCCGGCGTACTTCACCTCGATCACCAGCGACTCGCGCCCTGGCCGACCCAGCACGGACAGCTGCGCGCTGAGGATGTCGCCGCTGGCGACCGGCGTGTCGCCCGCAGGGTCGACCAGCTGCGGGGACGGCGCCGCGTCGGCGTTCACCGGCAGGAGGGCGAGCAGACCGAGTACGGCGACTCCGATGGTGCGGCGCATGAGGCCTCCGAGTGACCTGTGCCGGCTGGGTCCGGCATCACGTGGTCATTTGAGTCGCGGTCAGGCGTTGCGGTTCGCCGTACGCCGAGCCGAACTCGTCCTCGCCTCGGCCGCCCGGGCGGCTCGGCCGAGCTCGGAGCCCCAGACAGCTTCAACTCCGCGATTCATCCGCGCCACGCCGCGCGTGTCGCAGCAAAGCCTGGAGTTGAACGACCAACGTCAGGGGTCGACTTCGCGGAGAGCAGATTTTCACTCCTCGCCCCGTCTTCGCCGCCCCAGTCACGGAACGCCACTAGGCGAGGAGCGTGCGGTAGAGCATGGTGGCAAGCCACTTCTCGTAGCGCTTCACCGACCAACCCAGGTCAACAGTCAGGGCCGTGAACACGCCTGGGCTGTAGAGCACGTACAGCGTGCCGATCGCGTCCTCGCGCGAGACCTTGAGGCCGTCGGCGCCGGCCAGGAGCCGGGCGGACGCCGCCATGTCGGCCCGGCGCTGCTCGGTGAGCGCGGCGGCCGCCGTCGCGAACTCCGGGTCGGCTGCGGCTGCCTCACTAAGGACCCTGGCGATGGGCGCGATGCGCTGGCTGATCGCGGCGGAGATCGCCGCGCTCATCTGCGCGCGGCGGCGCGGGTCGGGCTCGTTGGCAAGGGCCTGCACATCAGCGCGCTCATCGACGGTCGCGACATCCGCGTCGCCGACGACCGCTGCCTCGAGGACCTGCCGCAGCAGCTCGCGCTTGTTGCCGAACACCGCGTACACCGTCTGGACGGCGACGTCGGCCTCGTCGGCGACGGCCTGGATCGTGGTGGCTACGTACCCGGTGGCCGGGAAGAGCCGGGTCGCCGCTTCGAGGATGGCCTTGCGCGTGGCCCTCGCCTGCGCGTCGCGCTTGGCCGAGACGTACGGCCTCTTGACAGGGTCCGTCATGTCATTAGTGTATCGCTCTATCCAATAGAGCATCGCTCTATCGACTTGGGAGGACAGACATGGCGTACGTGACGATCATGGAGTTCGACGCAGACTGGGAAACCCACTTGAAGATCGACGGGGCGGTGGGCGAAGACCTCGGCAAGGGCCTGATCGTTCATGCCTCCGGCCGGTCCGACGCGGGGGTGCGCTCGATCGACATCTGGGAGTCGAAGGAGGCCTCTGAGCGCTTCTACGTCGAACGCATTCTGCCGGCACTGGAGTCGCTCGGGATCCCCGGCGGTCCCCCACTCTCGACCCAGGACTTCGACGTAGAGATCCTGCGAGTCAGCTGACTCCGTTCAGCGCCCGGCCGGCCTGCTTGGTGACACTCGATCGGATATCAATCCGAAGAACTCGACGAAGCACCAGCGCTAGGACGGCCATGCCGGTAGCGACACGTGCCGCGGTGCCGGTCCCGCCGGTTGCCGGCAGAGGGTGGCCGGCCGGCAGCAGCGCGGGCGGGTCCGCTAACCCCGACTGGCCGGCGCCCAGCCGAATCCTCACGGGGGCAGCCAGCCGCTCGCGCATGAAGCGCACTACGGCGACTCTTCCTGGGTCTGCAGCGAGAGCCAGGTCGGAGAAGACCGTGATGTGGTCCCGACCCGTCACGGTGACGTGCTCCGACTCTGCGCCGAGCGCCTTGGAGTCGCTGGTGAACGTCGCCGATTCGGGACCGCACCTCGCGCCGTCGAAGCCCTCGTCGCCGGTCACGAGCAACGAAGGTGGCTGGCTGGCGCTGGGCTGAACGCTGACACACAGACTCACCAGGACGAGGCCTCGCACCTTGCGCTGCTCAGCGACCCAGGCGGCGTCCGTCCCCAGCTGGCCCCCTAGGGCGGACCCCGCCGAATGGCCGGAGACGAAGATGTTGCCCGGATCTCCGCCGTACCGGCGGATGTTCCGGTGCACCCACCGGAGCGCCTGCGCCGCGTCCTTGGTCTGGTCCGCGGTGGTGGAGTCCAGCCCGAGACGGTAGTTGGCGGAGACGGCGACGATCCCGCTGCGCGCCAGGCTGCGCAGCGCGAAGCCGGCCATGCTCTTGTCGCCGCCGACACCTCCACCGCCGTGGAGCCAGAAGAAGACGGGGTACGGCCGCCCGGCTCCCGCGAAAGAGGCAGTGCGGGGTGGCGGCGAGTACACGTCGAGTGTGTGGTCCTCGGCGAACGGGTCGTACCCACGGTGCGTCGGGCTGCCGAAGGAGATGTCGCGCGTGATCACGACACCGTCGCCCGGCTGCGGAGAGGCGTTGAGCAGGAGAGCCAGCTCGTCGTCGCGCAGGCGTCCGGCTACGACGTCCAGGCGGCCGTCCTTGTTGAAGTGACCGACCGCGGCGCTCGTCGTCGAGTCACCCGACCAGAACTCCACGGCCGGCTGGAAGGTCCCGTCGCCGTTGCCCTCGAGCACCGACACCGTGGAGGAGTGCCAGTTGCCGGTCACGAGATCCGCGCGGCCGTCGTCGTTGAGGTCACCGGTCACCACCGAGCGCGGCAGAGGTCCGACGGTGACGTTGCGCTCCTTGACGACGAAGTGCCCCTTGTCATCGCCGAGCAGGATCGCCACGTCCCCGCTGGAGTTTCCCGCCACCGCGAGGTCCGGATGCGAGTCCCCGTCGAAGTCCGAGACCGCGATCGCGTCCGGTGAGGCGCCCACCCGGATGGGCGGCTGGTCGGGCGCGGAGCCGAACGGTGGTGGGGGCACCGCCGCCGTGCCTTCGCCGCGATTGAGGTAGATCAGCACGTCGTCGCCGGTCGGCACGCTCGTGGGGGTCTGGCGTGCTCCGGCGGAACGGCTGTAGCCGACCCCGACCGCGAGGTCGTCGAAGCCGTCGCCGTCGAAGTCGGCCACCCCGACCGAGTTGGCGTTGATCGGGGAAGTGCTGCCGGCGTACGTGTACGTGATGATCTGCGACCGGGCGAAGGCCCCGTGCCCGGTCCCCTTCAGGATCACGACGCCGCCGGTCGGGGGCTTCGGGGGGCTTCCCGGCTGGCTCGAGGCCACCGCCAGGTCCGGCTTGCTGTCTCTGTCGAAGTCGCCGATCGCGATGCTGCGGGGAGACGGCACTGCCGAGACGAACGCGGCCGGCAGGAATCCCCCCGCGCCCCGGCCGAGCAGGACGGCCACGCTCCCGGAGCCGAAGCTGGCCACGGCCAGGTCGAGGTGACCGTCCGAGTTGAGGTCGCCGCTCACGATGAAGCTGGGCTGCCCACCCACGGGATGTTGGGTCGCCGGCGCGAAACCGCCTCGCCCGTCTCCTAGCAGGATCGACACCGTCCCGGCGACGACGTTGGTCTGCGCGACGTCGGCGCTTCCGTCGCGGTCGAAGTCGCCGACCGTGACGCTGTCGGACAGAGTTGCCTTGGGCACGAGCTGGAGGGCCTGATCTCCGGCCGCCCGGTTGTGGGCGACGCTGGAGGGAGCGGCGCCGGTCGGGAAGTCGATGGGCTCCCGGAGCGAGATCTGCCGACCGGCGGAGCGGGCAGCGGGTGCCGCCGATCTCGGCGGCGCCGTCGTCGCCTCGGCCGTCGCCACCGACGCAAGCACGCCCAGGGTCATGCAGATGACCAGGGTTCTTCTCATCTCACGTCCCTTCGTGGCTAGCCGCCGGCGTGGACACCCCCGAGTGTGGAGAAATTCGCGAAGCAACGCCACGTACAAATGCGGGTTTTGCCTGTCGGGTTCGCGACAGCGGCCGCAACCACAGCGGCCTTCTGTAACGCGGGCCCGCCGCAGCCCAACAGCGTCAACAGCTCTTAGTGGTGGTGCACCCCGGCGCAGATTGGGGGAATGCCCTGATGTGCGCGCACGGCGGCCTCCGTAGATTCGACGCATGGTCACAGTGGATGCAGGAGTCGAGCGGACGACGACGCTGCTGTTCACCGACTTCGCCGCGGCGGCGGTGGCCCGCGGAGACCTGACATGACCGCCCGCCGTACGTCGGTGGTGGTGGTCGACGACCACGCCGGCTTCCGCCGCGCCGCCCACACCCTGCTGGTGGAGATGGGGCTCACCGTCGTCGGGGAGGCTGGCACGGGCGAGGCCGCGCTTGAGCTGGTGGCTCGCCTGCAGCCGGACATCGTGCTGCTCGACGTACAGCTGCCCGCGATGGACGGGATCGACGTGGCACGAGCGCTTCTCGCGCGTCCGGTGCCGCCGGTTGTCGTCCTGACGTCCAGCCGTGACGCTACCGACTACGGCATCCGGCTGCGATCCGTGCCAGAGGCCGTGTTCATCGGCAAGACCGACCTGTCTGCTGACTCGATCAGCGC
>DATLOQ010000067.1:0-7164 GCA_035536235.1 Mycobacteriales bacterium
ACGTCGCTGCGCTAGAGGCGCCGGAACGGCTCGCCGCCCGTGCGGCCGAGCTCGGGCTCGTCCCGGCCGGCCCGCCCGCGTTCCTCCGCCTGAGCGACGGCGCCGTGCTCGGGGCTCCGCTCGCCCCGGCGGCGCCGGTGATCGAGGTGGCTCCGCCCCCGCCCGCGAACCCGACACCGGCTGCGACACGTGCTCAGACCCCCAAGGCCGCGCCGGCTGCGAAGCGCTCGCCCTCAGCGAAGCCCGCCCGGGCGCGACCTACGCCGTCACCGAAGGCCCGCTGATGCCGCCGCGGAGCTTGCCCCCCCAGCCCCGCTCGGCCCAGCCCAGGTTCGGCGCCAAGCCCCGCCCGGCCACCCCGCGCGCAGGCGCTGCTCGCTCGACTGCAGCGCGGAAGGCGGGCAGCTGGTCGACGTACCCGGAGCCGCGACCCACCCGGGCGCGCGCGACCTCTCGGCCGGCCACCCATCGTCCCCGCGCAGTGCCAGCGCGGCGCCCGCTGCGGGCCGGTGACCCGGCGCGCCGGCTGCGCATCGGCCTGGTCGCCGTCGGCGTGATCGTGGCTGTGCTGGCCGGGCGGCTGGTACAGCTGCAAGGGATGGAGTCCACGGTGTACGCCGCGAAGGCGGCCCAGCAGCGGCTGCGGACCGTGCCGCTCGCGGCGCAGCGGGGCGCGATCGTCGACCGGGACGGCGTACCTCTCGCGATGAACGTGGAGACCCGCTCCATCTACGCCAACCCCCGCCTCGTCGACGACCCGACTCCTGTCGCGGCCGCGCTGGCGCCGCTGCTGGGTCTGCCCCTGGCCGAGGTGGAGGGCAAGCTGCGGCGCGACAAGTCGTTCGTCTACCTGGCCCGCGACCTCGACCCGGCGGCCGCTCGCAAGGTGCTCGCCCTCAAGCTGCCCGGCGTCGGCGCGGAGCCCTCGACGCGCCGGGTGTATCCGAACAACGCCCTGGGCGCGGCCGTCCTCGGCTTCGTCGGCCGGGACGGCACCGGCCTCGGCGGCGTCGAGTACGCCATGCAGACACCCCTCGCCGGGCGGGCCGGCTCGCTGCTGGTCGAGGAGGACGAGCAGGGTCGGGAGATCCCCTCCGGCGAGCGCAGGGAGCTCGCTCCCACGCCGGGCACGACGCAGGTGCTAACCATCGACCGTGACATCCAGTGGTACGCCGAGAAGACGCTGTCCGAGCAGGTCGCGCAGGTCGGAGCCAAGGGCGGCACCGCGATCGTGATGGACGTGCGCACGGGAGAGATCCTGGCGCTCGCCACCACGCCGACCTTCGATCCCAACAACGCCGCCGTTGCCTCTCCCGCCCTGCGTGGCAATCCCGCCGTTTCCAGCGTCTACGAGCCCGGCAGCGTCAACAAGGTGATCACCGCGGCGGCGGCGCTGGAGACCGGACTGCTGACGCCAACCTCCACCGTCGTCGTGCCCACGTCGATTCGGGTCGCCGACAAGACGTTCCGCGAGCTGCACGCCCCTGGGCCGCAGCGCCTCACCTTCACCGGCGTTCTCGCCAAGTCGAGCAACGTCGGCACGATCACGATCGCGCAGCAGCTCGGCCGGGAGCGCGTGTACGAGTACCTCCGCAAATTCGGCCTCGGCGAGAAGACAGGTGTGCGGTTTCCCGGTGAGAGCGCTGGTCTGCTCCCCCCGCCGAAGCGCTGGTCGGGCAGCCAGGTCGGCACGATTCCGATCGGCCAGGGCGTCTCCGCCACCTCACTGCAGATCGCCTCGGTCTACGCCACGGTCGCCAACGGCGGAGTGCGGGTGACGCCGTCGATGCTGCGGGGAAGCCGCGACGCCGAAGGTCGCCTGACGCCGGCGGCGCCCCCTCGGTCGACCCGGGTGGTGTCAGCGCAGACAGCGGGGCAGCTGTCCCGGATGCTCGAGGCCGTCACCAACGAAGGTGGTACCGCCACGTCCGCGCGCATCAGCGGATACCGGGTGGCGGGAAAGACGGGCACCGCCCGCAAGGTGGCGGCCAACGGCCGCTATGACGGCAGCTACATCGCGTCCTTCGTCGGCTTCGCGCCGGCTGACGCGCCACGGCTCGTGGTGTCCGTCAGCCTGGATGAGCCTGACGTCATCTTCGGCGGCGTCGTCGCGGCGCCGGTCTTCCAGAAGGTGATGGGCTTCTCACTCGGCGTGCTGCAGATGCCGCCCACCGGCCGGGCGCCGGAGCCGGCCGTGCCGCTGCTCGCCCCGTGAGATGCGCCGGGACCCCTGATGCGCGCGGGTAGCCTGGCGCGGACCCGACTCGCACGACCGCGCCGATCCGGAGCCCGCGCCCTGCCCACCGACCTGCGCCCGTCCAGCCTCGTGCCGCGCCCGCTGGAGGGCGTGGCCGCCGTGGTGGCGGACGTCTTCGTCGACGGCGATGTCGGCGGTCTCGCCGCGACGGGCATCACGCACGACTCGCGGGCGGTGCGCCCGGGCGACCTCTACGCCGCGCTGCCCGGAGAGCGGGCGCACGGCGCGGACTTCACATCCATGGCCGCAGCGGCGGGGGCAGTGGCGATCTTCACCGACCGCCCCGGGCCGCACCCACTGCCGGCTCTCATCGTCAAGGAGCCGCGCCGGCACCTGGGCGCTGTCGCCGCTCACATCTACGGCGAGCCGTCGACGGCGCTTGACGTCATCGGCATCACCGGCACCAACGGCAAGACCACCACCGCCTATCTCGTCGAAGCCGGGTATGCCGCGTCGGGGCGGCGTACCGGGCTCATCGGCACGGTGGAGACGCGGGTGGCCGGCGACGTCATGCCGTCGGAGCACACCACCCCGGAGGCGCCCGACCTGCATGCCCTGCTCGCGGTGATGCGTGAACGCGGCGCTACCGGTGTAGCGATGGAGGTGTCGAGCCACGGCCTGGCGCTCGGCCGAGTCGACGGGGTGCATTACGCCGCGGCGGTCTTCACGAACCTGAGCCAGGACCACCTCGACTTCCACGCCGACATGGAGGACTACTTCGCGGCAAAGGCTGCTCTGTTCGATGCTGGCCGGTCTGCTGTGGCCGTTCTCAACGTCGACGACGCTGCGGGCCGGCGACTGCTGGACCAGGTGCGCATTCCGCGGGTGACCACCAGCGCGAGCGGCAGCAACGGGGCTGACTGGCGGGCCACCGACGTGCAGGCCACGTCGCTGGGCACGACGTTCGTGGTGCACGGGCCCGGGCTGGGTGCCGGCCGACGCACTGCGATCTCACTGCCGGGCGGGTACAACGTCGACAACGCACTCGGCGCCGTGGCCGCTCTCCACGCGGTCGGGGTGGACGTCGACGCTGCGCTCTCCGGGATGTCGAGCCTGCCCGGGGTGCCGGGTCGCCTGGAGCGGGTGGACGCGGGTCAGCCCTGGCTCGCCGTCGTGGACTACGCGCATACCCCCGACTCGGTGACCTCGATGCTCGCTTCGTTGCGTCCGCTGACGGCAGGCAAGCTCGTGGTGGTGCTCGGCTGCGGGGGCGACCGGGACCGCTCCAAGCGCCCGCTGATGGGTGCCGCCGCTGCCCGCCACGCTGACGTCGTCGTGATCACATCGGACAACCCGCGCAGCGAGGACCCCCTGCTCATCGTGCGGGCAGTCGAGAGCGGTGCTCGGGCCGCAGGGGGCGCTGAGGTCGTCGTAGAGCCCGACCGGGCGGCTGCCATCGCTCTCGCCTGCGCCCGCGCGCTGCCCGACGACACCGTGGTCGTCGCGGGCAAGGGCCACGAGCAGGGTCAGGTCTTCGCCGACCGCACGGTGCCGTTCGACGACCGGGAAGTGCTGCGGGCGGGGATCGCGGCGGCTCTCGCATGATCTCGATGACCCTGGACGCCGTCGCCAGCGCCGTCGCTGGTCGCGTCGCCGAGCCCGCTACAGGACGCGTCGTCGTCGACGCACCCGTGGTCGTCGACTCCCGGCAGGCGACGGCGGGTGCGCTCTTCGCCGCGGTCGTGGGGGAGCAGGTCGACGGCCACAGCTTCGCCGGCGACGCGGCCGAGCGGGGCGCCGTAGCCGCCTTGGCCAGCCGCCCGGTGACCGGGCTGCCAGCAGTGCTGGTCGACGACGTCGTCGCGGCACTGGGCGCTCTCGCACAGCATGTCCTCGCCACCTTGCGGACGGTGGCTGCGCCTTCGGTCGTCGGCATCACCGGCTCGAGCGGCAAAACCTCGACGAAGGACGTGTTGGCTCAGGTGCTGGCTGCGTCGGGGCCCACCATTGCGCCCGCCGGCTCGTTCAACAACGAGATCGGCCTGCCCCTCACCGTGCTGCGGGCCGACGCGTCGACCCGTCACCTCGTGCTGGAGATGAGCGCGCGAGGCATCGGCCACATCGCCGCACTCTGCGCCATCGCCCCGGTCGACGTCGCCGTCGTGCTGAACGTCGGCACGGCGCACCTGGGGGAGTTCGGCAGCCGGGAAGCCATTGCGGCCGCGAAGGGCGAGCTGCTCGACGGGGTGGTCGGCGGCGGCAGCACCATCCTCAACGTCGACGACCCACTCGTCGCGGCCATGACGACCAGGGCCAGGGGCCGCGTGGTCACCGTCGGGCAGGCCGCGGCGGCCGACGTGCGCGCCGCTGACGTGACCCTCGACCCCGCCGGCCGGGCGTCGTACACCCTCGTCACCTCCGCAGGCTCCAGCCTCGTGCAGCTGCAGCTGGTGGGGGGGCACCACGTCGCCAACTCCCTCGCCGCCGCAGCGGCCGCCCTCGAGCTCGGGATGACGCAGGAAGCCGTCACCGACGCGCTCTGCGCTGCTGTCCCCTTGAGCCGCTGGCGCATGGAGATGCGGCAGACTCCTGACGGTGTGCGCCTCGTCAACGATGCCTACAACGCCAACCCCGAGTCGATGCGGGCGGCGCTCGCCGCGCTGGTGCACATCGGGGCCGGCCAGACGACGTGGGCAGTGCTCGGGCCGATGGCCGAGCTCGGTGACGACGGACCGGCTGAGCACCTCGCGCTGGGCCGGCACTGCGTGGAGATCGGCGTGAGTCACGTGGTCGCTGTCGGCGAGGCGGCTCGCGCCATCGCGGACGGGGTCCGATCCGGCGGTGGTGACGTCGTCGAGTGCGCTGACGCGCAAGCCGCCGTCGAGCTGCTGCGGGCGCGCCTGGTCCAGGGCGACACGGTGCTGGTCAAGGCCTCGCGGGCGGCAGGGCTCGAGCAGGTTGCTGACGCCCTGGCTCCCGACCGGTCGGGGGAGGCGGCGTGAAGTTCATCCTCGTGGCCGCGCTCGTCGGGCTGGTGCTCTCCCTCGTCGGCACGCCGTTCGCCGTCCGGATCTTCCGGCGGCAGGGCTACGGCCAGCTCATCCGCGATGACGGACCCGACTCCCACCACACCAAGCGCGGCACGCCCACCATGGGCGGCGCGGTGATCATCGTCGCGACCCTCATCGGCTACTTGATCGCGCACATCGGCGTCGGCTTCAGCGCCTCTGGTCTGCTCGTCGTCTTCACGATGACCGGGCTCGGCATCGTCGGGTTCTGCGACGACTTCATCAAGATCCGGATGCAGCGCAGCCTCGGACTCAACAAGACCGCCAAGCTGGTCGGCCAGCTGCTCATCGCGGTGGGGTTCGGGCTGCTGGCCCTGGAGGTCGCTGACGCGTCCACGTCGGTGTCGTTCATCCGCGACACCTCCATCAAGCTCGGCGCCGTCGGATTCGTGATCTGGGTCTACGTCATGGTGTCCGCGACCTCCAACGGGGTGAACCTCACCGATGGTCTCGACGGGCTTGCAGCGGGCTCGGCCGCGATGGTCTTCGCGGCGTACGTCGTGATGACGTTCTGGATGAGCCGCAACCTGTGCGAGTCGCAGATCACGCCCGGCTGCTACGTCGTTGCCGACCCGCTCGACCTGGCGATCGTCGCGGCTGCGGCGATGGGCGCGTGCTTCGGCTTCCTCTGGTGGAACGCTGCGCCGGCGAAGATCTTCATGGGCGACACGGGGTCACTCGCCCTCGGCGGCGCTCTGGCAAGCCTCGCGGTGCTCTCGCGCACTGAGCTGCTGCTCGTGGTCCTCGGCGGCCTCTTCGTCGTCGAGACGCTGTCGGTGATCATCCAGGTGGCTGCGTTCCGTGGGCTGAAGCGCCGGGTGTTCAACATGGCGCCCATCCACCACCACTTCGAGCTCGCCGGGTGGCCGGAGTTCACGGTGATCGTGCGGTTCTGGATCGTCGCCGGCCTCGCGGTGGCTTTCGGGCTCGGGCTCTTCTATGCGGAGTTCCTCTCGCGCGGCCCCCTGCCGTGACCCCGTGGGTGGGTGGAGAACCTCCCCCGAGCCCGTGGACCGCTCGTTCGGTGCTGGTGTGTGGGATCGGGCTGAGCGGCGCGTCGGCAGCGCGCTTGGTGCACCGCCGCGGCGCCCGAGTGCGGGTCGTGGACGAGCGCCACGACCCCGACCAGCAGGTCGTCGCTGCTGCTCTGGAGTCGATGGGCATCGTGGTGGAGCTCGGCCCGGCGGCGGTAGGCAGCGAGGCGCTGGCCGATGCCGACCTCGTCGTCACCTCACCCGGCTGGAGGCCCGACCACCCGCTGCTCCGGGCAGCGCAGGACCGCAGCGTGCCGGTGTGGGGAGAGGTCGAGCTGGCGTGGCGGGAGCAGGACCCGCCGGGGCGCCGGTGGCTCGCGGTCACCGGCACCAACGGCAAGACCACTACGACGGAGATGCTCGCGGCGATGATCGACGCGGCGGGGATCCCCGGCACCGCGGCCGGCAACATCGGGCTACCTCTGGTCGACGCCGCGTGCGGCGCGGATGGCCCCGAGTACGACGTGCTGGCGGTGGAGCTGTCCAGCTTCCAGCTGCACTGGTCTGCCTCGTTGCGGCCCTTCGCTGGTGCGTTGCTCAACCTGGCCGACGACCACCTCGACTGGCACGGCTCGTTCGCCCACTACGCCGCGGCGAAGGCGAAGGTGTGGGGCGTCGACGCGACCACGGTCGCCGTCTACAACGCCGACGACCCCCGGGTGGTGCGCTTGCTCGACGGACGGCCGGGCGTCGGGTTCACCCTGGGCGAGCCGTCGACGGGGCAGCTGGGGGTCCGCCACGGGGTGCTGGTCGACAGGGCGTTCGGCTACGGCAAGCTGCTGCCGGTCGAGCGGCTCCAGGTGAGCGGCCAGCACAACGTCGCCAACGCCCTAGCGGCCAGTGCCCTCGCGATCGCCGGCGGGGT
>DATLOQ010000068.1:0-44601 GCA_035536235.1 Mycobacteriales bacterium
GGCATGCTCGAGGTCCTGCCGTTGACCCACATCCGCGGCCGCTCACTGCACGACGCGTTCGTCATCGTCGACGAGGCACAGTCCCTCGAGCGCGGCGTGCTGCTCACCGTGCTCTCGCGCATCGGCTCCGGCTCCCGGGTGGTGATGACGCACGACGTAGCGCAGCGGGACAACCTCCGGGTCGGCCGCCACGACGGGGTGGCCGCGGTGATCGAGGCGTTGAAGGGCCACCCGCTCTTCGCTCACGTCACCCTCACCCGGTCGGAGCGCTCGCCGATCGCCGCCCTCGTCACCGACCTTCTCGAGGACATCCCGCTCTAGGACGGCTCGCCGGTCGCGAATATCGCGCCGCCGTACACGACTTCGTTCGGCGGTTCCCTCAACGTGAGGTCGAACGAATCCCATTCCCGGCGGGAACCGCCGAACGGTCTGCGGCGTAGCTGGGTCGGTGAGCCGCGGTCAGGGGCGTGCTTGAGCCGGCAGCTGGCAGAGCATCTGCTGGCCCCCCGAGGCGACCAGTCCGCCGTCCTGCGCCCACACCGCGCCGAAGCCGGTGACCAGCCCACCGACGGCAGTGGGCGAGTTGGTCTGCACGTAGAGCCACTCGGAGTACGGCGGACGGCGGTGGAAGCGCACCGCGAGGTCGAGGCTGGGCGCGAAGACGTCGTCCCGCCCGGGGTGGGCCATCAACGCCGCGCCGTAGAAGAGCGTGTCGAGCAGTACGACGGCGCGACAGGTGTCGACGACGGGATCCGCAGGCAGGGGATCTTCGCGGAACCGGTACCAGGACCGCCACAGCGGAGGACCACCGCTGCGATCCTCCCAACGCCCGCCAGTGGGCAGGTCGAGCGGCCGGGCTTCGAAGTTGCCCCAGAAGCTCGCGAACATCGTCGCCGGTGGTGGCTCGGGCAGGGCCTCCGGCGCCGGCACGTCGGGCATGGCCGAGAAGTCGTGCTCGATGCCGGGAACCTCGTCGACGAACCAGACCAGCTGCTCCACGATCGGTCGCTCACCCTCCGACATGCGCACCCGCACGGATCGGGCCCTGCGCGCCAACCGTAGGGGCTCGACGACCAGGTCGACTTCGGCGTCCGGTGAGGCCACACCGAGGAAGTGGCACATCAGGCTGGCCGGGGCGAGCCCTACGTCCGAGATCTCCGCGGCGGCGGCGCGCAGCGCGATGCTGGCCAGGTAGCCGCCGTTGGGGGTCAGGAAACTCCAGTCCGGCGCGAGCCTGGCGCCGTAGCGCCCAGCGCCACCGGTGACCGTGGTGTCCCGGGCGAGCTCACCCATCGGTGGCGACTGCCTCTCGTGCCTGCCACGTGACCGGCACGACGCGGATCGGGCCGGCGAAGCCCTTGAGCTCGATGAGGCGCTCGGAGTCGAAGCGGAGGTCGCTGCTCCCCGCGACCAGGTCGTGGGTGAGCCCGGACACCAACACCTCGCCGCCGACCGCGGATGCGGCGACGCGTGCGGCCAGGTTGACGTGCCGGCCGTAGACATCGCCGCTGTCGGCCACGACGTCGCCGGTGTGCAGGCCGATCCGCACGCGCAGCGGTACGCCGTCCGCCGCGAGGTCCGCCGCTGCCAGCCGTCGCTGGATCTCGGTGGCTGCACCCAGGGCTCGACGGGCGCTGGTGAACACCGCCAGAAAGCTGTCGCCGGCCGTTTTGAGCACCGCCCCGCCCGACCGCGCGACCTCGGCCCGGATCAGCTCGTCGTGCTGTCGCAGTAGCCGCAGCCAGGCCTCGTCGCCGAGCCGCTCGGTCAGCGCCACCGAGCCCTCGATGTCGCTGAAGAGCAGAGTCAGCGTGCCGTCAGCGGCCGCGTGCTGACGCAGGTCAGACGTGTCCGCCAGCGCGCGTTCGGCGAGCACCTCGATGCGGTCGGAGGCGACTTCATCACTCTCGCCCGCGGGCACTGCGGCGGCGCTCGTTGATGCGCTCTCCATCGGTTTCGCCACCGTGCCACCGGCAGTGCCCAGCTCGGCCTGCGCAGCCTCGATCCACTCAGCGGCGACTCCCCGCTCCCGGGCCTCGCGAATCGCCTCGGTCAGCAGTGCGGCGGCTGCGGGCTGGTCGAGGGAGGTGAGGGCGCGGGCGTGCAGTCGCGCGGCCTCGAGGGCCATGATCCGGAAGCCGTTGGCCGTGAGGACGGCGCGGGCCCGCTCCGCCGCCGCCGCTGCGCTCGAGGGGTTGCCGCCGGCCAAGTGCACGGCTGCCTGGCCCAAGGCCAACCAGCCGACCATCCCGTACCACCCGTCGCCGTCACCGATGATCCGCGCGCATTCGTCGAGGTGGCACTGGGCGGCGGCCGGCTCGCCCTGCTGGGCCAGAATCAAGGCGAGGAGGCCGCGGGTGCCCGCCTCGTACATCGCGACACCCGGCTCGGTGACCAGCACGAGGGCCTGCTCCGCGAGAGCGCGCGCCTCGTCGAGGCGCTCTTGGAGACTCAGGGCGTAGGCCCCCCAGAACGCAGAGAACAGCTCGTTGAAACGCGCCCCCGTCCTTCTGCACCTCGCCAGGTGCGCGGCGTACACCTTGTCCAGCCCGGCCCAGGGCCCGGCGACGATCCGGGCGTAGAGCCCGGCGAGCTCCTCGTGCCAGTCCTCCTGCTCGACGATCGCTCGTCCACGTTCGACCTCGCCGCTGGCGAGCAGGCCGAGACTGAGCATGGACGTCAGCATCTGCCGTTGGACCGGCGACTGGCCGAGGGAAGCGCGGTCCAGCGCCGCTTCCAGCAGCGGCACCGACGTCGCCGGCGACCAGAGGTTGTTGAGCAGCGAGGCGTGCAGCCACGCTCCCTGGAAGCCGGCGGAGAAGTGCTCGCTGCGCGCGGCGCGCTCGGCGAAGTCGAGGCCCTCACGGGGCCGCCCAGCGGCCGCGAGTTGCCAGCCGAGCAGGCTGGCGGTGCTGGCCCGGAGCACCTCGTGGTCGATCTGCTCCGCGATCTGCCAGGCCCGCTCCGCCGCAGCCCGACCGCCCTCGGCATCGAGGGTCCAGATGGCCACCGACGCCAGCCCGGCGTACCAGAACCCCTGGGCTGGCCTGGCCGGCCCGGCCGCCAGCACTGGTCGCGCCGCCTCGAGGTGGGCCGTCGCCTGGGCGATGTCGACCAGGTGCCAGTACGTCGCGAGGTCGCGCGCCAGGCGAGCGTGCATCTGCGCGGCCCGCTCGGTCATGCCGAGTGCGTCGTACGCCGCCAGCGCCTGCTCCAGGTAGCGCATCCCGGTGGCGAAGTCGTCACCGGCGACGTAGTGCAGGTCACCGAGCCACTTGAGCACCTGGGCCCGCTGGTCCGGCGGGCCGTTGGTGTCCTCGAGCAGATCCAGCGCGCCCTTGAGGTGCTCGATCGCCTCCTCCCACGCGTACACATCCCGAGCAGCCGCAGCCGCGAGCAGCATGCAGCCGAACGCCCGCTCCGAGTCGGCGGCGGCACCGGCCAGCCGGTAGTGCGTCGACAGCGACGAGAGGTGCCGCTCCCGTCGATCCTCGGGCATCGCCTCGATCGACTCCGCGGCGGTGAGATGCAGCCGCTGCTTGCGCGGCAGGCTAAGCTCGTCGTAGAGGGTCTGGCGCACCAGCGCGTGGCTGAAGGAGAACCCCGGCCCGGTCGGCGTCGCGGTCTCCGTCACCAGCCGGGCACCCAGGGCCTCCTCGACGTGCGCCAGTGTCGTGTCCGCATCCTGGCCGGTCATCAACTCGAGCAGGTCGAGGTCGAACTCGCGACCCAGCACCGCAGCGCGCACCAGCGTCTGCTGGCAGTCATCGCCGAGCCGGGACAGCCGCCGACCAATGGCCTCGCGAACGCCTTCGGGAATGCCGGCCGCGACGATGCTTGCCTCGTCGCCGGACCAGCGGCCGTTCGACCAGTGCAGCGCTCCGGTCTCGAAGAGGTGCCGCAGTGTCTCGCCGATGAAGAAGGGGTTGCCCTCGGTCTCGTCGTGGAGCGCATGGGCGAGTCGACGACCCGCCGCATCGAGATCGTGCTTCGCGACGCCGGCGAGAAGCTCGCCCACCTCGACGCGATCCATGCCGCGCAGGCGCACCCGCAGACACGAGCGGTCCCGTCGCCACTCGGAGAGGACCTCAGCGAGCGGGTGGCTGCGGTCGAGATCGGTGTCGCGGTACGTCGCAAGCACGGCGACTCGGCCACTGCGCAGCCGCCGGACCAGATGCTGGACGAAGAGCATCGACGGGCGGTCGGCCCAGTGCAGATCCTCGATGCGGATCAGCACCGGCGCTCCATCAGCCGCATCCAGAAGAAGCGTGCAGATGGCGTCGAAGAGCTCGAATCGATCCGCGCCTTCTGGGGCGAGCTCTGCCACCGTCGTGGCCGAGCGCAGCGCCGGCACCAGCCGGGCGGCCGCAGCGGAGTGCGCACCGAGGCGACTGGCTACTTCCTGCGCACCGGTCCGCTCGACGTACGACGTGAGAATCTCCACGAGCGGCATGTACGGCAGCCCGGCACCGGACTCGTAGCACGAGCCGACCAGCACCTGCGCCCCACTCGCCTCTGCATGGCGGCCGACTTCCTCGGCCAGCCGGGTCTTGCCGATGCCGGGCTCGCCGGCAACGAGGATGAGCCGGCCGGGCCCGGCCAGCGCCAGCTCGACGGCAGTGGAGGCGGACGCGAGCTCGTCCACCCGACCGACGAATCGGTCCCAGTCGAGCTCCCCCTTGCTCATGGTCATCGCGATGGCAGTTTAGGCCTGAGGAGGGCGGGTCATCGAGAGGACGTCGAGAGCGACGTCGAGCTGCTCGAGCGTCAGCTTGCCGGCTTCGACGTAGCCCCCCTCGACGACCACCTGGCGAATGGTCTTGTTCTCCTTGAGCGACGTCTTCACCACCTTGGCGGCTTCTTCGTAGCCGATGTACTTGTTCAGCGGCGTGACGATCGACGGGGAGCTCTCGGCGTAGAAGCGGCACCGCTCCACGTCAGCCTCGATCCCGTCGATGCAGCGGTCCGCGAAGAGCCGGCTGATCGTCGACAGGAGGCGGATCGACTCGAGCAGGTTGCGGGCGATGACCGGGAGGTTGACGTTGAGCTCGAGGTTGCCCGCTGCGCCGCCGAAGGCCACGGCGGCGTCGTTGCCGATCACCTGCGCGACGACCTGGTGCACCGCCTCGGGGATCACCGGGTTGACCTTGCCGGGCATGATTGACGAGCCCGGCTGCAGGTCCGGGAGCCGGATCTCGCCGAGGCCCGCGCGGGGACCCGATGACATCCCGCGGATGTCGTTGGCGATCTTGTTCAGGCTGACGGCGATGACGCGTAGCACTCCCGAGGCTTCCACGAGGGAGTCGCGTGAGGCCTGCGCCTCGAAGTGGTTGCGAGCTTCGGTCAACGGCAGGCCGAGCTCGCCGGCCAAGCGACTGATCACCTTCGCGGCGAAGCCGGGCGGCGTGTTGATGCCCGTGCCGACGGCGGTGCCGCCCAGCGGCAGCTCGCCGATCCGCGGCAACGACGTCTCGAGGCGCTCGACGCCGTAGCGGATCGCAGCGGCATAGCCGCCGAATTCCTGGCCGAGGGTCACCGGAGTGGCATCCATCAGGTGGGTGCGCCCGCTCTTCACCACCTCGACGAACTCCGCTGCCTTGCGCTCGAGTGACGATGCGAGGTGGTCGAGCGACGGGATGAGGGTCTCGACGATCGAGCGCGTGGCGGCGATGTGGATCGCTGACGGGAAGACGTCGTTCGACGACTGCGACGCGTTGACGTGGTCGTTGGGGTGTACGGCGGAGCCGGCGCGATCTGAGGCGAGGGTGGCGAGCACCTCGTTCGTGTTCATGTTGGAGCTGGTGCCCGACCCAGTCTGGTAGACGTCGATGGGGAACTCCGCGTCCCAGTCGCCCTGAGCCACCTCCTGCGCGGCTGCGGCGATCGCCTTGGCCACGTCCGGTCCGATCACGCCCAGCTCGGCGTTCACCAGAGCCGCGGCACCCTTGATCGCAGCGAGAGCGGCGATGAGTGACGGCTCGATCGTCGTACCGGAGACGGGGAAGTTCTCCACGGCCCGTTGCGTCTGCGCTCGCCACTTGGCCGCCGCGGGCACCCGCACCTCGCCCATCGTGTCGTGCTCGATGCGGAAGCTCTGCTCGGTCATGCGGTCGGTCTCCTCGCTGTTCGGCTCGACGTCGCCGCCTGGTGTGGCCGCCATTGTCGCAGCGAGGCCCAGCACGGCGACCGAAGCCGCTACGCGAATAGGGTGCCGCCATGAGCGACACTCCTCCTGAGACGGTGTCCGACGGAGCGACGACGTCCGAGCAGGCCCTGGACGAGCTGCTCGCACGTGCGCACCTCGCGCCGCCGCACGAGCTGGCCGGCCTCGTCGACCAGTGTGCGCAGGACCTGGGCGCCCGGGGCGCCGTGGCCTACCTCGTCGACCTGCAGCAGCAGGTGCTCGTCCCGTTCGTGTCCCAGGACGGCCCCGGCGACGAGACCCAGCTGACCCCGCTGGAGGTCGATGCGACGCTGGCCGGCCGGGCCTACCAGACTTTCGCAGTTCAGACGCAGGACGCCGGCGTGGATGGGGTGCGGGTGTGGCTTCCACTGCTCGCCGGCACCGACCGGCTCGGCGTCCTGTGTGTCACGGTTGCGGACCCGGCCGACCTGCAGGTGGAGGGTGGGCTCCTGGCGAGCCTGCTCGACCGGCTGGCCCCGATCACGGCCGAGCTGATCGACTCCAAGTCGCCCTACGGCGACACGATCATCCGGCTCCGGCGGCGCACCGAGATGGGCCTGGCCGCTGAGATCCAGTGGTCGTTGCTCCCACCGCTGACCTTCGCCAGCAGGCCGGTGACGGTCGCGGCAGCACTCGAGCCGGCCTACCACGTCGCCGGGGACACCATCGACTACGCCGTGGACGCGGGTCACACCCGGGCAGCCATCTTCGACGTGATGGGTCATGGCCTGCACAGCGCCCAGTGCGCTGTGCTCGCCGTGGCGGCGTACCGCAACGCTCGCCGGTCAGGTCGCACATTGCTGCAAACTCTTGCCAGCATCGACGAGGCTCTGCTCGCGGGCCTCGGCGGCGACCTCTACATCACCGGAGTGCTGCTGCAGCTCGACACCGACACCGGCTTGCTGCAGTGGGTCAACGCCGGGCATCCGGAGCCGTTGCTCCTGCGCGGCGGTCGGTTGATCAAGACCCTGCATGTCGAGCACAGCCCGCCCATCGGGCTGGGTGAGCTTCGGAACACCGAGCCGATCACCGTCGGCGTCGAGCAGCTCGAGCCGGGTGATCGCGTCCTGCTCTACACCGACGGCGTGGTGGAAGCCCGCTCGCCGAGTGGAGAGTTCTTCGGCACCGAGCGCCTCGCCGACCTGATCCTTCGGCATCTGGCCGGCGGGCTACCGGCGCCGGAGACCATGCGTCGAGTGGTGCGGGAGCTGTTAGACCACCACCAGGATCAGCTCAGTGACGATGCCTCACTGCTTCTGCTGGAGTGGCGAAGCGGCAACGAGGAAGCACTGACCTCGGTCTGACGACGCGACATCCGCCGCGCTCCCTTGAAGTGCGTGAGAGTCCGCTGACATATGCGGTCAGTCCGAACGGGAACGCCGGACGCGCGCGACACTCGCAAGACCAGCGGCGGCGGCCGCCAGAGCCAGCCACGGTGCGCTGCCACCTGTCGCCGGCAGCGGCGTCGGGGCAGGTGTGGGCGCAGGCTGCGGAGCCGGCCGTGGCGCTGTTGCGGGTGGCGGTGCGGGTCCCGGCCCCTTCGTGGTGCCCCGCGGGTTGACGTGGTCGACCATGTTGCGGGCCAGCTCGTAGCCGGTGTAGGTCAATGCGTAGTCGGCGACGCCGAACCGGTGGTCGTTGTCCAGCGTCGGCATGGGCAGCAGCGAGCCGAGGATGCGAACCTGCCCGGCGCCTAGCGGGATTTCGCCGAAGGTGACGTCGGCTTGGCCGAGCCGACCGACAACCCGACCCCCGGCTGCCTCGAAATTGTCGGCTGTGACGGTCCACTGCGGATTAGTCGTCCCGCCTTCGGCCTCGCCGGGGAGCGAGAAACCAAGCGGCACGGGCTCGGTGACCTGGTGGCGGTTGTTGGGGCCTTCGGCGGCGCCCGGCTGGTCGACGTTGGCGGCCAGTGGGTCCTCATAGGTCACCTCAAGCGCGCCTTCGAATTCACGCTGGAACTCCACGTGGCCGGCGTACACCGCGGCCTCACTCACGGAACCGACCGGCACGATGCCCATCAGCTCGAGGGCGCGCAGTGCGCCGTCCGTCAGCACCAGGTTGCCGCCCTGCGCGACAAAGGACTTGGCCCTCGCCGCGAGGGTCTTGTCGGTCTTGATCGCCGTGCCGTCCACCGCGATGAGCGTGTCGAACGCCGCCAGGTCTACGGCGCCCGAGCGAATCTGCTCGGGAGACACGTCGGTGAGCTGGTCAGGCCCTGCGACAAATGGCTTGAGCTCGTCGAAGAAGTCGATGTTCGACGCATCCACAGCCTTCTGACCCGGGTCGGGCCAGGCTGGATCGCGGGTGAAGTCGACGAGGAGGCTGACGGGAGTTGCAGTCGGTCCCGTGATGCGAACCCGATAGTCACCGGCATCCGGGTAGTTGAGGTCGGTCCGCATGCCGGACTGCAGGCTGGCCGGGCCCTGGTTGAAGTCGCGGGCCTGCTCGACCCACTGACCGTCGACCATCTTGTCGATGACCACGCTGAGGAGCGCGCCTGACCCAGCCCCCTGGGCGCTGCCGTACGTCGTCTGCGCGCCGATGCCGCCGTTGTACACGCCGTCCGCGATCCCCTTGACGGTGAATTCGTAGGTCGTCGGCGCAGTGCCGTCGTGCACCAGCGTCGCGGTCAGGTCCTCCTGGGCTAGCAGCCCCGCGGGCGCGACGGGCGCGGGGCGGGCGGCCTCCCGGACCCGGCGGGGGTTGGTGAGGTAGGCGGCGCGGCCCTTGAAGCGGAATCGCTGGTCCTCCGGCAGCAGCGAGTAGTTGAGCATGGAGTAGATCAGCGACTTGTTGCCGTCTACGTGCAGCTGCTGCATGGATGGGATGAAGCAGTTGCCGCACAGCGCCGACACCGACATCTCGTTGTCGATGCCGTCGGCGTCGAGGCCCATCGGTGAGTCGATCCAGTCGCCGAACGCGCCCGTGATCGTGTAGGCGATGGTGTCCCAGATGGTGCCCCACTGAACGCCGTACACCCGGTTGGTGGGGTCGCACCCGCTCTGCGGGTCGTTGACCCTGCCGGTCGTCCCGGGCGGGACGCACGCCTCGGGCTCCTCGTTGCCCTTGATGATCGGATTCCAGGAGAGGCGGGTCTCCGCGTCTGCCCAGGCGCCCTTGGTGAACTGCAGCACCCGGCGGTCCTTGCCGTAGGGCCGCTGGCTGCCGCCGATCAGAGTGAAGGAGAAAGCCCGGTCGATGCCCTGGCCGTGCAGGTCGATTCCGCCGGTCCACTTCGGCTTGTCGTTGACCTTCGGCCCAATGGCTTGCAGCACCTTGCCGAAGGACCGAGTTTCCGGCTCGGACCACGGCGTGTAGGCCGCCCGGGTCCAGCCGATCGCGGGCCAGTCGCGGTTCATGTCGACACCGTTGCCGTTGAAGCGCTGGTAGTTCGGGTTGGCGCTCGTGATGTCACCGCGCCGCCAGCCATCCGGGTTGGCCAACACGAAGTAGATGCTCGACTTCCGGAGGACCTCGCCTGCCGGCAGGCTCGTGTCATCGGTCTCCATGAGCGGCTGCTCGGGTGTCAGTGCACCCCACATGGCGAGGTCCTCAGCGGCGCGCAGCCCGCCTTCGATGCCGGCGCGCTCCGGGCCGTGGATGGACAGCGGGAAGACGAAGTGCTCCTTCTTCTTCTCCGGCACTGAGGACTTCTCATCGGTGATGCGGACGAGGGTGAGCGGCGTCTTCGTCCGCGCCAGCGTGGTTGTCGGGATACCGGCCGTCATGCCGTCGCCCGCTGCGGTGTCGAGGATGTCCGGGAAGTCGGTCGAGAGGTCGTAGATCTCGACGAAGTCGGGGAACTTGCTCTCCAAGTAGGTGAGTCCGCTGATCGCCTCGGCGTACTGGAGAAACGCGGTCGCTCGGCAGACGGCATTGCCCTTGGCGTACGGCGACTCGCCGGGCAGTGCGGTGGGGGAGGGAGCGAAGGCGAGCGGGTCGGGGAAGACTCGGCCGCACACCGCGTACAGCGCGTCGCTGTCGGCCACCGGGGTCGCCAACGCGACGCGGTCGCCGCCGACTTTGGGTAAAGGCACCGTCGCCAGCACAACCGGCAGGATGAGGATGCTCGCGGAGGCGAGTGAACGCCGTGCGGACCTCATGTGCTGTAGGTGAAGAGGTAGTCGACGGTTCCCTTGCTCTCGATCGCCTCGCCGAGAACATTGCAGACGACGATGGACACTGTCTGCCCTGTCCCGAGAACCACGGCGACCGACTCCCTGGCGCCGGTCCCCGCGAGAGAGGTCGGCGCGCTGGCCGACTCCGCGAGATCCTCCCCGGACTCACCGACGAGAAAGAGGTCCCAGTCATCCAGCTGGCCGGTCGGCCCGATGAGGAGCACCTTGAGGCGACCCGCCGCCGGGATCCTCAGGTCGTGCCGGTCGGTTGACTTCGGATTGACGCTGGTGCAGGCGGCGGGCCGCAGGGGAGTTGCCCGAGCGATATTCGACGCCAGCTGGGTGACATCCATGGTCAGCCTCACGGCATAGCTGCCCTTGATCGGACCGGGCCGCTTGGGAGCGGCCGCTGCGGGCGCGGTCAGCGCGATGAGCGCGGCCAGTGCGCACGTCGCTGTGCGGCGTATCCGGGACGTCTGAATCTCATTCAGGCTCTGTCGCATTGGGCTCATCCCCCGTCAGAAACCGGCTTGTCCGTAAAACGGATTCAAGTGCCGGATCGGTGCGGGAGTCTGCGCCGGCTAACACAACGCTGGTGCGTACTTGTACACTTTGGTCGCGACTGCAGTCAGGGCGGCAGCCGCGTCAGCACTTGCACACACTCCATGTCAGACATCGGAACGTTGTCGTGCGTAGATGCCGGATGTCCGCGGCCCATCTTGGGCGGTGAAGGCCTCGGAGCTGAAGACGACCGTGCGGGCGTTGTTGGACACGCTGCCTTGGTAGCTCGTCCCGCTTTCCGACTGACTGCCGTCGTCGAGGACGGAGACCCGGCTGGTGGTACGCCGACGAAGGTCGTGGACGAAGACGTCATACCTGTTGTTGTCGTCCCCGGGAGCCAAGTCCTCAGCGCTGGAGGAGAACGCCACGAACAATCCATCCGGGGAGATCGCCGCTGCTGTGAAGGTGACAAGGGCGTCGCGGGGAACCGGATCGGCAGACGCGTGCGACTGCGCGCCCGAGGACGCGACCGACACTCGCGTCGTCCGGTTGTTGACCAAGTCGCGCACGAAGACGTCAACGTGGCCGTTAGTGTCGTCAGCAACCGCCGGATCGGGAGACTGGAAGATGGCGTAACGCCCGTCTGCCGAGAGGCACTGGCCGGACAGACAGGTGCCCGTCACGTCAGCACCGGTGTAGGAAACGCTGACGGTCTCCACCCGGCGCTGCTTCCGGTCGGAGACGTAGACCCCACCGCGTGAGCTGAAGGCGAGCCGTTGGCCGTCGGCGGAGAGACCGCCGACGTACGCATCGCGCCCGACTCCTCCGTCAGTGGATACCAGCTCGGTCTGACCGGTCGCGGTGTCGTGGACGAAGAGCTCAAGGCAGCAGGTGAAACTTGCGGGTGGTTGCTTAGTGAGCTCGGGGGCGTCGCTCAGAAAGGCTACGAACCGCCCATCGGCAGAGATGGCGACGGTGCCCGGGGGTGCGCCGCTGTGCGTCTCAGCACCCTCCGAGGTCACGCTGACTCGGGTAGTGCGACCGGTGACACGGTCGCGGACGAAGGCGTCCCGCGTGTCGTTCTCGTCATCGGGGACCAGGTCGGAGGCGAGGGAGGAGAACGCGACGAAGCGGCCGTCCGGGGTAATCGCGGCGAAGTCGCTGTCCTCGTCGCCGCCGGTTTCGCCGTGATCTGGTGACGAGATCAGTTCCGTCGCTCCGGTGCGAAGGTCGCGCACGTAGACCTGCTGGCAAGGCCGACGAACGATGCCGCGTACAGTCCCCCCGTCGCCGCATGGGCGGTCCTGGATAGATGCCAGATCGGCTTCGGCGAGGTAGACCACGTACCGCCCGTTCCCGCTCACCGCGGCGTAGTCGTTGATGCCGTCGACCTCCCGCACCACGGTGGTGGTGGCGCGCAGGTCGAGTCCGAAGACGACGGCACCGCTGCCCAAGGTCCTCGTCACCTGGAACCAGTACGTCGTCCCACGCCGGGCGGAGAAGGTCGTTGCGGCGTCGCCGGATGGATCGGAGTCGCAGGACTCTTGCCGCAGCGTGGGCAGAGTGGTGCCAGTGAAGACGCCAACTGCCGTGGACAGATCGCTGCCCGCCGTCGTCGCAGTCAGGCCGATGTCCCTCGACGGGGTGAAGCGAAACCAGGTAGTTCCGCCGGCGGACGCGCAGCTCGTCGGCTCGCCCGGCTGGCGGTCCGAGGGCGCGGAGTTCTTCGACGAGTAGGGCAAACCGCGGACGGCGTACGCGGAGGCGAAGTCGTTGTTGCCGAGGTCGGTGCTGGTCTCGTCCCGAAGTGGTGCGGCGTTGGCACTGTCGCCGCCGTTGGCATGCTCGGCTGGCGGGGTCGTAGCACGAATTGGGCTGGATTCAACCGGCACGAAGGCCGGCACAGGCGCCCCGGGCGTGCGGCTGAAGCCTGGTCCGAGTGTGTCTTCGACGAAGCCGTCGGTGAGCGGGAAAAATTCTCCGAGAGGACCGCGGTCGTAGTCGAGCCGATTGCCGCCGATCAAACCGCCAAGGCCGGCCAGCCCGCGTAGCCCGACAGCAGCAGTGACAGCGGTCAAGAGCAGCGCCATCACGAGGCTGACGCAGCCGGCGAGCAGGATCGCCGGCCTGGCGTGCTGGATTGGCAGCCGTCGGATCTGTCCGAGCGCGAACGTGGTCATGTCATGCCACCCGCTGCTCACGGACGTACACGGTCAGCAGTGCGGAGTCGTCCTCGGGGCGATACGCCCGGCCGAGGAAGACGACTCGACGGGCGTCCTGCGACAGGACACCTCGGAACGCCGCTCCGTCTGACTGTCGCCCTTCGTCGAGCACGGAGAGCCGGGTGGTCGTGTGGCGCAATCGATCGTGGAGGAACACGTCGTAGGTCGTGTTGGTGTCACCAGGAACCAGATCGGGTGCGTTCGACGCGAAGGTCACGTACCGGCCGTCTGGGGAAATCGTCGCCGAGTCGAAGCCGGCGCAGACTACCTGGGTGCAGGCGACGACCTCGTTCGTGGTGGTCCCGGACTGCGGATGGCTCTCGGTGCCGGCCGAAGACACCGACACCCGAACGGTCGAGCCCATGGCCAGATCGCGGACGAAGGTGTCGTACGCACCGTTGCGATCACCAGGAACCAGGTTGGTTGCGATCGACTGGAAGGCGAGGAACCGGCCATCGGCGGAGAGGGCAGGGGAGAGGATGGCGTCGCTTCGACCGTCCGCGTCGGACCCGTCGTCGGCCACTGACGCGACGAAGCTCCCTCCCCGCTGGCGCCAGTCGTTCACGACGACCTGCGCCTGCGGACCGCTCGATTTCGTGTGCGTGGAGAAGGCCACCCTCGCGCCGTCGGCACTGAGACCTGCGACAAGACTGTCGCCGTCGTAAGGCACGCCCCTCTCGTCCACCGACACCAGGTGCGTGCGCCGGGTTTGCAGGTCCCGGATGAAGACTTGATAGCAGGGGCAGGTGCTCCCGGGAGCCGGCTTGACCAGCTCCGGCGCTCCGCTGGAGAACCCGACGTATCGCCCGTCGTGCGAGATGGCGGTAAACCCGGGTTCCTCCGCGTCGATCGTCTCCCGGCCCTCGGAGGTGACGGAGACCCGAGTGATTCGCGCCTCGAGCATGTCGCGCACGAAGACGTCGGACGTTCCGTTGGTGTCACCGGGCACGAGATTCGACGCCCACGACACGAAAGCGATGAAACGGCCGTCCGCCGAGATGCTGCTCTCGACGCTTTCCTCGTTCCCACCCACCTCGCCGTCGGGCGTAGAGACAAGCTCGGTCACGCTCGTGTCCAGTGATCGGCGATAGACATTGCGGCACGGCCCCGGGTCGGGCAGCGCGCGGTACTCCACGCTGGGGTGCCTGGTGGTCAAGCAGCCGTTCTGCGTGCCCGGCACCAGGTCGGCTTCGCTGTTGAACACGACGTAGCGACCGTCCGCGCTGATCTTGGGCTGGCCCGAGTCTCCTTCGGCTGGGCGGCCATCGTTCGACGTGGACGCGCGAATCGTCCGCCCCTGCACGTCGAGCGTGAACTGCAGCGCGCCGTCGCCGATTGTCTTGGAGGCCTGGAACCAGTACGTCATGCCGGCTTTGGCCGCGAAGAGCACCTGATTGCCGTTGTTCGGGGCGCCGTTGCAACCAACTTCGGTCAGGTCGCCGATTCCCGAGCCGGTGTACACGGCGATCGAGGAGCCGAACTCGGTACCCCTGGTGGTGGCGAGCAGGCCGATGTCGATTCGCGGGGTGTACTGGAACCACCGCGATCCGCCGGGGGGCCCGCATGGCGTCGGCTCGCCCGGCTCCCGGGTGGCCGGCGCGGTGCTACGAGCGCTGAAAGGCAGTCCCCGAATGACGTAGGCGTTGGCGATGTTGTCGTTGCCGAGGTCGGCGCTGAGCTCGTCCGGCGGCGGGACGTCGTCACGGCCGCTGCCCGAACCGACGCTCGCAAAAATCGGGGTTACCGCGCGCCCAGGCCCGAACTCGACCGGTACGACGGCCGACCCTGCCGACTCCGGCGTGCGGGTGAAGCCCGGCCCGAGCTTGTCCGCAACGAAGCCGTCGGTTAGCGGGAAGAACTCGCCGAGAGGCCCGCGGGCGTAGTCGAGCCGGCCTCCGCCGAGGAGCCCGCCGAGGCCGGCAAAACCGCCGAGTCCGACCGCAGCGGTTACCGCGGCGACGAGCAGCGCCATCACCAGGCTCACGCAACCGGCGAGCAGGATCGCCGGCTTGGCGTGCCGGCCAGGCACCTTCGGCCACGCTAACGTGAAGTTCGTCATGATGGCGGCTGTTGACGAACGTAGACGACAAAGTTCGTCCCGTCATCTTCGGGCCTGAAGCCCCGGGCCATGAACGCGATTCGCCCGCCGCCGGCGGAGATAGAGCTCGCATACGAAATGCCTGCGGACTGGCTTCCGTCGTCGAGCAACGAGACGCGGGTTGTGGTGCGGCGCCTCAGGTCGTGGACGAATACGTCGTACGTGCCGTTGTCATCGCCAGAAACCAGATCGGGTGCTTCCGAGGCGAATGTCACATAACGACCGTCAGGCGAGATGCTGGAGCTGTCGAAGCCGATGCCGTTCGAGGCGGTCAGCGTCTGCCCTGTGTCTGTTCGCTGTGGCGGTTGGGACTCCGTGCCAGATGAGCTCACAGACACTCGGACGGTCCGGTTCAGGACAAGGTCCCGGACGAACGTGTCGACGGCTTCATTGGTGTCTTCGTCGTCGATCAGGTCGGTTGCCGAGGACAGGAAGACGACGAACCGCCCATCGTCGGAGATCGCGGACCCGTCGAATGACCGGCTGGTTCCGTTGCCCTCCGCCCCCTCAGTGGACACGGACACAATCTCGGTACGGCCCGGAGTCCGCCAGTCGCTGATCACTACCTGCGGCACGCGGCCATCGTTGGCAGGAAAGGAGGTATAGGCGATCCGGCTGCCGTCTCCACTCAGCCCGTTGACGTAGCAATCGGCGGCCAGAGGATCGCCATCCTCATCCGCCGAGGCGAGGTGGGTGCGTCCCATCTGGACATCTCGGACGTAAGCGAGGTAGCAGTTCCCAAAAGCGCAACCCGCCGGCACGTCACTGCGGAAATCCTCCGACTGGCTGGAGAAGGCGACAAAGCGGCCGTCGCTGGAAATCGCCAGGCCAATGCTGCCGTCTGGGTCGACGACCTGCTGACCCGTCGATGTCACGTACACCCGGGTGGTCTCGCGGCGGGTCATGTCGCGGAGGAAGGCGTCGGGAGTGCCGTTGGTGTCCTTGCTGATGAGGTTGGCCGCGGCAGAAATGAATGCGACGAAGCGCCCATCAGCCGACACGACGGCGGAGTAGCTGTCGTTGTCCCCGCCCACTTCGCCATCGCCAGTCGAGACCAGCTCCGTGGTGTTCGTCGTCAAATCTCGGCGGTAGACGTTCAGGCATGGCCCGGGGCGCGGTACAGCGAAGACATCCAACGCCGGCCGCCGCACTGCTACGCAGCCGTTCTGGGTGCCGGGCACGAGGTCGGCGGTTGAGTGGAATACGACGTAGCGTCCGTCGGCGCTGATCCGCGGCCGGCCCGACCCGCCGGTCGCCGGTCCGTTGTCAGGTGATCCGGAGGCGAGGAAAGTCCGGCTCTGCACAGCCAGGTCGAAAACCAATGGGCCGCCGTCGATGGTCTTGGCCACCTGGAACCAATAGGGCGTGCCTGCGCGGGCAGGAAAGGAAAGCCTGGCTCTTCCTCCTGGGTCGGCAGCACAGGCAGCCGACCGAAGGGTGCTCAGACTAATGCCGGTGAATACTCCGACGGCAGTGCCGAGGCCGCTGCCGGTGGTAGTCGCCAGCAGGTCGATGTCGAAGCGTGGGGTGTAGCGAAACCAGCGGGTGCCGCCCGAGCTGGAGCAGTCGGTGGGCTCATCGGGCTGACGGGACGACGGTTCCGTGGTCCTCGAGGTGAAAGGCAGACCGCGGACTGTGTAGGCCGAGGCAAAGTCGTCGTTTCGCAGGTCGGAGCCGACTTCGTCCGGTGGGAGCACGTCCTCGCGGCTCGTGCCGGCGTCAACGCGCTTGGCGGTGGAAATCGAAGGGGTCCCCGGGACGGATCCGACCTGCGCAGCAGGCGCCGCAGCGGGCACAGGCGTGCGGCTGGAGCCCGGGCCGAGAGAGTCCCGGACGAAGGCGTCACTGAGCGGGAAGAACTCGCCGAGAGGCCCGCGGGCGTAATCCAGTCGGTTTCCACCCAGAAGTGCACCAAGGCTAGCCAGCCCGCCGAGGCCAACTGCAGCGGTGACCGCTGTCACGAGCAGGGCTATCACGAGGCTGACGCAGCCGGCGATGAGCCCGGCGGACCTGCTATGCGGGACCCGCGGCACCCGCAGGTGTCGGAAAATACTGGCGACCGACATCGTCAGACTCCAGCCGACGTCCGCACCCGCGTGGAGGGTCGTGGCCGCGGGCGCGGTGCAGCCTCTGACGTGATCGGGACTGACATGATGAACGTCGTCCCGTCCTTCGTGCTCTCGTAGCGCAGCGAGCCACCGAGCGCCGTCATCAATCGGTGCGAGAGGGCGAGGCCAAGCCCGCTGGACGGCTCACCGTGCTGTGTCTTGGTGCTCTTGACCCGGTAGAACGGCTCGAAGATCTGGTCCCCGATGTCGTCGGGGATGCCTACGCCGGTGTCGGCCACCGTGATGTCGACCATGACACCGTCGGTCGAAACAGTGGCATCAACAGTCACCGTGCCACCGGCGGGGGTGTACTTGACCGCGTTGTCGACGATATTGAGGATCACCTCGCGAAGCCGCCGGGGGTCGGCCGCGACGGGCGGAAGCGAGCGCGGGGTGCGCACCGTGAGCGAGATGTCTCGGGCCGCGGCCAGCCCACGCAACGTGCTCCGCAAGTCGTTGAGAATAGCCCGCGGGTCCACTGGCTCGATGGTCATTTCGAGTCGGCCGGCCTCGGCACGAGCCACCTCGAGGATGTCGTTGACGAGAGTGAGCAGCTGCATGCCGGAGCGGCGGATCGACTGAGCGGCATCTTGGGTCGCTGACGAGTTGGCCGAGTTCACGCCATCTTCGAGCAGGTCCGCCTGGTTGATGATGATCGCCAGCGGGGTCCGAAGCTCGTGACTGAGCATCGCGAAGAAGTTGCTGCGCTCCTGCATCAGGCGTTGAACCTCTGCGGTGCGCTGCTCAACTCTCGACTCCAGCGTCGCGTGGCTCGCCTGCAGCTCGTCAGCCATCTGGTTGAGACCCTGCGCGAGCTCGCCCAGCTCGTCCTGAGTCACGACATCCGCCCGGGCAGCAAGGTCGCCCTGGCCGAGCGCCCGGCTGGTCGCCAGCAGTGGGCGCACCTGACTGAGGATGTACCTCGAGAGCAGCGCGCCCAGTGCGACCACGCCGATCATCGCGAGCAGCACGATGAACGCCAGGCGGTACGCCGCATCGCGGACGGCGGCGAACGACGCCTCAGCCGGCAAGGTGACGGCGATGGTGCCGCGGCGTTCGCCCTGGATGGTCAGGGGCGCATAGACAGTTGCGGCTTCCTTACCAGCAATCTCGGCGCCCATTCGGACCAGCTCAGACTGGGCTCGCTTCGGCGGACCGCCTGCGGGGGAGAGCCCTTCAGCGGCGAGCCGCTCACCGTCGGCGTCGTACACCGTGACGCCTGCACTGTCGGAGGAGCCGACGGTGAGGGCTGCCGCGCGCGCCACCACGTCAAGATCGATGGCCACGACGGCGATGCCCGAGGCGTCACACGTTGCGGCGGCGGAGCACACCGGGCTGGCGATCGCGAGCACCGACGAGCCGGCCAGGGTGAGGAAAGCGGCCGCCTTACGGCCGGAGTCGTCGCGGACGACCTTCGCAACGAGGGAGCTGAACTCCGGAGTGGACAGCTCGGGCGAGGTGAGGTCGGAGGCCAGCGATCCGCCTGGTGCCGATCGGCGGAACGCGACCAGCGGCTTGCCCGCTGCGTCCGTCACCGCGAGCAGGCCGAGGTCGCCCTTCAATGCGGCCACTGATTCGAGCAGCCGAGTCACGGCCGCGGTGTCCCGGGCGCGCACGGCGGCGTCCATGCCCTGGATGTTGGCGCCGAAGTTGGCGGACTCGAGCAGGTAGAGCTCGCGGCTGTTCAGCGCCGTGCGCGCTTCGACGAGCCGACGGGAGAGGTCTTGATCGAGCCGGGTCTGGGCACGCGCGCTGAGGTCGCGCATGATGAAGAACGTCCCGGCGGTGCCCAGGACCACCATCAGCGCGAGGAACGGCAGCAGCAGCTTCCAGAAGAGCGGCAACGCCATCGGATCTAAAGACCGCGGCAGCCGTCGTCGTCGCGAGGCGCCGGTCAGGTTGGCTGAGATGTCCATATCCGGTGCCCCCGTTTTGTTCTTCCCGATGCCTGTGATCGTCGCACCAACGCCGACCGCCCGTCTCGGTCGGCGGGCAGGCAACCTCTGTGTATTAGTGCATACTCAGCCGCGTGCGAGGACAGCGGGGGGCGTCGCGCGGCTTGGCGACGATCCTCAACACCGACATCGTGGGCTCGACGCCGCTCGCGGCGAAGTTGGGCGACCGCAAGTGGCTCGCGCTGCTGGATGAGCACCATCAGGCCGTTCGTGGCTGTCTGAGCAAGCACGGCGGCGAGGAGACTCGGGTCGTCGGTGACGGCTTCGTCGCAGTCTTCGACAGCCCTACGGCGGCCATCTGCTGTGCGCTGGACATCCACGACGCCGTGGAGAAGCTCGACCTCTCCATTCGGGCGGGGGTCCATGTCGGCGAGGCAGACTTGGGCGACAAGGAGCCGAGCGGCCTCGCGATGCACATTGGCGCCCGGGTGGGTGCGCTCGCTGAGGGCGGAGCGACGTTGGTGACCAGCACCGTGCGCGACCTCTGCGCCGGGGCCGACGTCGTGTTCGTCGAGCGCGGGCTGCATGCGTTGCGCGGCGTACCCGGCGAGTGGCACCTCTTCGAGGTCGACCGACTCACGACGACCCGATCGACTCAGACCAAGGCAACAAAAGCGGCGCCGGTGATTGGGAAGAAGGCGGCCGCGTCCAAAGCCGCGACGGCTTCGCCGCCGCTCTCCCTCATGCTGGTCGACGACCACCCGATGTGGCGGGAGACGTTGCGCAAGGTGCTTGAGCGGAGCAAGGTCGGCACCGTCGTCGCAGAGGCCAGTGACGGCCGCGAGGCTGTCGAGCTGGCCCGGGCGGCTCGTCCGGACGTCGTCATCATGGACATGCACATGTCGGGCTCCGACGGGGTCCAGGCGACCCGCGCCCTCTCGACAGAGATGCCCGACGTGAAGGTGCTCGTCCTGTCCTCCGCGGACGACCGGGAGCAGGTGCTCGCTGCGTTGAGGGCAGGGGCCAGCGGCTACCTGCTCAAGACCGCGGCGTCGAAGGACGTCATCGACGGCGTACGGCGGGTGCACGCGGGTGAGCTGGTCTTCCCGCCTGCCCTGGCCAGCGTCGTGCTCCAGGAGCTGCGCTCTGGTGGGCAGAGCAGCCCGGCTGGATGACCACCGAGTCCAGCACACACGGCTTCCACGACCTCGGGCCCTCATCCACCTCGAGGCACTTCCGCACCGGCGCAGCGCTCTTCCACGCCGGCGACCCCTCGGACTGGGTAGTGCTGGTCGTCGCGGGCCGGGTCAAGATCGTGGAACACACGGCGGACGGACGCGAAGTGCTGCTGGCGGTGCGCGGGCCGGGCCAGCTGATCGGCGAGCTGTCGGCCATCGACGGTGAGCCCCGCTCCGCATCCGCGATCGCGATGGACGACGTCGAGGTGCTCCTCGTCGACGCCAGCGGATTCCACAGCTACCTCGAGTCGCATCCTTCCGCTGCTGTCGCTCTGCTTCGCCTGCTGACGGTGCGACTGCGTGATGCCGACCGCAAGCGGGTGGAGTACAGCTCGCACGACGTACTCGGCCGAGTCGCGCTTCGCCTGCTCGAGCTGGCTGAGGAGTACGGCGAGGCCGACGGCACCGGCGTGCGCATCACCTTGCCACTCAGCCAGGACGAGCTGGCCAGCTACACCGCCTCGTCGCGGGAGGCGGTGGCCAAGGCGCTCCGCACCCTGCGGGATCGCAAGGTGATCACCACCGATCGCCGGGCGTTCACGGTGATCGACATCGAAGGCCTGCGAGCCCGCGCCGGCTGATTAGTGGTGGGAGAAGTCGACCGAGCTGTACTCCATCAGCTTGCGGATCCGGTGCTGGCTCTCGACGTAGCGGATCGTGCCGCTCTTCGATCGCATCACCAGCGAGTGGGTGGTCGCCCCGCCGCCGCGGTAGCGCACGCCCTGCAGGAGCTCGCCGTCGGTCACTCCGGTTGCGACGAAGAAGACGTTGTTGCCGCGCACCAGCTCGTTGCAGTCGAGTACTCGATCCAGGTCGTGTCCCTGGTCGATCGCCTTCGCGCGCTCGGCGTCGTCGCGCGGCCACAGCTTGCCCTGGATGGTGCCGCCCAGGCACTTGATCGCGCAGGCCGCGATGATGCCCTCGGGGGTGCCACCGATGCCGATCATCAGGTCGACCCCGGTGCCGTCCTTGGCCGCCATGATCGCGCCGGCGATGTCCCCGTCGGAGATGAGCTTGATGCGGGCTCCCGCGGCGCGGACCTGCCGGACCATCTCTTCGTGGCGGGGGCGGTCGAGGATGCAGACGGTGACGTCCTCGGCGTCGGCGCCCTTGGCTTTGGCCACCGCTTGGATGTTGGCTTCGATTGACGCGTTGATGTCGACGACGTCGGCGGCCTCGGGGCCGGTGGCCAGCTTCTCCATGTAGACGCAGGCGCCGGGATCGAACATGGTGCCGCGCTCGGAGACGGCGAGCACCGCGATCGCGTTGCCCATCCCCTTCGCAGTCAAGGTGGTGCCGTCGATCGGATCCACCGCGACGTCGGTCTCCGGTCCGGTACCGTCGCCGACCTCCTCGCCGTTGAAGAGCATCGGCGCTTCGTCCTTCTCGCCCTCGCCGATGACCACAACGCCGCGCATGGACACCGAGGAGATGACTGCGCGCATGGCGTCGACAGCCGCGCCGTCGGCGCCGTTCTTGTCGCCCCGACCCACCCAGCGGCCGCCGGCCATGGCCGCGGCCTCCGTCACCCGGACCAGCTCCAGGGCGAGGTTGCGGTCAGGCGTCTGCGCCGCGATCGTGCTGGTCGGCATCGGGTCTCCTTCGTCGGGCGCGAGGATCTGGCCCGATTCTAGGGTGGGCGCCCCGCGCTGGCAGAGAAGTGACGGCGAATACGTCTGAGGCCGGCCACCCGCGAAGGTGAGCCGGCCTCAGACGGAGGAATGCAGCAGTTAGACGCGGTTGCGTCCGCCCGCGAGGTTGATGATGACGAGCACGAGGGCGACGACGAGAAGTAGGTTGATCAACCCTCCACCGATACCGCCGATGAGGCCCAGCAACCAGAGCACCAGCACGATTGCCACGATGGTCCAAAGCACGGGGATCGCCTCCACTAGGTGTCGCCCCGACACTCGGGGTTCTCCCTGAGGTCTGCCCGGGTCATAGCCCTGTCACACTTCGTAACAGTGAGGAACTCAGTGTTCGAGCAGGCAAATCGGGACCAAGCCGGGCGACTCGGTCTCGATCCGAGCTCGGTGCCGGGCGGGATCTACCACCTGCTGACCAGCGTCGTGCTGCCCCGGCCGATCGCCTGGGTCTCCACTCGGTCTATCAGTGGGGTCGACAATCTGGCTCCGCACTCGTTCTTCACTGTCGCGTCGGCCGACCCGCCGATCGTGCAGTTCACCTCCGTGGGGACGAAGGACTCGCTGCGCAATGTGGTCGCGACCGGAGAGTTCGTCGTGTCGATCTGCACCGAAAGCCTGGTGCAGCAGGTGAACGCCACCGCAGTGCCCTTCTCGTCCGACGTCAGCGAGTTCGACGCAGCGGGCCTGACCCGCGAGGCCTCGACAGTGGTGGCTGCCGCTCGGGTAGCGGAGTCGCCGGTGTCACTGGAGTGCCGGCTGGTCGACACCAAGAGCTTCGGCGCCTCGGTCGTCGTTTTCGGCCAGGTCGTCTGGGTGGCGGTGCGACCCGAGGTGCTGCGTGAGGGGCGGGTGGACGTGACTTTGCTGGCGCCGATCTCTCGACTCGGGGGATCGGCGTACGCACCGGTGCGCGACGTCATTGACGTGCCGCGCCTCACGGTCGAAGAGTGGCAGGCCCGCACGGCGTCGGCGGTGGATCGCTGATGGCCCGGCAGTCGGAGCGAGCGGCCGCGACTCGGGAGGCACTGCTCAGCGCAGCCCGCGATGTCTTCACTACGCAAGGATTTTCCGAGGCGAGCATCACCGAGGTGGTGGCGGTCGCTAAAGCCAGTGTCGGCAGCCTCTACCACCACTTCGGTGGCAAAGCAGACCTCTACCTCGCCCTGTTCGAGGACTACCAGGCACGGCAGGAGGCCCGCGCGTCAGCTGCCGTCGCCGCGGCTCGGGCAGCCGGACCGGCGACGCCCGTCGAGCTGTTCCTGGCCGGCTCCCGCGCCTTCCTCGAGGGGTGTTGGGCCGACCGCGCGCTTGCCCGACTCTTCCTCAGTGGCGGCGGGCCGCCCGGCTTCGAGCTGGTGTCCCGGCGTCGATATCGTGACTGGATGCGCCTCAACGAGCTGCTGCTCGGCAACCAGGAGGACCCGCCCGGCGAGCCGTCCACCGAGGTGCTCGTGCTTGTGCTCACGACGGTCGTGTCCGAGGCCGGAGCGGAGGTCGCCGTCAGCGACGGCCCGGAGCGCGCGCGCAGGGTGATCGACGACGTGCTCACTCTGATCGGCCGCATCGCCGCACCTCAGGGCGGCTGACGTGCACCACGACCTGCTCCAGCGGCGCGCGGACTACCCGATCCTCCAGAACAAGACCTATCTGATCAACAACTCACTCGGGGCCATGCACGCCGCATCTCGCGATCGGCTTTCCGAGTACGCCGATCTGTGGGCAAGCGAGGGGGTGGTCGCCTGGCGGACCTGGCTGCCCGAGATGGTGCGGGTCGCTGACCTGGTCGGCGCCATCATCGGCGCACCGGCTGGCACCACCGTGATGGGACAGAACGTCGCGTCGCTGCTCGGGGCGGTCGCCTCGGCGCTGGACTTCACCGGTTCGCGCAACCGCGTGGTGTGCACCGAGCTCGACTGGCCGGGCAGTCACTATCTCTGGACAGAGCACGCTCGGTTCGGGGTGCAGACGGCAGTAGTGCCGAGTTCCGACGGCATGACGATCGACGCCGCTCGCGTGGTCGAGGAGATCGACGAGCGCACCGCAGTCGTCTCCATCAGCCACGTGCTGTTCAAGTCCGCGTACATCGTCGACATCGCACCGATCGTGGAGCGAGCGCACCAGGTCGGGGCGCTGGTTCTCCTCGACGCCTACCAGTCTGCCGGGGCAGTGCCCGTCGATGTCGTCGCCGCGGATGTCGACCTCTGCGTCGGTGGGTCCGTGAAGTACCTCTGCGGCGGACCCGGCAACGGGTGGCTCTACATCAAGCCGACGCTGGTGCAGTCGCTGCGGCCCGCTCAGGTCGGCTGGTTCGGCCACGCGCGACCGTTCGGCTTCGAGTTCGACGCGATCGACTACGCCGACGGTGTCGCGCGCTTTGCCGGTGGCACGCCGGGAGTGCCCGCTGCCTACGCCGCCGCGCCGGGCTACCAGGCGATCCTCGACGTCGGCATCGACCGCATCCGCGAGAGGTCGCTGTCGATGACCCAGCCGATGCTCGAGGACGCACTCGAGCGCGGCTTCGTCGTGCGCTCGCCGCAGGACGCCGCCGTGCGCGGCGGGCACGTGACGATCGACCCGGGCGACGCGGAGCATGTGCACGACGAGCTGATCCGCCGGGGCTTCGTGGTCGACTACCGGCCGGGCGCCGGCCTGCGGGTGGCTCCGCACTTCTACAACTCGGCCGAGGAGTGCACGGCCATCCTCGACGAGATGTCAGCCATCCGCGCGGGTCACTGACTTCGGGCCCACTGATCCCGACCAAGCGAGTACCAGACGTGGGGGATCGACTTGTAGTCCGCCTCGCCACGGAAGGTCAGCCCGATCTTCTCCATCACCCGTCTCGACGCGAGATTCGTCGGTCGGGTGAAGGAGATGATGGAGTCCAGGCTCAGGACCTCGAAACCAGTCGCGACGCTGGCCCGACCGCCTTCGGTCGCGTATCCCCGACCCCACACCTCGCGCGACAGCGCCCAGCCGACCTCGACTGCCGCCGGGTCGAGCTCCCAGGCTGGCGCGGGGTTCAGGCCGATGCGTCCGATGAACCGACCGGTAGCGAGCTCGTCGACGGCCCAGAGCGACGGCCCGCCCGCGGCCCAGGCCTCACGGAAGCGGTCCACCTGCGCGCGCGTCTGGTTAAGGGTGGTCGGCACGAGCTGGACCTCCACCGCCGGGTCGGCGTAGATCGCTGCCAGGGCGGGGACGTCGTCGTCACGCCACTGGCGCAGCTGAAGCCGCGCGGTCGTGACCTCCAGGGGGTAGTCGGTCACTGGTCGCTGGCGGGACGGGCGGCGTCGAGGCGAGCCCGGGCACCGTCCAGCAACGACTGGCAGGTGCCCGCTAGCTCTTCGCCGCGCTCCCAGAGGACCAGGGACTCCTCCAGCGGCACCCCGCCGGACTCCAGCCGCCGTACGACGTCTTCGAGCTCGGTGCGCGCCTGCTCGTAGGTCAGCTCGTCGGGCATGGAATCGGACTCCGGCGTCGGTTCGGCAGAATGGTCGGCATGAGCCTACGGCGTGCCACCGCAGACGATGCGAGCGCGCTGACGCGCCTGCGAGCGGCGATGCTGGAGTCGATGGGCGACGTGGCGGCCCACGGTGACGGGTCGGTCGGCGCCGGCTCGGACGAGCCGTGGCGGCTCTGTGCTGACGAGATGTTCGCGCGGCGGCTGAGTGAGGACCCCGAGACGTTCGTGGCCTTCGTCGTCGAGGACGCCGACGGCACGCTCGTGGCGTCGGGGGTCGGGTGGATCAGCGAGCACCTGCCTGGTCCCCACAACGTCACCGGACGGCGTGGCTACATCGCGTCGATGTCGACAGTGCCCGACGGTCGGCGGCAGGGCCACGGCCGGCAGATCGTGGCGGCTCTGCTCGACTGGTTCGACGAGCGTGCGATCTCTCGCGTCGACCTCGTCGCGACGCCGATGGGGGAGCCGCTCTACCGCAGCTTCGGCTTCGCCGACCATCGCGGCGCGGTGGCCCTGGTCCGGCGAGGAGAGGAGCAGCTCCCGAAGTCAGCTGGGCTCGACGCCGGTGACCTGGACAGCGACGCGGCCTGCTGCTAGCCGCACCAGGAGATCGTCTCCTGCCGACAGCGCGGCCCCGTCGCGCACGATGGTGCCATCGGGGGAGTGCACCACGGCGTAGCCGCGGTCGAGGGTCGCCTGCGGGGACAGCGCGCGCACCTGCGCGCGGAGTGCCTGCACTGCCCGGCCTTCGTCCTCGATGTGACGCAGCATCGCGCCCGCCGTACGCCGCCGCATCTCGTTGACCTCGGCGCCACGCGCGGCAAGTGCAGTGGCCGGGTCGGCCAAGCACGGGCGGCTGCGCGTCGCGTTGAGGCGCGACTGCTCTCGCTCGACCAGCGAGCTGAGGCAGCGCCACGCCGACCGGCGGGCACGCAGCACCCGGGCCGACTCCTCCACGACATCGGGCACGACCATGGTGCCCGCGTGGGTCGGCGTCGAGGCGCGTGCGTCGGCCACCAGGTCGAGCAGCGGGCTGTCCTGCTCATGGCCGATGGCCGAGACGACGGGCGTGCGACACGCAGCGACGGCGCGACACAGCGCCTCGTCGGAGAAGGCGAGCAGGTCCTCGACGGATCCGCCACCACGGGCGATGACGATGACGTCGACGTCGGGCACGCGGTCCAGCTCCTGCAGGGACGCGACGACGGCAGCCGCCGCACCCGGCCCTTGCACCACGCACTCCCGGACGGCGATCACCACGCCGGGCCAGCGGCGACGCGCGTTCTCCTCTACATCGCGCCGAGCCGCAGACTCGCGTCCGGTGACCAGGCCGATCTGTCGCGGCAGGAAGGGCAGCGCGCGCTTGCGGTCCCGATCGAAGAGGCCCTCGGCAGCCAGCACCCCTTTGAGCTGCTCCAGCCGAGCCAGCAAGGCGCCGGCGCCGACCGGGCGCACCTCGTGCACGGTGAGGGACAACCGGCCGCGGTTGAGCCACCACTCCGGCTTGGCCAGCACGACGACCTGCTGACCCTCCGCGACCGAGACCGCCAGCCCGTCGAGGAGATGACGCGAGACGGTCATCTCGACGGACACGTCCGCGACGGTGTCTCGCAGCGTGAGGAAGCAGGTCGTCTGGCCTGGCCGGCGTACCAGCTGGGCGATCTGGCCCTCCACCCACACCCGGCCGAGGCGGCCGACCCACTCGCCGATGTGGCGGGACAGGGTGCGGACCGGAAGCGGGGTGTCAGCTGTGCTGGGGGAGCTCACCCCCGGGAGACTAGGCGATGACTATCCGGGCTTGGGCGGCGCCGGGGGCGCTGCCGGCCAGCGACTTCAGCCGGTTGTCGAACGCGACGAGCACGGGCAGCCGGTTGGCGTGGGCGCGTTCGTAGTCGCGGAGCTGGATGAGCTCCGGGGCGTCCAGCTTGCGAATGCGAGCTCGGAGCGACCCAAGAGTGAGGTGGTCGTAGTCCTCGAGCGGCAGCTCGCTGTGCGCCAGCGTGGCTCCGGGAGCTGCGTCGTCGACCAGCTCCGTCACCGGCTCGCCGAGGGCGAACGGGTCGAGCACTGACTCGATCGTCTGCGCCGAGCCGGCGGCCTCAGAGACATCGAGGGTCACCGGATTCTCGGTGCCGCGCAGCCGCCCGATGACCGTCTCCCCCCGGTGCGCCAGCCCGGCGTACTCCTGCAGCAGGGTGGCCTTCAGGCGGGCGACTCCACCAGCCGCGGAGAAAGGCAAGCTCGCCGCCCGCAGTGGCAGCCGGCGGACGACCCCGACGCCGACGGCGAGCACTCCGACGCCAACCGCGACCGTAGCGGGGATCGAGCCGCGGGTGAGGGCCTTGCGCGGGGTGACCATTAAAGGAGTACCTCTCGTTGGGGTCGGCGGGGGCTTCTTCCTCGTCCCCGCGTGGGTGCGGCGCTAACCCCTCGGTGGGACTCGGCAAGACGCCGTAGCATGGACCCCGTGGTCACCCCTTCGTCCGGTCGCGTCTTGCTGGCGAAGCCACGTGGATACTGCGCGGGGGTCGACAGAGCGGTGCAGACCGTAGAGCGGGCTCTGGAGATCTACGGAGCGCCGGTCTACGTGCGCAAGCAGATCGTCCACAACCTGCACGTCGTACGCCGACTGGAGCAGCTCGGCGCTGTCTTCGTCGAGGAAGCCGTCGAAGTCCCGGTGGGAGCGACGTGCGTGCTGTCAGCGCACGGCGTCGCCCCGACGGTGTACGACGAGGCAGCGGCCCGCGGGCTCCGGGTGATCGACGCGACGTGCCCCCTCGTGACCAAGGTGCACGTCGAGGCGCGGCGCTTCGCCGAGGACGACTTCGACATCGTGTTGATAGGCCACGAGGGCCACGAGGAGGTCGTCGGTACCACCGGCGAGGCACCAGAGCACATCCGTCTCGTCGACGGGCCTGCCGAGGCCGCCACGGTGACGGTGCGCGACCCAGCCCGCGTCGCCTACCTCTCGCAGACCACACTGTCGGTCGACGAGACGGAGACGACGGTGGCTGCGCTGCGGGAGCGCTTTCCGCTGCTGCAGGGGCCGCCTAGCGCCGACATCTGCTACGCGACGTCGAACCGGCAGATCGCCGTGAAAGACATCGCGGGCGCCGCCGATCTGGTGCTGGTCGTCGGGTCGCGCAACTCGTCGAACAGCGTGCGCCTCGTCGAGGTCGCCTTGCATGCCGGGGCCGGCGCGGCGTACCTGGTCGATGATGCCTCCGAGATTGACGAGCGCTGGCTCGACGGCGTGTCGACGGTGGGTCTCACCAGCGGCGCGAGCGTGCCGGAAGAGCTCGTCGCCGGTGTTCTGGAGTGGCTGGCGGCGCGCGGGTACGGCGATGTGACCGAAGTGGCCAGCGCCGAGGAGCACCTGCTGTTCGCGCTGCCACAGGAGCTGCGCCGGGACATCAAGGAACGCACGGGTCTCGAGGCCTGAGCGCCTAGGTGCGCCTTTCGCGTCAGAGCAGCGGTGCGGTGATCAGGGTGAGGCGGACCCGGATGGCCTGGCTGGCCCGTACGACGTGGGGGCCGAGGCGGTTGATGCCGATGTTGCCGAGCGGCCCGTAGGCCAGCTGGGTGACCAGACCCACCGCGGCTCCGTCGTCGCGGGTCAGTGCGCCCCCCGAGTCGCCGGGCGCCGCGACGCCATGCGCGTAGACGTAGTCGGCCCGGTAGAGGCCCTGCGGCGCTACGGCGCTTCGCGAGCGGAGCCCGGCGACACCGGTGCCTACGTGGGTGAAGACGGCTGCCCGGTTGTCGACCTCGGCTGCGAACGACGTCGGTCCCCCGAAGTGGCACATCTGGGGGTCGCTGGCGACGCCGAGGTCGAGGCGGATGAGCGCGAAGTCGGTGATGCCGTTCGGCTTGATGGGCTGGCGGATCGCGTAGACGGCAGTGCCGATCCGCTTCCCGTCCGCGTCCTTCGCGACAGCCTCGGAGCCCCGCGGCCAGATCTTCTCCCCGTCGGCGTCGAGCACGCAGTGCCCGGCGGTCGCGACGTAACGGCGGCCGTCGTCACCGGCGAAGAGGAAGCCCATCGAGCAGGGGCCATGAGGGGTCTGGATCTGAGCGCCGGGGCGCACGCCGGTGCAGGGCGCGGTGCCGAGCGGCGGCGCCGGGGCCGGGGCACTCGGGCCACGGAGGGTGGGCTGGGGAGCCTCGGTCAGGTTGCATCGGACCTGCTGGGCACCGTCCTGCGTCGGGCTCGACCCTCGGCTGGGTACACCGGCGACGGCGGGAGCCCCCAGCGATGCGGTGAAGAGAAGGGCAGCGGCGAGCCCGGTGCGCACAGCAGCGGGCAGGGGCACGGCGCTCTCCGAAGGTCACGGGCGGGCTGACCGGCCTAACGAGCAGACCCGACGCCAGTGACGATATCGGCTCAGGCGCTGTCGGACTTGTGCGGCTGCGCCCAATGAAGGGTTGCCCAGCGCAGCCCAGCAATGCTGCCCGCGGCGCAGGTCGCCAGCAGCAGTGCGGGAGCGCCCAGCACGAGGGCAGAGGACAGCTCGAGCACCTGCTGGGTCAAGAAGCCGCCGCCGACTCCGCTGGCTTGCCCGGCGCTGGCAGCGAAAGTGATGGCGACATAGGCCAGCGGTGGGATCACGACTGCGGCAGCGAGGTCTTCCCGGTGCACCTTGTACGCCGCCGCCGCGCAGCCGAGCGCGAAGAAAAGTGCGAAGACCGTCCGGAGGCCGGACCCGGTGAGGGCGTCGACGGTCGCGCCGACCACTCCGGCGCCCAGCGCCACGGCGACCGCTCCGGTGGCGGTGAGCCCGCGAGCATCACCCATGTGGGCTCCGGCGGGCAGCTGCTGGTGGCGGGCGGTCAGCATCGTCGGTGACGGGTGCATCTCGATTCCCCCTGACGGCCACGTGTCGGCTGAGGTCAAACGGTAGCCCGCAAGATCGCGGGCACCTACGACCGACGGCGTACCGGCGTGGCGCCGTGGCGGCACTTGGGCCGCGTGAGCTGGGCTAGAACAGCCCAGCCGCCCGTCGGAGCTCGTCGTCGAGCTCGAAGGGCTTCTCCCCCGGCGCCAGCGCGACCAGCACGCGCGAGGCGGTCTCGGACTCGACCAGCTCGGGCGCCTGCAGGGCCCGGGTCGTCGACTCGATCTGCTTGGGCGCTGCCATCGACTCGTCGCGGAGGCCATGCGCGGCGAGCTTGCGCGCGGTGACCAGCACCCGGCCCTCCAACGACCCGACCGCGTCGTTGTAGGCCTTCACCGCCGACTCGAGCCCTCGGCCCAGCTTGGCGACGTCGCCGCCCATCTTGGACAGCCGCTCGTAGAGCTCGCGGCCCAGGTCGGCGATGTCGCGCGCGCTCTCGGCCAGCGACTCCTGCCGCCAGGTGAAGGAGACAGTGCGCAGCAGCGCGATGAGGGTGGTGGGCGTGGCCAGGATGACCGATCGCTCGGCGCCGTACTCGAGCAGGTCCGGGGCGCCGTCGAGCGCCGCGGAGAGCAGCGCCTCGCCAGGCAGGAACATGACAACGAACTCCGGGCAGCCGGTGATCTTGTCGCCGTAGCCCTTCTTGGCCAGGTCGTCGATGTGCGTCTTGACGTGGCGCGCGTGCCGGCCGAGCGCCGTCTTGTGGGCGGCCTCGTCCACGGCCTCAGCGGCCTCGAGGAAGCCCTCGAGGGCGCACTTGCTGTCGACGACGACGTGCTTGCCGCCGGGGAGGTTGATCACCATGTCGGGGCGGATGCCGCCGTCGTCGCAAGCGCTGGTCACCTGCTCGTCGAAGTCGCAGCGGTCAACCATGCCGGCGAGCTCGACCGTGCGCCGCAGCTGCATCTCGCCCCACCGGCCCCGCGCCTGCGGCTTGCGCAGCGCGGTCACCAGCGACGCGGTCTCGACCCGCAGCGCATCGCTCGAGTGGCGTACCTCGGTGATCTGCGCGAGCAGGCCACGGTAGGCCCCCTCCCGCTTGAGCTCGAGGTCGCGAACCTGCAGATCCACCTTGGCCAGCTCGGCCCGAATCGGCTCGACCAGTGCCTCGACCGCCAGCCGGCGCTGGTCGAGATCGGCCTGGGACTCCGCCTGCGTCGCCTTCAGCGTCGCCTGCGCCAGCTCGAGGAACTGCTTGCTGTTGGCTTCGAGCGCCTGCGCGCCGACGGCCTGGAAGGACTCCTTCAGCTGAGACTCAGAGCGCTGCAGATCGGCGATGCGCTGGGCCGCAGCCAGCCGCTCTGCCTCGACTGCGGCGGTGGCGACGGCAGAGGCGGTGCGCGCCTGGTGCGCGTCCGAGATGGCGCTGTCGCGGGCGGCGAGCGCACCGGCGACCTCAGCGCGCATCAGCTCGACATCGCTCCGCAGGGAGTCACGCTCAGCGGACGTGGCGGCGGCCTTCGCCGCGCCAGAGGTGCGCCCGAGCGCCCAGCCGACAACCACGCCGAGCACAGCGGTGACGAGCAGGAGAGCCACGGTGGAGAGGTCCATGTGGGGCATCGTGGCAGCGGCCACTGACAATTCCGCGCAGGCGCCCCGACGTGACGGCGTACCTGTGGACAACCCTCGCTTCGGCGCGGCGCACTGCGGACTTCGGATGTCCACAGTCGTGCGCACTGCGGACGCGCCGCGTCCACGATCTTCGTGGGGCAGGAGACCGCGGCTCAGAACCAGTCGCGGGTGAGCTCCAGCCAGAGGCCGACCCCCGCCCAGCGGCCAAGCGGTGCATAACGGTCGGCGATCTCGGCGTCGCTCATCGACTCCCGGCCGAGCAGGCGCGGGAGCTTGGCGCGGATCCACGAGTCCAAGGCGAGGCCCTTCGGCCGGCCGAGGAGGCCGAGCATGCCCTCGGCGGCGTACGGGCCGAACCCGCGCAAGGTGCGAACCTGGCGCAGCACCTCCTCGTCGGGCACTGTCGGGTCCCACCAGCTCGCCGTGTCGAGGGTGCCGTCCGACACGGCCGCCGCCAGCTCGACGAAGGATCGGGCCCGATAGCCGGCTCGTACGACGTCCGCGAGGTGCCGCTCCCCGGCGTCGCGCACCGCTGGCGGCGTGGGAAACGCCCGCTCCCCGGCCGGACCCGCCGCACCGAGAGACTCGACCAGCCGGCTGCACATCAGCTCGGTCAGCGACCAGGAGCAGTTGGTCGTGGCCAGGGTGCGAGCGAGGTCTTCGAAGACTGTCGGCGAGCGGAGCAGGCGGCCGACGCCGGTTTCGGCGACCCACTCCATCCCGGGCAGCGCCGCGCACCCGGCGTGCAGCTCGGTCAGGTCGTCATCCAGGGCGAGCATGTGCCGGCACTGCTGCTTGATCGCCTGCCGGTCGCCGCTCGACGCCGAGACTCGCCCCCACGACGCGTGCAGCCGACCGTCCGAGCGCTGCGTGACCGTCACCGTGAGCGGGCCCGCGTCGGGCAGCGCCAGCGTGCGATGCAGCGCGCCGGCCCGGTCGTCGTAAGCCGAAGGCGCGAGCCCGCACCAGCCGTGGCTTCTCGCCGTACGCCGCAACGAGAAGGCTTGCGGCACAGCGCCCAGCGACATGCGGCCGGTCCGGGGGAGCTCGGCCCCAGGCGGCACAGTGCCGTGCACGGTGGCCTCACGCAGAGACTGCGCGACCTGCTCTCCCACGGGCGCGACGCTACTGGAGGCGCAGCGCCCGGTAGGTCAACGGCGTCGCTTGGGTCGCTGCTCTGTCTCGTCTCCGGGCTGTGGGCGGTCGGCCTTGTCGTCCGCGGCGGCGACGCCGGGCATCGGGGTGCCGCCGCCGGTGATGCTGGGTACGCCGATGCCCGCGCCGCCGCCGCGCACCCGCGACTTCTTCGCCGCTGGCGCAGCGGACGCGGGCTGGCCGGCGCTGTCGACGGTCACCTGTGGCGGGTGGTTGCGCCCGGCGCCTGACGCCAGCCGCTTCGACTCGCTCGCACTGGAGATCGCCGAGTTCGGCGCTGGTGTGGGCGCGGCACCGGCGAGCCGGCCGGAGAGGTTGTCGATGTGCGACGCGAGGGTGATGTCCACCTCGCTCACTCCGCCGACCTCGTCACTGGTCAGCGTGAAGGTCACCGCAGTGCCCTTGCGCTCGACCACCGGGTGATGCCCCAGCGACCCAGCGCTGACTTCCACCGCTCCCACCAAGTCCGCCGCCTGCTGGGCCGAGGCCATGCGGACCGTGCGGGTGATCGCTGTGGTGTCACCAGACCACTCGTAGAGGGCGGCGAGCGAGCTCTCGACGAGAGCCGGAGTGAGAAGTGTGGGCATGACTGGTGCCTCCAACGGTCGATGTGCTCGGGGTGGTGCCCGTTCAGCGGCGGGCTACGCCTTAGGGGGCCCGAGGAGGGCGTCTATCCGGCGGGCCAGCTCGATGTCGAGCTCAGTCACTGCGTCAGCGGAGTGGGTGCGCAGGGTGAAGGTGATCTGCCGGTGCCGGATGTCGATGTCCGGGTGGTGATCCAGCTCCTCTGCGACGTCGGCGACGGCGTCGACGAGGCGGATCACATCCCGGAACGTTGGGAGCTCACGGTGACAGTGGATGGCCGTCTCACGATGGCCCTCCCAGCAGGTGAGCTCGCCGAGCGCGTCCCGCAGCTGGTTCTCGCTGAGTGGTGTCCGCATGGCTGGGAGACTACGGCGTATGCCGCCGACAGGGCCCCGTCGCGTCGTCGTCGGTGCCGCCATCTTCGACGGCGCCGCGCCGTGCCCGCGAGTGCTGGCCACCCAACGCGCCGACCCGCCGGAGCTCGCCGGGATGTGGGAGTTCCCCGGCGGCAAGGTGGAGCCGGGGGAGTCCGAGGTCGAGGCCCTGATTCGGGAGTGTCGGGAGGAGCTCGGTCTGGTGGTGGAGGTGGGCGGCCGGGTCGGCGCGGACTCCCTCACGGTCGACGGACAGATGCTGCTGAGGGTGTACGCCGCCCGCGTGGTCGCCGGAGAGCTGCGCCTGGCGGAGCACTCCGACGCGCAGTGGCTCTCCGCCGCCGAGATCGGCTCCGTAGCCTGGATTCCGACCGACGAGCCCATCCTCTCCGCGCTCGGGCCGCTGATGAGCCAAGACAGCCGGTAGACTCAGCAGGTTGCCGCGTACGGCGACGTCCCCCTTTCCCCGGTTTTGGAGCTCTCGCATGCCCACGCGCGACGACCTGCGCAACGTGGCGATCATCGCCCACGTCGACCACGGCAAGACCACGCTCGTCGACGCGATGCTGCTGCAGTCCGGCGCCTACACCCAGCACCAGCAGGACGACGGCGGCATCACCGACCGGGTGATGGACTCCATGGACCTGGAGCGCGAGAAGGGCATCACGATCCTCGCGAAGAACACCGCCGTACGCCGCAAGGATCTCCTCATCAACATTATCGACACGCCCGGCCACGCAGACTTCGGTGGTGAGGTCGAGCGCGGGCTGTCGATGGTCGACGGTGTCGCGCTGCTGGTCGACGCCTCCGAGGGGCCGCTGCCGCAGACGCGCTTCGTGCTGCGCAAGGCCCTCGCGCAGAACATGCCCGTCATCCTCATCATCAACAAGGTCGACCGCCCCGACGCGCGCATCGCCGAGGTGGTCGACGAGACCTACGAGCTCTTCATGGATCTCGACGCGACGGCTGAGCAGATCGAGTTCCCCATCGTCTACTGCCAGGCCAAGACCGGTCAGGCCTCGCTCAACCGCCCGGCCGACGGCAGCAGCCCCGACGAGCCCAACCTCGATGTCCTCTTCGACGTCATCAAGAGCACGATCCCGCCGCCGTCGTACGACGACGCGGCGCCGCTGCAGGCGCACGTCACCAACCTCGACAGCTCGCCCTACCTCGGCCGGCTGGCGCTGTGCCGCATCTACAACGGCTACCTGAAGAAGGGCCAGACCGTCGCCTGGTGCAAGCAGGACGGCACGGTGGAGCGGGTCAAGCTGACCGAGCTGCTCGGCACCGAGGCGCTCGAGCGCGTCTCGATCGACTCTGCCGGCCCTGGCGAGATCATCGCGATTGCCGGCATCCCGGACATCACCATCGGCGAGACGCTGGCCGACCCGGATGACCCTCGCCCGCTTCCGGTTATCACGATCGACGAGCCGAGCATCTCGATGACGATCGGCATCAACACCGCCCCCACGGCTGGACGCAGCGGCAAGAAGCTCACCGCGCGTCAGGTCATCAACCGGCTCGACGCCGAGCTCGTCGGCAACGTCTCCATCCGGGTGCTGCCGACCGAGCGCCCGGACACGTGGGAAGTGCAGGGCCGCGGGGAGCTGCAGCTCGCGATCCTCGTCGAGATCATGCGGCGCGAGGGCTTCGAGCTCACCGTCGGCAAGCCGCAGGTCGTCACCCGGCTCATCGACGGCAAGATTCACGAGCCGATGGAGCGCCTCACGATCGACACGCCGAGCGACTACCAGGGTGTGATCATCCAGCTGATGGCGCTGCGCAAGGGGCGCCTGGAGCAGATGGTCGACCACGGCACCGGCTGGACCCGGATGGAGTACATCGTCCCCGCCCGTGGTCTCATCGGCTTCCGGACCGAGTTCCTCACTGAGACCCGCGGGACCGGTCTGCTGCACCACATCCACGAGCGCTACGAGCCGTGGCACGGCGAGATCCGCACTCGTCCGTCGGGCTCGCTCGTCGCTGACCGCACCGGGCCGACCACTGGGTTTGCGCTGGCCAACCTGCAGGAGCGCGGCACGCTGTTCGTAGGCCCCGGCACCGAGGTCTACGAGGGCATGATCGTGGGGGAGAACTCCCGGTCCGACGACATGGACGTCAACCCGACGAAGGAGAAGAAGCTCACCAACATGCGCCAGTCGTCCTCCGACGTACTGGTGCCGCTGATTCCCCACAAGGCCCTGTCGTTAGAGCAGGCACTGGAGTTCTGCCGCGAGGACGAGTGCGTCGAGGTGACGCCGGCGACGGTGCGCATCCGCAAGGTGGTGCTGGACCAGAGCGAACGCGAGCGCTCCCGCGGCAAGCGCGCCAAGGCCCGGCTGGAGTCCTGAGCTACGGCGTCAGCCTCATGGGACTCCGGTGCGCTCCCGGTGCTTGCAGCCAGGCCAGCAGCATGGCCGGCGAAGCCCGTCCAGCAGTTCCTCCTGGGTGCGCCGGATGCGGCGTTGCCGGGTAGGCGCCTGCTTTGCGTCTTCGACCCAGCAGATGAACTCGTTGCGGGCGAGCGGCGTGATGTCTGCCCACAGGGCGAGCGCCTCCGGGTTGGCCAGCAGCGCATCGTGCAGATCTGCCGGCAGGTCGTGCACGACCCCGGTGGGCACGTGCTGGCTCGGGGAGGACTTGCTCATCGAGGCTCCATCTGCTGGCCGCCTACCCGCGGCGTCGTAGCCCTAGTATCTCTGGATAGACACCGTCCGTCGTTGGCATCGCGATGTCGTGGTGGGACGATCCGGGCATGGACAGGCTGCCGTCCGGGGTCGTCACCTTCCTCTTCACTGACATCGAAGGCTCGACCCGACTGCACCGCCAGCTCGGTGAAAAGTACGCCGCGCTGCTGGCGGAGCACGACGCGCTCCTCGGCCGTGTCATCGGAGAGCACGGTGGGGTACTGGTCAGCTCCTCCGGCGACGGCATGTTCGTCGCTTTCGGGTCCGCTGCCGACGCGCTGACCTGTTGCGGCGAAGCGCAGCGGGCGATCGCGGCGTACCCGTGGCCGCACGGGATGCCCTTGCGGGTCCGCATGGGCCTGCACACCGGCCCCGCCGAGCCGCATGGCACCGGTTACACGGCACTCGCTGTGCACCAGGCGGCCCGGATCTCTGCCATCGCCCATGGCGGCCAGGTCGTGGTGAGCACTGACACCTGGGGCGCAGCTGTGCCCGCCCCCGACCAGCTCACTGTCCGCGAGCTCGGCGCCTACCGGCTCAAGGACTTCGACGAGCCGGTGCACCTGCTGCAGCTGTGCGGCGACCGGATGCCGGGGGAGTTCGGCGCACTGCGCGCTGTCCCAGCAGTAGCGCACAACGTGCCCGATCACCTCACCTCCTTCATCGGCCGGCGGGCCGAGCTGAGCGCGCTCCAGCTCGCCGTCGCCGCCCATCGGCTGGTCACGGTGGTCGGTCCGGGCGGGGTCGGCAAGACGCGGCTGTGCTTCCACGTCGCGGCCGCCTGCTCCGCGACACTTCCGGACGGGGCGTGGGTGATCCAGCTCGAGCAGGTCGACTCACTCGCCGCGGCCGAGTCTGCGCTGCTCGACGGCATGGGCGCAGACCCTCAGCCAGGCCGCGACTCGATGGCGGTGCTGGCGGACCACATCGGTCATCGGGACCTGCTCATGGTCGTCGACAACTGCGAGCACCTCCGAGCCGGGGTGGCGCGTGCGATCCAGTCGCTGCTGATGGCGTGTCCCTACTTGTGCGTCCTCGCGACCAGCCGCGAGCCGTTGCGGGTGCCCGGCGAGCACGTGTGGCGCCTCGACCCGCTCGCGGTGCCAGCCGCAGACTCCACTGAGCTCGTCTCCACTCTTGCCGACCTCGACTCGGTAGCCCTGGTCATGAAGCGGGCGACGTCGGCCAACCCCCGGCTGGTGTGGAGCGACGACAACATCCGCGCGGCCGCCAACATCGCCCGACAGCTCGATGGAATCCCGCTTGCGTTGGAGCTGGCCGCAGCGCGGGCCGGTCACCTCGCCCTGCCTCAGCTCTCCGTTCGACTGGCCGACCGCTTCCGCTTGCTGTCTGTCGACGACAGCGACCGGCCGGCCCACCACAAGACCTTGCGCGCCGCCGTGGACTGGTCGTACGACCTGCTCAACGATCAGGAGCGCACGCTGCTCCGTCGGCTCTCCGTCTTCGCCGGAGCGTTCCGACTGGAGTCCGCCGAAGCAGTGTGCGCCGACTCAGATCTACCGGAGGAGGACGTGCTCGACCGCCTTGCCGGTCTGATCGACAAATCGCTCGTGACGTTCTCCGATGACGATGGCGACCCCGCGTACAGCCTGCTCGCCACCATTCGCGAGTACGCAACGCTCCGGCTCGCGGAGGCTGGCGAGCAGCAGCTGCTGCTCGACCGGCACGTCGACCATCTGCTTCGCCTGGTCCACGACTTCCCGCATACGGCGAGCTATCACCCCGACGCCGAGCAGCGGAAGGTGCTCGCCTTCTGCTTGCCTGACCTGCGGAGCGCCATCGATCATGCGCTGACCCGCTCCGATCCCACTACGGCGATGGAGCTCTGCCTGCGCATCTGTCGCTACGGCTTCAGCCGGGGAGTGGAGGGGGAGGCGCTCGTTCTGGCGGAGCGGGCCCTGGCTTCGCCCGGCGGTGATGACGAGACCCGGGGCTGGTTGGAGTTCCACGCGGGACTGCATGCTGCGAACCTGTGTGACTTCGCTCGCGCGGCGCTGCACAGCGACCGCTGCGCCGAGATCGCGAGGGCCGGGACGAATGTCCACCTGCTCGCGTCGTCCTACTTGCTGGCCGCCGATGTGTGCGAGGACCGGGGCGACCACGTGGGGGCCCGGGCCCTGATCGAAGCGGCACTGGCAATCAGCGATGTGGACCGGCAGACCGCAGTGCTCCAGCGGGCGTTGGGTGCACTGCTCGTTCGAGCCGGTGACGTGCGCGGCGCCGCCGAGGCGTTCCGGGAGGCGCGCGACCGCTTCGAGGCCCTGGGGGCGGGCTATGAGCACTTGCGCAGCCTCAGCGCTCAGGCGTGGATGCTGGCCTGGCTGCACGACCCGGAGGCGGTCGATCTCCTGCAGGAGGCGCACCGTCAGGCGGTCGAGATCGGCAACGTCCGGGTACGCGGGATGGCGATGTCCGGCCTTGCCGTCGTCGCCGAGCAGCAGGGCCGTTTCGAGCTGGCCCAGACTTGCGTCGGCGCGGCGGAAGGGCTCGCGGCGGAGGGCGGCTTCGGTCTGGCGGCCTGCATGTCGGACATTCCGCAGCTGACCCCCCTCCAGGACGAGCTCCTGACCCGGCTCGCGGCGTGCTGCGATGACGAGTCGGCGCGAGTCGCGCGCGAGCGCGGGCGGTCCGCCGGCTCGGAGTCGGTGCTCGCCGAAGCGGTGGCCCAGCTGGCTGCGATGGAGACCTCGAGGTGATCGATCAGCCCGTCCCCGGCTTGGACGAGGTGCTTCGCCGGCAGCGCATGATCCGCGCGCCGTACGCCGATCGTCCGGTCCCTCGTGACCTGGTCCGCCAAATATTGCTGGACTCGCGCCGGGCACCGTCGGCGGGCCATTCGCAGGGTGCCAGCTTTCTCGTCCTTGAGGGGGACCAGACGCGGGAGTTCTTCGAGCTGACCCATCCCAATCGCGAGGATCCGGAGAGCTTGCAGCCCTGCCCCGTGGTCGTCTTGCCGCTCGAGCACCCCCAGGCGTATCTGGACCGCTACAGCGCACCCGACAAGGTGCAGTTCGGCATGGGCACCGACGTCGGCGCATGGCCAGTGCCCTACTGGACCGTGGACACCGCCATGGCCGCAATGGTCGTGCTGCTCTCTGCGACGGCACACGGCTTGGGTGGTTGGTTCTTCGCGATCTTCGAGGGCGAGGCCGAGGTGCTCCGCCGCGCCGGTGTGCCCGAAGGCATGCGACCGATCGGCGCGATCGCGCTCGGCTGGCCTCGGGATGGCGCTCCCACTCCGGGAAGCCGTTACCCGCGGCGTTCTGACGAGGACGTGATCCGGTGGGGGCAGTGGTGACCGGGCCGGCCGCAGGCGCTCGGTAGCCTGGGTGGCATGAGTCTCTCTATCGGGATCGTCGGCTTGCCCAATGTCGGCAAGAGCACGCTGTTCAACGCGCTCACCAAGAACAACGTGCTCGCGGCCAACTACCCCTTCGCGACGATTGAGCCCAACGTCGGGGTCGTCGGCGTACCGGACTCACGGCTCGCCGTCCTCGCGCAGCTCTTCGAGTCGCAGAAAGTCCTGCCGGCGACGGTCGACTTCGTGGACATCGCAGGCATCGTCAAGGGTGCGAGCGAGGGCGCCGGCCTCGGCAACAAGTTCCTCGCCACTATCCGCGACGCCGACGCGATCTGTCAGGTGATCCGCGCCTTCGTCGACCCCGACGTCGTCCACGTCGACGGAAAGGTCTCGCCGAAGGACGACATCGAGACTATCAACACCGAGCTGATCCTCGCCGACCTGCAGACGGTCGAGAAGGTCATCCCACGACTGGAGAAGGAGCTGCGGCTCAAGAAGGAGTCGGCGATCCAGCTCGAGGAGGTGCGTCGTGCGCAGGAGGTCCTGGACTCGGGCCGTACCGTCTTCGCCGCGGGGCTTGATCGCGAGGTGCTGCGAGACCTGCACCTGCTGACGGCCAAACCGTTCCTCTACGTCTTCAACCTCGACGAGGACGAGCTCACCGACGAAGCGCTACGCGCCAGTCTGGCCGAGCTGGTAGCCCCTGCCGAAGCCGTCTTCCTCGACGCGAAGGTCGAGATGGAGCTCATCGAGCTGCCCGACGACGAGGCACTCGAGCTGCTGCAGTCGATGGGCCAGACCGAGTCTGGTCTGCACCAGCTGGCGCGCATCGGCTTCGACACTCTCGGACTGCAGACCTACCTCACCGCTGGCCCCAAGGAGACTCGCGCTTGGACGATCCGGAAGGGAGCGACCGCCCCCGAGGCGGCCGGCGTGATCCACACCGACTTCCAGCGTGGCTTCATCAAGGCGGAGATCATCGGCTTCGACGACCTCGTCGCCGCCGGCTCCACGGTCGCGGCTCGCTCCGCCGGCAAGGCGCGTATGGAGGGCAAGGACTACGTCATGCAGGACGGCGACGTCGTCGACTTCCGCTTCAACGTCTAGTCCGGCGCATCACCGCAGGTCAGAGCCCTGCTACGCCTCCGTAGTCCGCACCAAGTCCGCAGGAGGCCAGGCAGACGCTGAGGTCGCCGGCTGCGCGACGCGTCCGGTCCTACGCGGTCGGACAGGGGTGCGCGTAGGAGTTCAGGGCCGTCGTCGACTTGGCATGACCGAGTGCGCGCTGCACCGTCACGACGTCGCATCCTGCAGCGATCAGCCCGCTCGCGTAAAAGTGACGCTGACCGTCGATCTTGCGGCGAAGTGCTTCGCGTGTTCGCGGTTATCGGCGTCGCGGTAGCGAGCTCGCCAGGAGCCGTCAGGACGCTTCGCGGTGCTGGCCATGTCTCACCGCCTCCTTTTCACGACCGGCATAGCGCCCTCGCGTAATGCGTCCTCTGCGGTAACCACTGCGTCGATGACATCTGCTACCGCGCCACATCGTACGAGACTGCTCTGCTCGCACCGCGGGACCTCGGATGCGGGGCGCCGACGTGACGACGATGGCCGACCGGACACGCATCGGAACCTGCACCTGACTGCGCCCTCAGCCCGACGGCCGAAAGCTCTTGTCCGACGTCGCGTAGTCGAACGCAGTGGCGGACGGCTCGACGTCGGCCGCGGTGAACCCGAGCACCGGCTCTGCCGGGGCCGTGAACGCGTACATGCCTCGGAGGACGGTCCGGCGGATCTCCGGCGGCATCTTGGCGAACGGGATCCGGTGAACGAGGCTGCGGCCGCGGACCGCCAGCGACGGATAGGCGGTGGTCTCGCCTGCGGCGTCTCCCAGGCAGTCGTAGATCTTCAGCACCGACCGACGTGCGCCGGCAGCCAGCGCGCTGGTGTAGGTGTACAGGTAGAACGTCCCGCAGCCCTTCGCCGAGGCGCCGAACACGTAGCTCGACACACCGGTCGTGGGCGGCTCGGTCGCGAGCGTGAACGTGATGACCAGGTCGACGAGAGCGCCGCGTGCACTCGTCGCCGCGAGATCGACGGACACGATGTCGTAGTCGCCGGTGCCTCGGTGGTCGCCGACGGGGTCGACGATGTACGGCTCCGGGGCCGCGGCGGCGACCGGCGGCGCGCCGAGAACGACCAGCAGCACCGCAGACACCTGCAGCAGTCTCGTCCTCACCGCCGCCCCCCGGGTCGACCTGTCCGCCGGCGAACTCACCGGTGCGGTACGACCGCTCCGAAGGGTACACCGCGGCCATGAGATCGGACCCGCAGTCGCCCGGGCCCGCGCCGCTCGTGCACCCGCCCGGCCCCCCCCGGAGACCGGGCCCGACCCGCCGGGGCTGCCAGGCCCGACCACGACCCGGCCTTGCCCGAGCCGGAGGAGCCGACGCTGCCCGGCTCGCCGACTCCGGCTCCGGCCTAGCGAGCCAGCCGGATCGATAGCTCACGCGACCGCGCGAGGTAGCCGCGCCGAAGAGCACGGCGTGCACCAGCAGCGGGAACAGCTACCGCAGCTCGATCCGGTCGCGCCAGCCGTCGGCGAGCGGGAGAAAGTCCGCAAGACATTCGTCTGCGGTCAACCCTTGCCAACCCCAGTCAACGGCATCGCTGCAGGTCAGGGGCCATGTGCGCGACATACCGCGCTCGCGAACACCGTGCTCTCCATATTCCGCTTCAACGTCTGACAGCAAGCTTCAGGCTACCGAGGTCACGGTGGGAGCCTGCGGCCCACCAGCTCCGCATCGGAGGCGACCGCCGATGGTGATCGACCACATCATCTACGCGCACCCTGACCTCGACGCTGCAGCCGCCGAGATCGGCGACCGTTTCGGCGTGAATGCTGCCGGGGGTGGCCAGCACCCGGGCAAAGGCACCCACAACAGGGTGCTCGGGTTGGGCTCGGGGACCTATCTCGAGATGATCGCTCCCGACCCGCGGCAGCCAGAGCCATCAGAGCCACGTCCGTATGGCGTCGAGGGCATCACCCGGGGGCAGCTGGTGGGTTGGGCGCTCGCCTGTGACGACATCGAGGGGGCGGTGGAACGCGCCCGCTCGGCGGGATTCGACCCCGGAGGGGTCGTCGACGGCCAGAGAATCAGCCCCACGGGGGAGTTGTTGCAATGGCGGGTGAGCCGCAATGCGCACACCGCCGGACTGGTTCCGTTCCTGAGCAGCTGGGGTGATAGCTCCCACCCGGCGATCGATGCACCTCCCGGACTCGTGCTGCTGTCCGTGCACCTGGAGCATGCCGCAGAGGCGTACGCGCGGCGGATCCTCCTCATCCTCGATTCCTGGCCACTGCCCTGGCTGCCGTGGGCGCGGATGTCGAGGTTCGGGAGGCCTCAGAGCCCGCGGTGGTTGCGCGAATCGGCGGACCGCGAGGAGTGCAGTCGCTGCGCTGACTGCCTCGCTCAGGTCGGACCGCGGGAGATCCGTGGGACCGAGCATCTCGAACGAGCCGGTGGCCATGTCGTATCGGCTGGCGCTGGGCGGCCGGTCCTCGGTTCCCGGCATGGGGTTGCGCTCGACGAGGTCGATGCGCACGACGGTGGTCGGAAAGACGGCGCGGATCTCGAGCACCTCGCCCCCGGTGTTGACCGTGCCATGCACGACACCTGCTGGGATGAACACCGTGGCGCCGGCTGTCACCGGCGTCTCCGCTCCAGCGAGGTGGACAGTCCCCTCTCCTCGTTCATAGAGCACGACCCGTCGACGTCGTGCCAGTGGCGCGGGATGCGGTCGCCCACACCAATGCGCTCCCGGAGGACGCCGAACGACGTACGTCCCTCGGGGTCGACGTGGAGCGACCACTCCGACGTCGGCCGGTAGTCGTCCTCGTCCAGCGCCGTGTACCGGCCACTGTGCACGCTCCCATGCCGCCTCCTTCGCCCGTGAGCGCCTCCCGCGTGGACGATACGTCGCTCCGATGGTCGTCGTGGACGACCAAGATCACTCCAGCCTCGGCCGACCCGACAGATGACGCGGCAATTCCCTCGACGAGCTGCACGACCGCCAGCGAGTTCCAGAGGGAGCGCGTGCCCGACCTGTTCGGGGGCGCGTGCAAAGTGGCAAACCTCGAGCTGCGCGACGGCGACGTGGTGGAGCTCCGCTTCGGAGGAGCATCTACGAGCAAGGGCTGACGGGAGCGGCCCACCCTTTTGTCATGACAGTCCTGCGCAGCGACCGGGTCGCTGGTCGGCCCAATTCGAATTGGCGAATTCCGGGGCTCTGGCGTCCAACGCGCGTGGCGGTTATCTTCGGGTTAATCCGATGCGTCCGGATAACGGGGGGGTCGCCATGCGGGTATCAAGTCGAACGCTGTCGTTGCTCACTGCAGGGGCCGCCCTCGCCCTGCTGGCGCCCAACGGAAGCGCCACCGCCGATGGGCCGGCGCAGAAGTACCTCATCCTCTACAAGCAGCACGCGGTACCCGGGGACGCCGCCCTGCAGGTCGAGCGAGCTGGCGGTGACCTCGT
>DATLOQ010000069.1:0-41435 GCA_035536235.1 Mycobacteriales bacterium
TCGAGGGTCGCGTTCTCGAGCTTGAGGCCGACCTCCTCGCTGACGACCTGGCCGCCGGTGAGGATCGCGATGTCCTGCAGCATGGCCTTGCGGCGGTCGCCGAAGCCGGGCGCCTTGACGGCGGCCGAGCGGAAGGTGCCGCGGATCTTGTTGACGACCAGGGTGGCGAGCGCCTCGCCCTCGACGTCCTCGGAGAGGATGACCAGCGGCTTCCCGCTCTGCATCACCTTCTCGAGGATCGGGAGCAGGTCCTTCACCGCGCTGATCTTGCCGTTGACGATGAGCAGGTAGGGGTCCTCCAGGACCGCTTCCATGCGCTCGCTGTCGGTGACGAAGTAGGGCGAGATGTAGCCCTTGTCGAAGCGCATGCCCTCGACCAGCTCGAGCTCGAGGCCGAAGGTGTTGCTCTCCTCGACGGTGATGACGCCTTCCTTGCCGACCTTGTCCATCGCCTCGGCGATCATCTCGCCGATGGTGACGTCACCCGCAGAGATGCTCGCGGTGGAGGCGATCTGCTCCTTGGTCTCGACGTCCTTGGCCATGTTGCCGATGGTCTCGACGACCTTCTCGACAGCGGCCTCGATGCCCCGCTTGAGGCTCATCGGGTTGGCGCCGGCGGCCACGTTGCGCAGGCCCTCGCGGACCATGGCCTGGGCCAGCACCGTCGCGGTCGTCGTGCCGTCGCCGGCGACGTCGTCAGTCTTCTTCGCGACTTCCTTGACGAGCTCGGCGCCGATCTTCTCGTACGGGTCCTCGAGCTCGATCTCCTTCGCGATGCTCACACCATCGTTGGTGATGGTGGGCGCGCCCCACTTCTTCTCGAGGACGACGTTGCGGCCCTTCGGGCCGAGGGTCACCTTGACGGCGTCGGCGAGCTGGTTCATGCCCCGCTCGAGGCCGCGCCGTGCCTCCTCGTTGAACGCGATGATCTTGGCCATGCTTGATGTCCTCCTGGACGTGAACTCGTGAGTGCCGGGCTGACCGGGACGACGCCCGCGACGGACGACCCTCGGCCCCGCCGACATACGGCGGTTTTGAGGGCCTCGCCGCCCGATCTGGCACTCACCGGTGTCGAGTGCTAGATCAGGTTTAGCACTCTCGGGTGCCGAGTGCAAGCGGCAACCACCGCCCACCCGCCCTCCCAGCGTGATCTTGCTGCCGGTTTCCACAGGCGACCGGAGCACGCGCCTCGGCCCACGAGTCGCCTGGGGATAACGACACCAAGATCAGCGGGCTGTTGAGGGTGAGGGTGATGGGGTGAGGGGGGCGGGTCAGCCGCCGGCGACCGCGGGGAGGATCGACACTGTTGTGCCATCGGGCACGGCAGTGGCCAGGCCGTCGAGGAAGCGGACGTCGTCGTCGCCGACGTACACGTTCACGAAGCGGCGGAGCGCGCCGGTCTCATCGAGCACCCGGGCGGCGACGCCCGGGTGCGCGGCCTCCAGCGCGGTCAGGACGTCGCGGAGCGAGCCGGCGCCGACTTCCGCCTCGGCGCTGCCACCGGTCAGGCTGCGCAGCGGTGTGGGGATGCGGATGATGACGCTCATGTGGAGTCGCCTCCGGCGAGGTCGCTGAGCCCTGTCTCGCAGAGGGCGTCGAGGCTGGCGCGAATCGGGTACGAGGCTGAGTTGCGTGCGCCGTTGTCTGTCGTCAGTGTCGGCACGACCCAGGCCAGCGGTCAAACCCGATCCGGGACGAGGCGGCGCATGACGCACGACCGGGCGCACTCGTGGCTCGAGCGCAGGACCTATCACTGGTCGCGATTTGCTGACCTGCCTGCGCTCGTCGCCGCGAAGGGGTCGACCTCGGTCAGCCTGGTGCTGCCGGCGCGAAATGAGGAGCGCACGGTCGGCACCATCGTCCGCTGCCTTCGCGACGCGCTGATGACGGCCGAAGTCCCGCTGGTCGACGAGCTGGTCGTGCTCGACCACGACTCATCCGACGCCACTGCGCGGATAGCCGCATCGGCCGGCGCGACGGTGGTCGCGTCCCGCGACGTGCTGTCGGCGTACGGCGACCGCCCCGGAAAGGGGGAGGTCCTCTGGAAGTCGTTAGCCGCGACGAGCGGCGACGTCGTCGCGTGGGTTGACGCGGACATCGAGAATATCGATGCGTCGTTCGCCTTCGGCCTGCTCGGGCCGCTGCTCACCGACCCGAGCGTGGCCTTCGTCAAGGGGTTCTACGAGCGGCCGTTCGCAGAGCGCAGCCGGCTCCGCCCCACCGGCGGCGGGCGAGTCACCGAGCTCGTCGCGCGGCCGTGGCTCAACATGTTCTGGCCTGATCTGGCCGGGCTGATCCAGCCCCTTGCCGGGGAGCAGGCCGGGCGACGAGACCTGCTCGAACGGCTGCCCTTCGTCTCCGGCTACGGCGTCGAGGTCGGTCTGCTCATCGACGTCTACGACGAGGTCGGACTCGATGCGATCGCGCAGGTCGACCTCGAGCGCCGGGTGCATCGCAACCAGTCGGTCGAGAAGCTCGGGCAGATGGCCTACGTCATCCAGCAGTCGCTGATGTCCCGTCTGCAGCGCGAGGGGCGGATGACCCTGACCGACCCGCCCGCGCCGGAGCTGGCGCAGTTCCGCAACCGGCTCGGCGACTACCGCATGGTCGTGCGCGACCTGCCCGTCACGGAGCGACCGCCGCTCAGCGACGTACCGGAGTACGTGAACCGCCGGGCACTCGACGTGATGTGACACGTCGTCGAGATGTGGAGCCATCAGGCCGGCTTGGTGGCGCGCAGGCAGATCTTGGAGTCGGTGTAGGCAGCCACCGTGCCCGTGTCGTCGACCTCGATGTCGTACGCCGCTCGCACCGGGGCATTTGCCTCGCGGAACCGGCGGCGCACCTCCTCCGCCCGGGCGCCGACGCAGCCGGCCCTGGCGAGCCAGGGCTCGAGCTCGTGCCGTTTGCGGGTGAGCTGTGTCTCGTCGACCCGGAGCCGCGCGCCGGCGCACACCGCATGCCATCGCGCCGGCGACCAGGACTGGCCGTGAGACGGGTCCCGAAGGCGCTCCACCTCGTCCAGCCAGCGGGCCAGCTCGTCGTCCTCCGGGACCGTCGTGTCGACCAGCAGGAGCATGCCGCCGGGTGTGAGCACACGAGTGACTTCGTCGACGAAGCGAGCCACGTCGCCGAAGTGATGCGCCGCGATGCGGCAGGAGACCAGCTGCACCGCCGCCGTACTCACGGGGAGTCGCTCGGCGGAGCCGGCGACCCAGCCCAGCGCGGCCCCGTCCGTGCTCTGCCGGGCCGCGAGCACGGACTCTGGCGTCAGGTCGGTGGCGAGCACGCGGTGTCCCGCCGCGATCAGCGCGCGAGTGGAGAAGCCGCCGCCGCAGGCCACATCCACGGCCAACCCCGGCGCCACGGAGGTGGCCCGCGCGGCGAACCACGAGAGCTCTGCACCGCCAGCATGGCTGGCGCTGACGGCGTAGGCCGAGGCAACCCGGGCGTACTGCGCGCGGTTGCGCTGCTGCGCCGAGAGCAGGTCCTCCTCGCTCACCTGCGGTACTCGCGGGTGACCACCACGGTGAGGCCGCTCCCCGGCAGGTCGGCCGGGCGGGGGGCCATCTCGCGGATCGCCGGGAACGCCTGCCGCAGCTCGGCGGCAGCGGCTTCCTGGCCGGCGGCGAAGAAGACGGTGGTGACCAGCACCTCGCGCCGGGTGTTGCCCACCTCGACGACCTGCCACCCACCGGTGCGGAAGTCCTCGGCCGCCCGTGCCGCCAGACCGGTGATCCGCGAGTGGTTCAGCACCGTGAGCGGAGGTCGGGCTGGCGTGGTGGACTCCTCGACCGCCGGAACCGGCGTGGTGCCCGCGGAGGACACCGGCGGAGTGCTGCCGGCGGAGGCGGCTGGTGCCGAGCCGGCCGGGCCCGGCGAGCCGGGCGAGCCGGGCGAGGAAACGACGGCGGGGCCCTGGGCCACCGCGGGGCCCGGGCCGGCAACGGGGGTCTTGTGAGCGAATCCGAGGTTGAGGCCGAGCAGACCCAGGCTCACCAGCAGGACAGCAAGCAGAGCGCCGCAGACGTCACGGGCCATCCCCGGCGGCAGTAGCCCCGACACTCCGGCGCGGTGGGCCGTGAGTCGGGCGACGGGAGTGGTCAGCCCTCGAGCCCCAGGCGCCGCGCCTGGCGCGTGCGCTGGCGGGTGGCCCGCAGGCGGCGGAGCCGCTTGACCAGCATCGGGTCGTGGATCAGCGCCTCAGGGCGGTCGATCAGGGCGTTGACGACCTGGTAGTAGCGGGTGGCGCTCATGTCGAACAGGTCGCGAATCGCCTGCTCCTTCGCACCGGCGTACTTCCACCACTGGCGCTCGAACGCGAGAATCGCCTGCTCGCGCTCACTGAGCTGACCGACCTCGAGACGGTCGACAAATGAGGCGGCGTCCACGCGAGCTCCTTCAGCACCTACTGCGAATGACACGGTTGTGATTCGGGCTCATTCTGGCAGACCGGACCGACAAAGCAAGCCAAGCAGCCGCAGAGAATGCGGTTATCGGTTCCGTGGTCAGCCGTCGGCGCGGACCTCGACCGGGCCCAGGTCGAGGCCACCGAGCTCGGCGGCCACCACGTCGGCGTCGCCTACGACGACCGTGACCAAGTCCTCGACGCGCAGGTGCCGACGTCCTGCGGCGTCCACTTCCTCCTTCGTCACTGCCGCGATCTGCTCCCGCTGTCGGTCGTAGTGGTCGTCCGAGAGGCCGTACACGACGATCTCGCTCAACGCCCCCGCCACGCCCCTCGGGGAAGCGAAGGCGAGCGGGTAGCGCTCGATCCGCTGCAGCCGTACGTCGATGAGCTCGTCATCTCGGATTCCCGCGTCGCGCATCCCGAGGATCTCGGCGTGCGCGTCGGTCAGCGCAGCGCCGGTCACCTCGGTCTTCACCTCGGACTGGGCGACGAAGATGCCCGCGTCGCGGCGCAGGTCGTATTGCGCCGACGCCCCGTAGGTGTAGCCCTTCTTCTCACGAAGGGTGTAGTTGAGTCGCGAGCTGAACGTGCCGCCCAGCGCCATCTGCATGGTGGTGAGAGCGACCTCGTCCGCGCCTCCTCGCGCTGGTCCGCTGTGCCCCATTGCCAACGCCGACTGCACCGAACCGGGACGGTGCACCACCACAACCCGGCGCCCCCCGGAAGCCGGCGCTGCGCTGGTGCCCACAGCCTCGCCCGCTCCCCCGGACCAGCCCTCGAACACCGTGGCGCCCACTGACTCGACGTCGAGCCCGGTCAGGTCACCCGCCAGGACCAGCGCCGCGCAGCCAGGAAGCAGCCGGGTGTCGTGCCAGCGGCGGACGGCAGCCAGGTCGACCGCCTCAACGCTCTCCGCCGAGCCGCCCTGCGGGAGCGCGTAGCGACTGCCGGGCTGCCACAAGGCGGCAGCCAGCTCCCGTAGTGCCCGGGTGCGGGGTCGGGCGGCATCCGCGACCAGCTCGTCGAGCCGCTCGTCGCGGAGCCGGGCGAGCTCGTCCGGGTCGAGAGCCGGAGCGACCAGAGCGGCGTTGAGGAGCGCAGCGGCGGCAGGCACGGACACGTTCGGCACGTCGAAGCCGAGCTGCGTGGCATCCCAGCCGACTGCGGCGAACCAGCTCGCTCCCAGCCGCTCCCCCGCGACAGCGAAGGCATGCGCGTCCATCCCGCCGGCCCCTTGGCCGAGGAGCTCGGCCGAGAGGTTGGCCACTCCTTCGATGCCTGCTGGCTCGGCCGCCGCGCCCGCCCTGGAGACCAGGGTCATGGACACGATGGGGCGACGCTCCAAGTGGCAGGCGATCACCATGCCGCCGTTGACCATGTGGCGCGCGAAAGCCGGGAACGCGTAAGGCCGTGGCTCACCAGCGGCCGGCCGCTGCGCGATGAGCACCGTCACGCCGGCACCTCCGCCCGGTCGGCGGCGTCAACCAGGCCGCTGTCGGCGGTGCTTTCCCCGGCCGCTTCGTCAGGGACGTAGGTGAGGACGACGCGGTTGTCCTTGGACATCACCGCGCGCCCGACGCGCACGACGTCGGCCGCCGTGACAGCGAGCAGCCGGTCGAGGCGCGTGTTCACCAGTCCGGGGTCGCCGAAGAGGGTGGCGTGCTGGGAGAACGCGTCGGCACGTCCGTCGAGCGCGCTGAGGTGGCCGAGCAGCTCGCTGGTCAGCAACGCCTGGGCTCGCTCCATCTCGGCCGGCCCGACGCCGTCGCGCAGCAGCGTGTCGAGGACCGCGTCGTACGCCGTCTCAGCGGTCTCCGGGTGCACGCCCTCTGCGCAGTGCAGGTCGGCGATCAGCAGAGTGGCCCCCCCGACGAAGTCCAACGCCCCGACGAACTCCTCAGACGGTCGGACGAGCTGTTGCTCCAGCACGAGGTCGTGGTAGAGCCGGCTTCCCCGGCCACCGCCGAGGACCACGGACAGGACGGAGAGCGCGTCGAAGTCCGGCGTACCGAAAGGTGGGCACCGGTAGCCGATGAACACGGCGGGCAGCGGGACGTTGTCAGGGATCGTTCGGCGGATCTCACCACCGATCGACGCCGGCGCAGATCCGTCTGGCGGCCCGACCAGGTCCTGGCACGCGGCGATGCCGCCGAAGTACCTCTCGACGAGGGCGAGTGCGGCAGCGGTGTCGACGTCACCGACCAAGGTGAGCACGGCGTTGTTGGGCGCATAGTGGCGCCGGTAGAACTCCTTGACGTCACCGAGCGAGGCAGCCTCGAGGTCGTCCATCGAGCCGATGGTCGAGTGCTGGTAGGGGTGCCCCTCAGGAAAGCCCAGCTGCTGAAGCCGCTCGAGCCAGTCGCCGTAGGGCTGGTTGTCATAGGACTGGCGGCGCTCGTTCTGCACCACTGCGCGCTGGTTGTCGAGCGTCTCCTGCGACAGCGCCTCTCCGAGGCCACCCATCCGGTCCGCCTCGAGCCAGAGCGCCAGCTCGAGGTGATGGCTGGGGACCGTCTCGAAGTAGTTGGTCCGGTCGCCCCACGTCGTCGCGTTCAGCGAGGCACCGACCGCCTGCAGCAGCTTGAGGTGCTCTCCCTTGCTGACGTGGGCGGAGCCCTCGAACATCAGGTGCTCGAAGAGGTGCGCGAGACCGGTACGGCCAGGCTCTTCGTGCCGTGAGCCGACGTCGTACCAGAGATTGACGGCCACCACGGGCACTGCGTGATCCTCGTTGATGACGACCCGCAAGCCGTTGGCCAGCGTGGTGTCGGAGAAGTCGTAGACGGGAGCGACCATGCCGGTGAATGTCATCGACTGACCGTAACGCAGGCGCCGGATCGCCGCGCCGTCATGCTTGGCTGAGTGCCGATGAGTGGGCGAGCCCCCGCACCTGGCGGAGCGCGACCGAGAGCGTCGCGAGGTTGTAGGACTCCGCGGTGGTGATGTCAGCCAGCACCTGCGTCGCGCGACCGACCGCCGCGGCATTCGACTCGCACCACACGTCGATCCGCTTGTCGGCCTCACCCGGCTCGGTCGTGGCCAGCACATCGGCGGTGAGCACTGCGTGAGCGGCATAGAGCTCATCACGCAAGGCAGCACGCGCCAACGTCTGCCAACGGTCCTCGCGGGGCAGCGCGAGCACCCCGCCCCGCAAGCGGTGCAGCTCCAGCCGCTCCTCCAGCGCGAAGTACACCTGACCGACCTCGGAGACCGCGGCTCCACTCCGCGACGCGACGTCGACGATGTCGAGGGCGCCGTACGCCGCCCCGAAGCCGGCCACCCGGCGGGCGATGCTCTCAGGCACGCCGGCCTGCTCGAGCTGGGCGGTCTGGACGACCATCGCATCGAGCCCGGGGCCGAGGACCAGACCCGGAAGTCCCGCTACCACCTCGGCGACACCGGGGGCGAAGGTGACGATGCTCGCTGCGATGTCCAACGGGCTTCGCCGGCTGTGCAGCAGCCACCGAGTCGCCCGCTCCATCAGCTTGCGACCCTCGAGGAGCATCGACGTCTGCACCGAGGTCGGTACGACGTTGTCCAGCTCTTCGACCTCTGCCATGAAGCTCGGCATGGCGAAGATCTCCCGGGCTGCGGTGTGCGCTCGGGTGATGTCTGCCGGCGACGACGCCGTCTCCTCAGCCATCCGGTAGAGGAACGTGATCCCGGCGTGGTTGACCATGCCGTTGACGACCACCGTCGTGATGATCTCCCGCCGCAGGCGGTGATCCAGCATCTGCCGCGCGAACCTCGTTCGCAGCGGCGTCGGGAAGTAGCCCGCGAGCTCGCGGCTCAGGTAGGGATCTTCAGGAAGGTCAGAAGCGAGCAGCGCCGCAGTGAGGGCGATCTTGGTGTGGGCGAGCACCACGGCGAACTCCGGGCTGGTCAGCCCTATCCCGGCGGCCTCCCGCCGGGCGATCTCCACCTCGTCGGGCAGCACGGCTAGGGATCGGTCGACGTGGCCGTCCTTCTCCATCCGCGAGATGTAGCGGGCATAGACCGGGAGCATGTCGTGCGCTTGGAAGCGGGCGTTGCCCAGGGCCACGTTCTGCTCGTAGTTGTCGCGCAGAACGTGGGCAGCAACCTCGTCGGTCATCTCCTCCAGCAGCGCGTCGCGCTGCTCCAGCGTCATCTCGCCAGCGGCCACCACCTGCCCCAGCAGGATCTTGATGTTGACCTCGTGGTCGGAGGTGTCGACTCCGGCCGAGTTGTCGATCGCGTCGGTGTTGACTCGCCCCCCGGCGAGCGCGTACTCGACCCGCCCGCGTTGGGTCAGCCCGAGGTTGCCGCCTTCGCCGACGACCTTGCAGCGCAGCTCACGGCCATCGACCCGTACGGCGTCGTTCGCCTTGTCGCCGGCATCTGCGTGGGTTTCCGTCGCCGCCTTGACGTAGGTGCCGATGCCGCCGTTCCAGAGCAGGTCGACCGGAGCGAGCAGGATCGCCCGCATGAGCTCGGCCGGGGTGAGGGCCGCTACCGAGATGCCCAGTGCGGCAGCGACCTCGGGCGAGATCGGTATCGACTTCGCCGTGCGCGGAAAGATTCCGCCCCCCGCTGAGAGGAGTGCGCGGTCGTAGTCGTCCCAGCTCGAGCGAGGCAGCTCGAAGAGCCGCTCCCGCTCGACGTACGACGTGGCGGCGTCCGGCGCAGGGTCCAAGAAGATGTGGCGGTGGTCGAAGGCGGCGACCAGCCGGATCTGACGTGACAGCAGCATGCCGTTGCCGAAGACGTCGCCGGACATGTCGCCGATGCCCGCCACGGTGAACGGCTGCGTCGAGATGTCGGTGCCGATCTCACGGAAGTGCCACTTCACCGACTCCCATGCGCCGCGGGCCGTGATGCCCATTGCCTTGTGGTCATAGCCGGCGGATCCGCCCGAGGCGAAGGCATCACCGAGCCAGAAGCCGTTCTGTATGGCGATCGCGTTGGCGATGTCCGAGAAGGTTCCGGTGCCCTTGTCGGCCGCGACGACGAGGTACGGGTCGTCGCCGTCGTGGCGAACGACGGACGTGGGAGGCACCACCGCGCCGTCGACGAGGTTGTCGGTGAGGTCGAGGAGGCCGCGGATGAAGTCGGAGTAGCAGGCGACGACCTCGGCCGACATGGCCTCCCTGTCGGTCCGTGGACGCTTGACGACGAAGCCGCCTTTGGCGCCCACCGGGACGATGACGGCGTTCTTCACCATCTGCGCCTTGACCAGGCCGAGCACCTCGGTCCGGAAGTCCTCCCGCCGGTCCGACCATCGGATGCCACCGCGAGCGACGGCTCCGAAGCGCAGGTGGACACCCTCCATGCGCGGGGAGTAGACGAAGATCTCGTGCTTCGGCCGGGGGACCGGCAGGTCGGGCACCCGCTCCGGGTCCAGCTTGAGCGAGAGGTACTCCTTCGGCTCGCCGTCGGCGCCGACTTGGAAGTAGTTGGTGCGCACCGTCGCGCTGATCAACGCCAGGTAGCTTCGAAGAATGCGGTCCTCATCGAGACTGGCGACGTTCGCGAGAGCGCCGCCGATCTGGTCGATCAGATCGTGCGAACGAGACTCGTCGGCCGCGAGCGCAGGGTTGAAACGCGCCAGAAAGAGGTCAACGAGCCAGCCCGCCACTCCCACATTGCGAGCGAGTGTCTCCGCGATGTACATCTCGGAGAAGGCGGTGCCGGTCTGCCGGAGGTACTTCGCGTAGGCGCGCAGCACTGAGACCTCGCGCCAGCTCAGCCGCGCCGCGAGGACGAGAGCGTTGAAGCGGTGGCTCTCCGCCTTTCCCCGCCAGACGGCGGTGAACGCGTCCTGAAATGCCTCGCGCTCCTCGGTGCCGATCTCGACACCCTCGCTGAGGCGCAGGCCGAGGTCATATATCCAGGCCGTCGGCTCGCCGGAGCGGGCGATCTCGTAGGGGCGCTCGTCGAGGACCTCGACGCCCATGTTCTGCAGCACCGGCATGATCTCCGAGAGGGAGAGGGGCCCGCCGACCCGGAATATCTTGAATCTCCGCTCGTCAGGTCGGCTCTCGCTGGGCCGATACAGGGTGACGTCGAGGTCGCCCTTGCTGCGCCCGAGGGTTTCCAGCCGCAGCAGGTCAACGACCGCGCGGCGCGCAGAGAAGTCCTCCTTGTATGCCTCCGGGAAGTCGCTGTAGCGCGAGATGAGCGAGGCCGCCAACCCTTCGCCCACCTCGGCGGTGATCGCGTCCGCGAGCTCGTCGTTCCACGACCGGGTGGCAGCGGCCAGGCGACTCTCGAGCTCACCCAGGTCGACGTCCTGCAGCTCTGCCGGGTCCGTGCGCACCACGATGTGGAGCCGGGCCAGCACCGACTCCGACACCGACGTGGTGTAGTCGACGCTCGTGCCGTGCACCGCCCGCACGAGGATCTCCTGGATGCGCAGGCGGACGGCCGTGGTGTAGCGCTCGCGGGGGAGGAACACCAGGCAGGAGATGAATCGCCCGTAGGTGTCGTGGCGGATGAAGAGCCGCACCTGCCGACGCTCCTGCAGGTGCAGGATGCCCATCGCGATGGAGAACAGGTCGTCCTCGGAGATCTGGAGCAGCTCGTCCAGCGGATACGTGTCGAGAATCTGGGCGAGGTCTCGAGCGTCGTGGCTACCGGGCGCGAAGTCGGCTCGCCGCATGACGGCGGCGGCCTTGCGCCGAGCCACCGGGATGGCGCTGGGACTGGCGCGGTAGGCAGCGGTCCGGAAGAGCCCGAGGAACCGTCGCTCGCCAACCGCTTGACCAGCGTCGTCGTAGACCTTCACCCCCACGTAGTCGAGATACGCGGCTCGGTTCACCGTGGCCCGGGTGTTGGCCTTGGTGAGGATGAGCGGGTTGTCGTCCAGCGCCCGACGACGTACGCCAGGTGGCAGCGTGCCGAATGGCCGGGACTCGGGCGCGAGGCCGGCGTCCCGCAGGATCCCCAGGCCGGTGCCAGGAACCGTGGCCAGGATCTGGTCCGCCCCGGCACCGGTGAGCCGGTACTCGCGGTAGCCGAGGAAGATGAAGTTGTCCGCACGCATCCACTCGAGGAGCGCCGCGGTCTCCTGCACCGCCTCCACCGACCCGGCCGGTCGATACGATTCGAGAGCAGTAACCGCCTCGGCGGCCCGGCGCTGCATCTTCGACCAGTCCTCGACAGCGGCGCGGACATCTTCGAGCACCCTGCGCAGGTCCTTGCGGAGCTGCTCGGCGGTGGCGGGATCGACCAGGCGGTCGATCTCGACATGGATGAAGGACTCCAGGGACCGCTGGGATGCGGTGTCGTCCGGCCCGGCGAGGTCGAGCAGCTGGCCGACTGCATCGCGGCCGATCTGCATCTGCGGATGCACCACCAGGTGGATGCCCAGGTTGTGCCGGGTCAGCTCCGCGGTCACCGAGTCGACGAGGAAGGGCATGTCGTCGGTGACCACCTCGACGACGGAGTGCGGGGACTGCCACCCGTCGAGCTCGGTCGAGGGGTTCACCACCCGGACCAAGCCCGTGCCGGGCGTGCGCCGCTCTGCCAGCTGCAGGTGCGACACCGCGGCGCCGAGCACATCCGCCGCGTCCCGACTCACGAGGTCGTCCGCGGCGACGAAGCGGTAGTAGTGGTGGACGAAGGTCTCGACCTGCTCCAGCCGACCGTCAGCCCAACGAGGATCCTCGCGGGCCAGCGCCGCGGCCGCCACGATGAGCTCGGCCTTCGCCTCCTCCTTGGCCTGGTCGTGCCGTGCAGCCATCGTCTCCCCTACGGCGCCCTCGTCCTGGACGATCCTCCCGGAGTCTGGCACTTCATGCGCGTGGCTCGCTGAAGTACCGTCACGTCCCATGAGTGAGTCCAGCGAGCGCGGCCAGCCCGAGCTGGCCCGCGACCGGATTCGCGCGACCTACCTGGTGCCTCGGGAGCAGCGGCCCGCCTCGTCGGCGAGGGGGGTGCACCACGTCGCACTACTGTGCGCAGACGTCGAGCGCACGGTGCGCTTCTACCAGGAAGTGCTCGAGATGCCGTTGACCGACATCTTCGAGAACCGGGACTATGCCGGGTCTACGCACTTCTTCTTCGACCTCGGCCACGGGAACCTCATCGCGTTCTTCGACTTCCCCGGACTCGACCTGGGTCCCTATGCCGAGGTGCTGGGCGGCCTGCACCACCTGTCGATCTCGGTGGAGCCGCAGCGGTGGCAGCGGCTGCGTGGCAACCTCGAAGCGGCCGGGGTCGAGCTCCACTTCGAGAGCGGCACGTCGGTCTACTTCCGCGATCCCGACGGGGCGCGACTCGAGCTCATCGCAGACCCCCTCGGGGAGATGTATGGCCATGCCGTCCTCTAGCCAGCCCCCGATCTAGCCCACTTCTCGCCGCAGATCTGGCAGCAGCTCCTCGGCAATCCGGCGTACGACGTCGGGCGCGGCTTCGCCGTGGCGGAGCAGCGTCTCCGCCGGATGGTCCGGATGGATGAGGACGATCTCGCTGATGCCGACCTCGCGGTACCGCAGGACAGCGTCACGGAAGGAGGCCACCGAGGCGAGCGCCGGCCAGTCGTCCGATCCGATGAGGACCGAGCGGCGGATGTCGGCGGGGTCGCGCCCCTCCTCTGCCGCCAGCCGGTCGAGCAGGATGCCGCGCTCGCGAGCCAACGCGAGCACCTCATCCGACGTCATGTCGCGGGTCGTCACGGTGTTCCAGCAGTCCGCGTGGCGCGCAGCGATGCGCATGGTGCGCGGGCCGTGGGCGGCAAGAGTCAGTGGCGGTCGTGGCTGCTGCACACATCCCGGCGCCATCGTCACGCCCTCGCCGGCGTAGTGGCGACCGGCGTACGACGCCGCGCCTCGGAGCGTCGCGTCGACGATCTCGACCGTCTCCTGGAACCTCTCCACCTGCTCCGACTTCGACCACGGCTCGATCCCGAGCACCTGGTAGTCAAGCAGGACGCCCGCCGCCCCGATCCCGAGCTCGAGGCGCCCCGACGACACCTGATCGATCGTCAGGGCCTGCTTGGCCAGGAGAACCGGGTGGCGGATCGTCGGCGACGCGACGAGGGTGCCCAGTCGCACCCGGGACGTCTCGACGGCAATGGCCGCGAGCAGCGTCAGTCCGTCGAAGAGCGGCGCCTCTCGGGGCTGGGTCCGATGCACCAGGTGGTCCCAGACGTAAAGGCCGTCGTAGCCGAGCTGCTCGACCTCCAGGGCTCGTTCGCGCCATTTCTCCCAGGGCAGGTTCTGCACGAGGACGACGCCGACACGCAAGGGGTGGCTCACCCCGCGACGGTACGCCCGTTTGTCCCGCAGCCGCCGCCCTTGCATGCTGACCCGCATGGCTGTCTATGCGCTCGGCGAACTGGTGCCCTCCATCGACCCCACCGCCTATGTGCATCCCGACGCGGTCATCATCGGCGATGTGCGGGTCGGCGAAGGTGCGACGGTGTGGCCGCGTGCCGTGCTGCGCGGCGACTACGGCGTGATCACGATCGGCGCCGGCACGTCGGTGCAGGACGGGTCCGTCCTCCACGCCACCGCCGCCCACTCCACCGTCGTCGGGGCAGAGTGCGTGATCGGCCACCTCGCGCATCTGGAGGGATGCGTTGTCGAGGACCGCTGTCTGGTCGGCTCCGGCAGCGTCATCCTGGCGCGGGCGCGGGTGCGCACGGGCGCCGTCGTCGGCGCCGCTGCGCTGGTCCCGGAAGGCATGGACGTCGAGGCCGGCATGCTTGCCCTCGGCGTCCCGGCGAAGGTACGCGGCGCCGCGGGGCAGGAGTCGCGCATCGCATCAGCGGCGCAGCTCTACCGCTGGAACGGCGCCCGCTACGCCAGGGACCTGCGGCGCGTCGACTGATGAGCCGACGCGGGCCGTACCTTCGGCTTTAGTCGTAGTTGCGGATGGTCCGGACGTTGAGGAAGACCGCGATGATGCCGGCCCCGGCCACGACCGCATACGCAGTGCCGACCGGCCCCCACTGGATGTCCTGCAGCACGAGTGAGCGCAGGCCCTCCATGATGTAGGTGACCGGGTTGACGGTCGCAGCGATCTCCATCGGCCGCGCCAGCATGTTGCGCGGCACGAAGTTGGGAGTCAGGAACAGCAGCGGGAAGAAGATCAACGAGCCGGAGTTGGTGGCGGCGGCACTGCGGGTCTTCAGCGCGAGGATCTGCATGAAACCGGAGAAGACGACGCCCCACGACGCGGCGAGCACCACGAGCAGCACCCACCCGAGCGGGCCCGACTCGATGTGCACGCCGAAGGGCAACGAGATCAGGACGAGAACGATGGTGATGAGCACACCCTTCGCCGCTTCCGCGGTGAGCCTGCCGAGGACGATCGCCGTACGGGAGATGGGTGTGGCGCGCAGCTTGTCGAAGTAGCCGCCCTCGATGTCCTCGACGAGGTAGAGCGCGGCAGAGCCGAACGATGCCGCGAGCAGCAGCGAGCTGGGCAGCTGGAATGCGGCGTACGACTGCCCGAAGAGAAAGGCAGTCTCCTGAGACGGGAAGACCTCGGCCACCTGACCGACGTTGACGATGAGGAAGAAGAGCGGGATGAACAACGTCGGGATCGACGAGTCAGGGGTGCGCGTCGCCTCTCGCAGGGCACGCTTGCCGAGCATCCACGACTGGGCCACCGTGCTCATGCGCTGACCTCCTGGACCTCGCCCGCGACGCGCTCCCGGCTGCGCCCCGTGGCATCGAGGAAGACCTCGTCGAGGGTCGGGTCGGACCGGAGCTTCTTGCGTCGTCGCAGATCCTTCTTCAGCTCGATCGGCGTCCCCTCACGGATGATCCGGCCTTCGTCGATGATGGCCAGCCGGTCGCAGAGCTGGTCAGCCTCCTCGAGGTACTGCGTAGTCAGGAACACCGTGGTGCCGCGAGAGTTGATGCGCCTCATCTCATCCCAGACCGTCAGCCGGCTGGCCGGGTCGAGGCCGGTCGTCGGCTCGTCGAGGAAGAGCACCGACGGCTCGTGCACCAGCGCGGAGGCGAGGTCGAGCCGCCGCTTCATCCCGCCGGAATAGGTCTTCACCCGCCGGTCGGCAGCGTCTTCGAGGTCGACCAGCGCCAGCAGCTCCGACGTGCGCGCGGCCGCGGCGCCGGACGTCTGGCCGAAGAGTCGGCACTGCAGCGTGAGGAGCTCGCGTCCCGTCTGCCTCGGGTCGAGCCCGGCGTCCTGCAGGGCGACGCCGATCTGCTGGCGCGCCCGGTCCGGCGCGGCTGTGACGTCGATCCCGGCGACGAGTGCGGTGCCGCTCGTGATGGACATCAGCGTGGTCAGCATCCGGACCATGGTGGACTTGCCGGCACCGTTGGGTCCCAGGAAGCCGAACACCTCGCCGGATTCGACCTCGAGATCGACGCCGCGGACGGCCTCGACGGCGGAGCCGCCCCGACCGGAGTACCTCTTGACCAGCTGATGGGCCTCGATCGCTAGGGACATGGCGGGGACCCTACCTGCCCCCAACGCCACTGCTCTCCCACTTTCCCGGCTACTACCCTGCCGTCATGCGCCCGCGGGATGCACCTGAGTCAGGGCCGGAGATCTCCCCACGCCCGCCGGAACATGAGCAGCTGCACCGGCTGTTCCGGGATCAGGAGTTGCGCTGCGGCAACGTCGAGGAGTGGTCCCGACCGCACCTGGCTCGCCTGGCCGCGCTTCAGCCAGGTAGCTTCGCCCGCCTTGACGGGCGGCTCGTGGGCGCGGCGCTGCAGGACGGACCTGAGCTCCTGCTGGCTGTCGCAGGGAACAAGCCCCCCGAAAGAACGGCCGTAGCAACGGAGCTGCTGTCAACACATTCCGCCGCCTTGGAGTGCTGGATCGCGACGCGGAATCCGGACCTCGCCGCGGCGCTCTCCAGCCACGGCTGGCTGCCCTCGACAGTCGATCTCCAGATGAGGCTCGGACTACCTCCGCATCGGCGACCGCTCCCGAGCGGCATCGATTTCGTGGATCTCACGGGCCCCGATGACGCGGCTTTGCTCATCGGGGCGCATGAGCTCGCGAATGCGGCATGGGGCGTAGACGGATCAGCTGACGACTTCCTTGACCGCTTCGTACGCCCTGCCTCCTACGACCCGGCGCTGTGGGTGCTGGCTTATGAGCGCGGGATCCCGTGCGGAGCTGCGATAGGACACCTTCTGCAGCTGCCCGACGCGCTGGTCGGCAAGGTGGCGTCGCTGGCAGTTGCCCCGCGCGCCCGAGGGCGGGGTCTCGGGGCGGCGATGCTCGCAGAGCTCTGCCACCGGTTCGCTTCGAGGGGCTTACCGCTGGCGCAGCTCGGCGTCCACGAGGACAACCGCAGCGGGGCACCTGCGATGTACCGCCACCTGGGTTGGGAGCAGGTCAGCAGTCGGACACGGTGGCAGTCCACACGGGTCTAGCCGGGGTACCTTCCTGCGCGTGGAATCCGACGCACCGGCGACCCGCGATGCCATCGAGGCACTGGGAATGCTGGCTGAGGACGACCGGCTCCGGGTCGTGTCGGCCCTCGTGCTCGGCGCTGGTACCGCCGAGGCGGTAGGGACAGTCACGGGCCTGGGTTCGCGCGCAGTGCTCAAAGCGCTGAGCCGCCTGGAGACCGGTCGGCTCGTCGTACGTGCGGAGGGCAAGTGGTCCGTGCAGACTGACCGCCTGCGCGAGCTCGTCCGGTCGGCGACACCGATGGTGTCGTCCGGTGGTGAAGGTGTGGACGACCCCAGTGCAGCGGCCGTACTTCGCGCGTTCATCCGTGACGGCCGGCTGACGTCAATCCCTGCGGCACACGCGAAGCGGCTGGTCGTGCTCGACCACATCGTGCGCGTCTTCGACCCCGGGGTGCGTTATCCCGAGCGTGAGGTGAACGCGCTCCTTCGAGCCTTCCACCATGACTGTGCGGCGCTGCGCCGTTACCTCGTGGACGAAGGCTTCCTGGACCGCGCCGACCGGTGGTACTGGCGCATCGGGGGCACCGTGGAGGTATGACGGGGCGAGAGGACTACCGCCGCGTCGATCCATCCTCGAGCTCTGCGGTAGTCGCGGTCGACCGTGCATGTAGCGCCGCACGGAACATGTCGGCTTGTACGTCGGCTCGACGAGTAGAACTCGACCTGACTCGTCAGTGATCAGCACCCCGGCGCCGATGTACCGCTTCGGCAGTCGCGAGAAGACGTCGTCAATCGGCGTTTCCGGCACCCCGGGAACCCAAGCCGGGGTAAGCGTCAGTCGCCGATGGCTCCGGTGTGGAGGTATGCGACGAGTTCGTCACGCTCGTGCTGGGCGTGCAGGCTCTCCGGCGGCCCCCACCCGCATTCCACGAGGGCTTGGACCACGGCGTTGCGCGCCCGGATAACGGACTCGCAGGCGGCCAGGGACGGGACTTCGAGCTCGGCCATCGTCGTCTCAGCCTTTAGGTAGCACTCGAATGCGGGCAGAACGTGCGTGGACAACGCACGCCACGACGTCGCCTGGTCAGCTGGACTGCGTCGGGAAGCACTCTGGAGGGTCACGCCAGAACTCCAATCCCTGTGTACGGATGGGGAATCGGGGCTGGCGTCTGGACCCTCGGCGGAGAAAGTACCCGGGGCGGGACGCACCTTCAAGGTTCGTTTTCCGGGCGCCAGCGCTTTAGTGCGCTTACCGTCGGGGTATCGAGGAGGCGCTCAAGGATCGAGACGCCGACCGAGCATCAGTACGTCCCCTTGCTCGTACCCGAGCCGGGCATAGAAACCGAGCGCGGCCTCGTTGTCGGCCCGGACCATCAGCTGCAGCTTTGGAATGCCGCGTTCCACGACCCAGCTCTCGGCCGCTCCCATCAGAGCACGACCCACTCCACGGGCTCGGTCGGCTTGGGCTACCGCGACGTAGTAGACCCACCCCCTGTGCCCGTCATGACCCACCATCGCCGTTCCGATGAGGGCGCCATCCGCCACCGCGGCGAGCACGGTGGACGCCGGGCCCGCGACCGCTCGCTGGAGGTCTTGCTTCGGGTCGTTCCACGGACGGGTCAGCCCAGCGTCTTCCCACAAGCGGATCGCCTCGGCGTACAACTCGTGCGGCAGGTCGAGAATCTCCACGGCCCGCACGCTAGCCAACCGCCTAGAAATGCACCCGCGGATTTCCTGGGCCTTGTCCTAGTAGCCGGATCTGCGGTTAGACCAGTCATCAGCGCCGGGCGCCGTCAGCCCCAGGAGATGCAGAACGGCTGACCTGCGGAAACATGAGAGCCGGCGGGGGGAATCGAACCCCCAACCGCCCGATTACAAGTCGGGTGCGCTAGCCGTTGCGCCACGCCGGCGGGTGTCGGGCACAGTACCCGCTGTGCCGCTCCACCCGCCCTGAGCTGTTCGGCGCTTCGGGTCCGTTCAACTCCGCGCTTGGTCACGACACTCGCGGCGTGGCTCCGACAAACTGCGGAGTTGAACGCGTCGTGAGCTTGTCCAGCGTGGGCAGCTCCCAGTGGTGGGAGTTTGGGGGTGCGGCTAGACGCTAGCCGCCGAGGGACGGGGAGACCGGGACGGCACTGGGCTGAGCACGCGCGTCGCCGTACGGCCTGATTGCTCAGTGCGTCCGTCGCACCCGGTGGAGACAACCTGGAGGCGAGCCTCGTAGCGCCCGTCGCGGGCGTAGGAGTGGCGCAGCATCTCCGTCCGCCGGCTGCTCGGATAGCCGCTGTCAGTCACGCGACACTCGGACAGCGGGTAGGCCACCACAGTCGGCTCGGTGCCATCGCCCCAGTCGAGCACCAGCTTCGTGATGTAGCCATCGCTGTCAGCGCCGCCGACACGCACCTCGACGGAGTGAGATTCGCCGGCCGACTCCTCGCGCGGCCGGTTCTGCCCGGCCCGGGCGGTCGGCAGGGCGCCACCGTTGCCGGGCCGGTCGCCGTCACGAGGAAGCACTCGCACTCGGGCCCGCGAGTCGCGTCGCTCCCGACCTGCACCGCACTCCCCCGTCTGCACCGTCACGCGGATCACATAGGCGCCGGCGGCGTCGTATGTATGTTCCACCTCGACGGTCTCCGAGGTTTGCTGCGGACGGTTGCTTCCGCATCGTGGATCGAACCGGCGCGACATCTCCTGCCCGTCGCCGAACGCCACCCGGAGACCGAGCAGTGCGCCGTCTCCGTCGCGTACGCCGACGCGTACGACGACCCGTTCCCCGGCACGCACCTCGGACGGCCGGACACCGGCGCGGACCTCGAGCGGCGCCGGCCCGGCACCGCTGGCGCTCGGCGAGGGGCTTCGCGACGGACTGCGCGAGGGCCGAGCCGAGGGGTCCGGTGAGCGGCGAGGCGAGGCCGACGCCGACGCCGACCGCGCGGGAGGTGTCGCCGTCCGGCTTGGCCGCGACGTGGCGCGCGGACTGCTGCTCTCGCGCGCTGCAGCCTCGGTACGCCCCTCGTCGTCATCACCAGCGATCTGCATGAAGCTCACGGCGCGCGGCGGCTGAACGGCACCACCGGCGAAGGCCCCCGCCACCCCGGCGACTATGAGCAGCGAGGAGGCAGCGCCGGCCCGCATCCGGCGACGCACGACGACTTTGCGGGCCACCGCCGCTGATCGACTCCCCGGCGCGGGGGGCGGCGAAGAGGCCAGGTCGGACAAGGCACGACGAAGCTCGTTGTGGTCGGTCATGACGATGTCTCCCAGGCGGGCAGCGCGATGGCTGCCGGAGTCGATGGCTGGTGTGGGTCGAGCAGATCCAGATGACGTATCCGCGCGAGAGCGCGTGACGCGGTGCTCTTGACCGTGCCCGTGGAGCACTGGAGGAGCTCGGCGACCTCGGCTTCTGGGAGGTCGTCGAAATAGCGCAGCACCAGGACCGTGCGCTGCCGTGGTGTCAACCCGGCAAGTGCCCGCCGCAACGCATCGCGAGTGTCGACGGCGGCGTATACGTCGGGCGCCGCTCGTGACGGAAGCACCTCTGTCGGCACTTCGCCGCCCCACCGCCGGCGCCACCACTTGATCGAGGTGGTGGCCATCACCTTCCGGACGTAGCCCTCGGCTGACGCCGGGTCGTGCAGCGACCCCCACCGGACCCAGGTCTTCGCGAGGGCCGTCTGCAGCAGGTCCTCCGCTCTGCCCCAGTCGCCGGTGAGGAGGAAGGCGGTGCGCACGAGCGCGTCAGAGCGCGTCGCGACGAGTGCCGCGAAGTCGTCCTCGGCGTCCTTGTCCATCGGCGGGCCTCCTTCCCTCATCCTGGAGAGCCGCTAGACCAGGGCGAAGGTTGCCTCTACGGCAGCATCCAGGGGGCGCCGTCAGAGGACAAGGTCGAAAGCGGCCGCGGTCACCGTGGTGTCCGCGTGCAGGCCGGCGCCTCGCTCGACGGCGTAGACCGCGTCGTACGCCGCCGGGCGGGCCAGCTCGGCGACCGAGGAGCGGGCCGGGACGAGAGGGGCCCGAAGAGTGCGCACCGGTGGCTTGTCGCACACCCGTCCCGCGGCCACCAGGCACGTCGACACCTGGTCGACCCCGGTCAGCCCGCCGGAGGAGACCAGCTGCGCGGCAAGAGTCAGCGTCGGCCGCCGGGCGTGGAAGCCCAGGCGCCGCTCCCCCCGCTGCTCCGCGGCAGGCACCACGAACGTCTCCTGTCGCAGCCGAGACGTCGCCCTGCCACGCGGCGTCACCGCCTCGAAAGCGTGCTGTGGAATGGGGATGTAGACCTTCGCCGCGCTCTCCGCGATGAGGTAGAGCCGGTAGGTCCCCGGCGCCACGTCGAAGCCGTCGCCGAGACGGAAGAACCGGCCTCCGCTCGAGCCGCCGGCACCGAGGGCCGGCAGCGCCATGGCGCCGACGGGGTGGCGCGTGGCGGTGTCCGGCACCAGGTAGAACCCGGCGTACCGACCGGCGCTCTCGATCGTGATCTCGCTCTCGGGAATGGTGACGAGGTGGCGGACGAAGATGTCGACCCACCCAGAGGCCGTCCCGCTAATCTGCACCCCTTCGCTCGGGGCGGCGGCCGACGTGCCGACAAGCAGGCCCACCACGAAGACCAGTGCCGCGGCAAGGCCGAGGCGACGAGGCGCGTGCATGGAGAGTCCCCTCGGTGCGTTCCAGGAAGCCAGCTGGGTGGTGGCGCCAGATCTGCGCCGAGGCGGAGCCGGTCGAGCTAGGAGACGTCCGCGATCTCGCGGGCGCGGAGGTGCATGTCGAGCTTGCGCTTGATGCGCTGGAGAGCGTTGTCGATCGACTTGACATGGCGGTTGAGCATCTCGGCGATCTCGGAGTAGCTCTTGCCCTCGACGTAGAGCATGAGCACCTCCGCCTCGAGGTCGGAGAGCACCTCGTCAAAGTGGTGCTGCAGGGAGCGAATCCGCTCGGAGGAGATGACCAGGTCGGCCGGGTCGCAGATGGCTGAGCTCGGGATGACGTCGCCGAGCACTCGGTCGCCGTCGTCATCGGAGACGACGGGACGGTTGAACGAGACGTAGCTGTTGAGCGGGCCGTGCTTCTGGCGGGTAGCCGTCTTGATCGCGGTGATGATCTGGCGGGTGACGCACAGCTCGGCGAAGGCACGGAAGCTGGTCAGCATGTCCGGGTTGAAGTCGCGGATGGCCTTGTAGAGCCCGATCATGCCCTCTTGGATGATGTCCTCGCGGTCAGCGCCGACGAGGAAGTAGGAGCGCGCCTTGACTCGGGCGAAGTTGCGGTACTTCGTCAGCAGCTCGGCGAGTGCGACGTCGTCTCCGCTGCGTGCGGCCCGGACCAGCTCGTCGTCAGTGCGCAGCAGCTCGTCGTCGTAGCTGTCGCGGTGCTTGCGCACAGACGGACTCCTCACGCTCAGACGAGATGTCACGAGCCCCGCAAATATACCCACCACACGGCAAGGCTGGGTATACCTGTGCGGCTAGATGTGCGAGACGCCCGACCCCCGACCGGTCGGCCGCTCGTGCTGGGGACAACGACCGGAGGCCGGGGTAGTGACGCACGAGAATTCGGGGGCTGGCCGGCCCGAGTTCACCGTACGGTCGTACGGCGACGCCGGGCCACCTCGGCCAGCACCACGGAGGCGGCGACGCTGGCGTTGAGCGATTCGGTGGGGCCGGCCATCGGGATCGAGACCACCAGGTCGCACTGCTCGCCGACCAGTCGGCCGAGGCCTGCACCCTCAGCGCCGATCACCAGGCAGAGCGGGTCATCTGCGACCTCGAGGTTGTCCAGGCTCACCTCCCCGCCCGCGTCGAGGCCCACGAGCGTGAGCCCCGCGTCGGAGTAGGACCGCAGGGCCCGCGCCAGGTTGACCGCGCGGGCCACCGGGAGGTGAGCGGCTGCCCCCGCGCTGGTCCGCCAGGCCGTCACGCTGACGCCCGCCGCGCGCCGCTCCGGGAGGAGGACGCCGTGCGCACCGAAGGCCGCCGCCGATCGCAGGATCGCGCCGAGGTTGCGCGGGTCGGTGACGCCGTCGAGGGCAATCAGCAGCGCGGGCTCCGGCCGCTCGAAGGCACGCCGCAGCAAGTCCTCGGGATGGGCGTACTCGTATGACGGCACCTGCAGTGCCAGCCCCTGATGCACCGAGCCGTCCGAGAGGTTGTCGAGCTCAGCCTTGACGGCTTCGCGCGTCGGGATGCCCAGCTCGGCAGCGAGGGCGAGCGCCTCGGTGACCCGCGGATCGAGATCCACCCCGCGACCGACCAGGAGCGCTCGCCCCTGCACTCCCGCGCGGAGTGCCTCCACCACCGGATTGCGCCCGACGACGACTTCTTCGAGCTCCTCACCGGGCCGCTTCGACCGCGGATGCGGCCGTCGGGGGGCGCGTTCAGCCGCGCCTGACGACGGCCGCCGGGACGGGATGCCGACCGGCGTACGACGTCCGGTCGCCGGTCGCGGCCGGGCGCCGGGCGCTGCTTCAGGGACGCCGCGCTTGGTCGCCGCAGCCGCCCGGCGCGCCTTGGGATGACCCTTGCGCTCCTCACCAGGAGGGGTCGGGCCCTTGCCCTTGAGGCGGTCCTTTCCCTGGCCACCCGAGCCGACGGGGGCGCCCTTGCGCGAGGAGCCGGCCTTGCCCGCCCGGCCGCCGTGCCCCCCGCCGCCGATGCTGGGCTTCGGCCCTGCCTTCCCCGCCTTGCCCGCTCGGCCCGCTTTGCCGGCGCCGCCGCCTACTGCTCGGCCCGGTGCCATCGGGTGCCTCCTGACGTGTCCTCGACGACGACGCCAGCAGCTGCGAGCCCGTCGCGGATCGCATCCGCGGTGCCGAAGTCCCGGCCCGCCTTGGCTCGATCGCGGGCCTCGAGAGCGACCTGCACGACCGCGGCGAAGGACGCCGCCCCCAGGCCGCCGGAGGAGTCCGGCCACTGGGACACCGGATCCAGGCCGAGCACGTCGAGCATCTGCCGGGTCGACGCCAGACGCAGGGCGGCAACGCCGAGATCTCCGGCACCCAGCGCTGCGTTGCCGGCGGTCACGGCACCGTGCACAACGGCGAGCGCGCGGGGTACCGCGAGGTCGTCGTCGAGGGCGGCGCCGAACGCCTGCCATTCCTCTGTCGCCACGGAGTCCCCGCCGAGGTCTATGCCCCGGGCCTCGGCCTCGCCGATGCCGCCGAGCGCCCCGACCGCGTTGCGCACGAAGGTCTCGATCCGCCCGTAGCCGGCGGCCGCCTCGCCCAGCGCCACGTCGGTGTAGTCGATGCCGGAGCGGTAGTGCGCCGCGCCCAGCAGGTAGCGCAGCACCGGCGCGCGGACGCCTGACTCCAGCACATCGGCGACGACGGAGGAGTTGCCCAGCGACGTCGACATCTTCTCCCCGCCGATGTTCACCATGCCGTGGTGCAGCCAGAAGTGGGCGAACTCAGCCCCGGCGGCGCAGGTGGACTGGGCCGTCTCGTTCTCGTGATGCGGGAAGATCAGGTCGATGCCGCCCCCGTGGACGTCGAAGGGCTGGCCGAGGTACTTGACCGCCATCGCCGAGCACTCGAGATGCCATCCCGGTCGGCCAGCACCCCACGGGGTGGGCCAGGTCGGCTCGCCCTCTTTCGCCGCCTTCCAGAGCGCGAAGTCCCGCGGGTCGCGCTTGCCGCCCACCGGCTCGGTCGAGGGCTGCATCGCGTCCGGACGCTGCCCCGACAGCGCGCCGTACGCCCCGAAGGACCGCACGTCGAACCACACCGACCCCTCGGCCGAGTAGGCATGGCCCCGATCGATGAGCGCCTGCATGAGCTCGACCATCTCTGGCACGTGCCCCGTCGCGCGCGGCTCCACCGTCGGAGGGAGCACGCCGAGGGCGTCGTACGCCGCATTGAAGGCGCGCGTGTTGCGCTCGGCCAGCTCCCAGACCGTGATGCCCTCGGCGAAGGCGTTGGTGATGATCTTGTCGTCGATGTCGGTCACGTTGCGCACCAGGGTCACGGCGTATCCGCTGGCCAGCAGCCACCGGCGCAGGATGTCGAAGACCACTGCGCTGCGGGCGTGGCCGACGTGAGGAGGGGACTGCACGGTGGGCCCGCAGACGTAGATGCCCACGGAGCCGGCGCGCACCGGGACGAACGGGCGCACCTCCCGAGACATCGTGTCGTGCAGAGCGAGAGCCACGGCGAATGCCTCCATGCGGATGGGCGGAACGACGATCGTATCGGCGGCGGCCGAGCGCTAGGACCGCGTAACGACGAGAGCCGTGGCGATCGCGGCGAGCCCTTCACCGCGGCCGGTGAGCCCGAGTCCGTCAGTAGTGGTCGCGGCGAGGCCGACGACCGCGCCCACCGTGTTGGACAGCAGCGCCTCCGCCTCGGCCCGACGCGTGCCGAGGCGAGGTCGGTTGCCGATGACGGTGATCGTGAGGTTGCCGACCGCCCAGCCCGCTGCGCTGCATCGGCGCACCGACTCCGCCAGCAGCGTGAGCCCGGATGCACCCGCCCACTCCGGCTCGCTCACCCCGAAGTTCGCGCCGAGGTCGCCGAGACCGGACGCGACGAAGAGCGCGTCGCACGCTGCGTGGCAGGCGACATCGCCGTCGGAGTGACCGGCGAGCCCCGCCTCGTCCGGCCACTGGAGCCCCGCCAGCCACAGGGGTCGCCCCGCCTCGTAGGGATGCACGTCGACGCCGGTGCCGACGCGAAAGGACGGCAGGTCAGCGGTCACGGCGCTCCAGCCGCCTTCGCAGGACGGTCTCGGCGTGAGCGAGGTCACCGGGGCGCGTGACCTTGAAGGCATCGTCATAGCCGGCCACCGTCTGCACCGGCACGCCGAGACGCTCCACCAGGCTGGCGTCGTCAGTGCCCTCGAAGCCGTCGAGCGCAGCAGCGTCGTGTGCCTCGGCGAGCACGGACCGAGCAAATCCTTGCGGCGTCTGCACGGCCACCAGCTCTGCCCGGGGCAGCGTCTGCAGCACGTGACCGCTGACGTCGACGCGCTTGATGGTGTCCGTCACCGGCATCACCGGGATCACGGCCGTCACGCCTGCGATCAGGGCCTGGGCAACGTCGTCGGCGAGGTCACTCGGCGCCAGTGGGCGGGCCGCGTCATGGACCAGGACGCCCGCGACGTCAGCCGGGAGCACATCGAGCGCCCGGCGTACGGACTCCTGCCGGGTTTCGCCACCGGCGACGACACGCACCTCTGCAGCGACGTCGTGGGCGTCGAGCAGTGCGCGCACCTCGGCTTCGCCTTCCGGCGGGCCGGCGACGACGACAAGGTCCACCAAGCGCGCGCTCGAGAGCGCCCGCACCGCGTGCACGAGCAGGGGCACGCCCCCGAGCAGCCGCAGTGCCTTCGGGGTGCCCGGCCCCAGTCGTTCCCCGCGACCTGCTGCGGGCACGATCGCGGCCACCCTCATGTGCGGCTCGCGCGACGCCGCACGGGCTGCCCCTCGTCGGCGTCGGCAGGCACGGCGAAGACCATGCGCCCGTTGGCCGTGGTCAGCACGCTCGTGACGCGGACTGCGGTCTCCTTCCCGACCTTCGCCCGGAGCTGCTCAGCGACGACCATCGTGCCGTCATCGAGGTAGCCGACAGCCTGTCCGGGCTCCTTGCCAGGCTTGATCAGCAGCACGGTGACGTCGTCGCCGGCCTGCACAGTGGGGCGCAGGGCGAGGGTGAGGGAGTGCAGGTTGAGCACTTGCACTCCGGCGAGGGACGCGGCTTTGGCGAGGTTGGTGTCGAGGGTCAGCAGGGCCGCCTGGCGGTCAAGGCACAGACGCACCAGCTTGGCGTCGACCTCGGCTACCTCCGGTACGTCGTCGTCCCAGACCGCGAGCTCCACGCCGGGCTCGCGGCGCAAGGCAGCCAGCGTCTCCAGCCCGCGGCGCCCGCGGCTGCGGCGCAGGTCATCCCCCGCGTCGGCCAGTCCCTGCAGCTCCGCCAGCACCGGCGCACAGACGACCATGACTCCGTGCAGGAATCCGCTCTGCACTACGTGAAGCACGCGTCCGTCGATCGCCACGGAGCTGTCGATCAGGCGAGGTAGCAGCGACGCCGCAACCGGCCGGGGGGCCAGCCCGGCTCGCGCCCCGAAGAGTTCGAGCATCCCGTCCCGCTGCGACTGGCCGACCCGGAAGCCGAGCAGCCCGAGGACGACGATCAACAAGGTGTAGAGGGGCAGGAAGATGAACGGCTCGGGGATGAGGAAGAGCGGCAGTCCGATGGCGGCGCCGCAGAGCACTCCGACCACCAGCCCGATGACGCCGGCGACGAGGCTCTCGACCGAGACCTCCCGCAAGCTCAGTGCTGTCCGGTCGACCGTGGTCACCGTCGTTCGCCCGAGCACTCCGCCGAGCACATAGCCGAGGCCGGAGCCGACGATCACCCCAAGCGCTGCGCCGTTGAGCGGGCCCAGGACGCTGCGCTCGCCGTCGCTGAGACTGCGCGCCACCTCGTAGCCGATTCCCGCGAAGAACACGACAGCGAGAAGCCGCAGCACCTCGACTATCGCAGGCGGCGACCGCCGATCAGCAGACATGGCGAATTCCTGTCAGCAGGGCGAGCGACCGCTGCGACGACGGGTCAGGCGGCAGCGTGGGAAGCGAGGACCTCGTCGAGAACTGCCTCGGCCTTGTCCTCGTTGGTGCCCTCGGCCAGCGCCAGCTCGCTGACCAGGATCTGCCGCGCCTTGGACAGCATCCGCTTCTCGCCGGCGGAAAGACCGCGCTCCTTGTCACGACGCCAGAGGTCACGAACGACCTCGCCGACCTTGTTGATGTCGCCCGAGGCGAGCTTCTCCAAGTTGGCCTTGTAGCGGCGCGACCAGTTGGTCGGCTCCTCAGTGTGCGGTGCGCGCAGCACCTCGAACACCTTCTCCAGGCCTTCCTGACCCACGACGTCGCGCACGCCGACGATCTCAGCGTTGTCAGCGGGGACTCGAACCGTCAGATCTCCCTGGGCGACCTTGAGGACGAGGTAGATGCGGTCTTCACCGGCGACGGTGCGTGTCTCGATCGCCTCGATGAGCGCCGCACCGTGGTGGGGGTAGACAACCGTCTCGCCAACCTTGAACGACATGTATCGGTCCCTTCGACTGGACCCCTACTCTACCAGCCCTCACCAAGATCCACTCATGCGGTACGGCGGAAACCCGCAGGTCAGGGGCTTGACATCGGTCGAATGTCGTGCAGGTGGGTGTGGCTAGGGTGACGTCGAGGAGGTCTCGGATGCCGAAGTCAGACCACCGCTCGAACGCCCCAGGGAGTGGACCGTCCAGGCCCGCGATCGTGGCGCTGATTGTCGGCCTGGCGGTGCTCGGGATGACACTCGGGCTGCTCACCCGCGTCGGCGGAGTCGACCCGATGCGCCCCCGGTCGCTGCCGCTCGCCCGGACGTCGATCGCCGCAGGGCAGGTCGGCGGGCTCCTTCCTCCAGCATCTCTGCTCGACCGCACCGGAGACCGACGTGCCAGCGACCTCGAACGCCCCGGCATCGTCGCCCTCGTGCCCCCCTCCTGCGCCTGCCTCGACGGCTTGAAGCGAGTGGTGACGACCGCCGCCCAGTTCGGCCTGATCACCCACTTGGTTGAGGCCGGACGTGATCCCGCCCAGGTCCGGAGCTTGGCCGGCAGAGCGGGTGGAGACCTGCAGCCGCTGATCGACCCGGCCGGCGTGCTGGCTGCGGCGTACGACGCCACGCCCACCCTGACCCTGCTGCTGCTCCGGGCGGACGGGGTGATCACCGAGATCAAGCGGGGGGTCGCGCCGAGCCTGGACCTGCGGCCGGCCCTGCGGCGGCTGCTGAGCGCGCCCCAGGCTTGACCCGACGTGGAGTTCCCGATCACCAGCCTCGGAGACAGGGAAAACTGGCGAGAGAGAAGCGTGATGTCCCCGTTATCTTCCTAGATGGGCCAGTCGGGCTCATCCGTTCTGGCTCCGGAGGCCTGCCTGTGTCGTCCCCGCGTAAGAAAGTCCTCGCCAGCCTCGCCCTGACCGCTCTGACCGCTGGAGCGCTCTCCCTCACCGGCGGATCAGCTGGGGCAGCCCACGACCGCGACAGTGGCGGCAAGGGGCGCAGCAACGACTCAGCTGTCGAGGAGGGGAAGACCTACAACCGATTCATCGTCCACTTCACGTCAGCCTCCGCGGCCAGCGCCGACGACTCCTCTGCTCAGCAGGAGCTCGATGAGGTCGGCAAGAACGCCGGCCACAAGCTCGGCCTGACGCGGCGGCTCTCCACCGATGGCGTGTTGCTCTCGGTTGACGAGGACCTCGACGCCGCCAAGGCTCGCAAGCTGATGGCGAAGTTCCTCGAGCGGACCAGCGTCGACTACATCGAGCCCGATGTGATCATGACCGCGACGCTCACCCCCAACGACAGCAGCTACCTCAACCAGTGGCACTACTACGAGTCCTTGGCGGGGATGAACCTGCCGACTGCGTGGGACACCGCCGACGGCACCGGGGTCACGGTCGCTGTCATCGACACTGGCATCACGACCCACTCGGACCTCAGCCCCAACGTGGTCGCCGGCTATGACTTCATCTCCAATGCCACCACGGCTCGGGACGGCAATGGCCGAGACAGCAACCCAGCCGACCAAGGCGACTGGTACGGCCTCGGTGACTGCGTCGGCGCGATCTCCAGCAACAGCTCCTGGCACGGGACGCACGTAGCCGGCACCATCGCCGCCGTCACCAACAACGCCAAGGGCGTCAGCGGAGCGGCGTTCAACGCCAAGATCCAGCCGGTGCGCGTCCTCGGCAAGTGCGGCGGCACGCTCGCCGACATCGCCGACGCGGTCGTCTGGGCCTCCGGTGGCACGGTCGCCGGTATCCCGGCCAACGCGACGCCCTCCAAGGTCATCAACATGAGCCTCGGCGGCAGCGGCGCCTGCGGCGCGACGTACCAGAACGCCATCAACGGCGCAGTCGCCCGCGGTACGACGGTCGTCGTCGCCGCCGGCAACTCCAACGCGGATGCCTCGGGCTACCAGCCGTCAGGTTGCGCCAACGTCATCTCCGTCGCCGCGAGCGACCGCGAGGGCAACCGCGCGTCGTACTCCAACTACGGCTCGGTCGTCGACATCACCGCCCCTGGTGGCGAGACCAACGTCAACGTCAACGGAGTGCTCTCGACTCTCAACTCCGGCACGACGACACCGGCCGCCGAGTCCTACGCCTACTACCAGGGCACCAGCATGGCCAGCCCGCACGTCGCCGGCCTCGCCGCTCTGATCCTGGGGGAGGTCGCGAAGACCCCGGCGCAGGTGGAGTCGATCATCAAGGCCGGCGCGCGGCCGATGCCCGGCGCCTGCTCCGGCGGTTGCGGCGCCGGCCTCGCGGACGCGACGAAGACCATCGCCAGCCTCGGGGTCGCGGCAAGCCCCAGCGCGAGCCCGACCGCCGCCAGCCCGTCTCCGACAGCGGCCAGCCCCTCCCCGACCGCCGCGAGCCCGTCGCCCACCTCGGCCAGCCCCTCCCCGACCGCCGCGAGCCCGTCACCCACTGCGGCCAGCCCGTCCCCGACCACCCCGACGCAGCCGTCGTCGTTCGAGAACCCGACCAACATCAACACCCGGGACCTCATGACGGTCGAGAGCCCGATCACCGTGAGCGGCCGCACCGGCAACGCGCCGGTGGCACTGCAGGTCAGCGTGGACATCAAGCACACCTTCCGCGGCGACCTGCAGATCGACCTGGCTGCCCCGGACGGCACGCTGTACCGGTTGAAGAGCACGAGCAGCAGCGACTCCGCGGACAACGTGATCACGACGTACACCGTCAACGCCTCGAGCGAGGTCGCCAACGGCACGTGGAAGCTGCGCGTCTACGACAACTTCCTCGGCGACGGTGGCTACATCGACCGCTGGGCCCTCCAGTTCTGACCGGTCGACGTTCTTCGAGAAAACCGCGGACTACCAGATCCGCGACAAGGCGACGGTCGACAGTCCGATCACCGTCGCCGGTCGGACGGGTAACGCACCCTCGACGCTGAAGGTCGGCGTGAACATCGTGCACACCTTCCGAGGTGACCTGCAGATCGACCTGGTGGCGCCGGACGGCTCGCTCTACCGCCTCAAGAGCACGAGCAGCTCGGACTCGGCCGACAACGTGGTGGCGACCTACACCGTCAACGCCTCCGCCGAGGTGGCCAACGGCACCTGGAAGCTGCGGGTCTTCGGCAAGTACACGGGCGACACGGCTACATCAACTCGTGGAGTCCGCAGTTCTGACCTGACGGTCCCCAGATGGGCGCGGCGCGAGTCGAACTGTCGGCCCGCGCCAGTAGCCTCCGGCCATGGTGACGAAGGCCGCGGCGCGGCCCAGCTTCCGCTGCAGCGAGTGCGGGCAGGCGGCCTCCCGATGGGTGGGTCGCTGCCCCGAGTGTCAGACCTGGGGCTCGGTCACCGAGATCGGCGCGGTCAAGGCGCAGGCCGTACGAGCGGTCGCTGCCACCGCCCCGGCGACCCCGATCGGCCAGGTCGACGTCACCGCGGCGGACGTCCGGCCCACCGGCGTCGTCGAGCTCGACCGGGTGCTGGGTGGTGGGCTCGTGCCCGGATCGGTGGTGCTCCTCGCCGGTGAGCCCGGGGTCGGCAAGTCGACGCTGCTCCTGGATACGGCGCATCGGTCGGCCCGACCAGAGCACCGGTCCCTCATCGTCTCCGGTGAGGAGTCCACTGCCCAGGTCCGGCTGCGGGCCGGCCGCACCGGCGCGCTCTCGCCGCACCTCTTCCTTGCCGCGGAGACCGACCTCGGGGCGGTGCTGCACCACGTCGACGAGGTGCAGCCCGCGCTGCTGGTCATCGACTCCATCCAGACGATGACGCACCCCGAGGTCGAGGGCAGCGCCGGCGGGGTGACGCAGGTTCGTGCCTGCGCGGCGGCGCTCATCGCCGTGGCGAAGCAGCGCGGGATCGCCACCGTCATCGTGGGCCACGTCACCAAGGACGGCGCCATCGCCGGGCCGCGGGTGCTCGAGCACCTGGTCGACGTCGTGCTCTCCTTCGAGGGCGACCCGCACTCGACGCTGCGCCTCGTCCGGGCCGTCAAGAACCGGTTCGGCGCAGCCGACGAGGTGGGCTGCTTCGAGCTCACCGACGGCGGCATCATCAGCTTGGCCGACCCCTCCGGGCTGTTCCTCTCCCGACGGGATGAGCCGGTCAGCGGCACCTGCGTCACCGTCACGGTGGAGGGCCGTCGGCCCCTCGTCGCCGAAGTGCAGGCACTCGTCGCACCCAGCGCACTTCCGGCTCCCCGTCGGGCGAGCAGCGGCCTCGACAGCGCCCGGGTCGGCATGGTGCTCGCCGTCCTCGAGCGCCGCGCCCGCATCACGCTGTCAGCCCGCGACGTCTACACCGCCACCGTCGGCGGCGCCCGACTCACCGAGCCGGCCACCGACTTGGCCGTTGCCCTGGCCGTGGCAAGCGCTGCCTGCGATACGCCGATCTCCGGTGGCCTGGTCGCCCTCGGGGAGGTGGGCCTTGCCGGCGAGATCCGCCGGATCGGCGCGGTGGCCCGCCGGCTGGCCGAGGCAGCGCGCCTGGGCTTCACCGTCGGGCTGGTGCCGGAGAGTTCCGACGTGGTCGCGCCAGCGGGGATGACGGTCATCGAGGTTCGCGACATCGCCGGCGCAGTGCAGGCCGCAGCCCGCTCTGCCACCATCCGCAGCCACCCGGAGGCTGACCGCGAGGTCTGGGCGGCACTAGACTCCGCCTGACGCTGCGCGTCCCGCTGACGGCGGCTCCGTCCCCCGATCGAGGAGCCCCGGTGCCACCCGAGCGCGATCCGCTGCTCACGACGCTCGCGGCAGTGGCACCTGGCACGGTGCTGCGGGATGGACTCGAGCGGATCCTGCGCGGCAGCACCGGCGGCCTCATCGTCCTGGGTCACGACAAGGTCGTCGAGTCGCTGTGCTCGGGAGGCTTCGTCGTCGACGTCGACTTCTCAGCGACGCGGCTGCGCGAGCTGGCGAAGATGGACGGCGCGATCGTCGTGTCGGACGACCTGTCGAAGATCTTGCGGGCAGCGGTGCACCTCGTACCCGATCCCACGATCGCCACCGAAGAGTCCGGCACCCGGCACCGCACTGCTGAGCGGGTCGCCAAGCAGACCGGCTACCCCGTCATCTCCGTCTCCCAGTCCATGCAGATCATCGCTCTCTACGTCGACGGTCGGCGCTACGTGCTCGACCAAGGGGCGGCGATCCTGAGCCGCGCCAACCAGGCCCTGGCCACCCTCGAGCGCTACCGGCTGCGGCTGGACGAGGTGGCCGGCACCCTCAGCGCGCTGGAAGTCGAAGACCTCGTGACGGTGCGCGACGTCGTCGCCGTCACCCAGCGGGTCGAGATGGTGCGCCGCATCGCCAGCGAGATCGAGGGCTACGTCGTCGAGCTCGGCACCGACGGTCGGCTGCTCAGCCTCCAGCTCGACGAGCTAATGGCCGGCGTCGAAGGCGACCGCGAGCTGGTGTGCCGCGACTACGTGTCGATGGGCAAGAAGTCGCGCGCCGTCGAGGACGTGCTGATCGACCTCGGCCTGCTCACGCCCGAGGAGATGCTCGACCTCACCACGATCGCCAAGGTGCTCGGCTTCCCGGCCGGCGCGGAGTCGATGGAGGCGGCCCTGTCGCCGCGCGGCTATCGCCTGCTCGCGAAGGTGCCGCGTCTTCCGCGGCTGGTGGTGGACCGCTTGGTCGACCACTTCGGCGCCCTGCAGAAGCTGCTGACCGCCAGCATCGACGACCTGCAGGCCGTCGAGGGGGTGGGCGAGTCCCGAGCGAAGACCGTCCGTGAGGGGCTGTCCAGACTCGCCGAGTCGTCGATCCTCGAGCGCTACGTCTGACTCGGCGCTCGGCGCCGGTCAGGCCTGGGCCAGCTGGGCAGCGGCCTGGGCGGCACTCGGCGCGACGTCGGCAACCATCGCCTCGATGTCGACCAGGAACACCGCCCCCGCGGGCCCGCGCAGCACCTGCTCGACATAAGCCGGCAGCACCCCGCTCGGAGTGTCGTCCGGGTCCGCGCCAGCTTCTGGCGGCGCGAGGGAGGCCGACTCCTGCACCGCTGTGACCCGGTCGCAGGCGAAGCCCACCCCGGCGCCGCCGAGGTCGAGCACCAGGATGTCGCCGACGTCGGAGCCACCGGTCCGCAGGTCGAGCACGGGAAGGGACCGTCCGCGCAGGTCGAGAAGTCCGGCCAGCGGGGCCGTCATGCCCGGCAGCCGGGTCAGCTCGGCCAGCCGGACCACCTCGCGTACCCGGTCGATCCGCGTGGCGTAGTCGCACCCGTCGAGGGTGAAGGTCACGATGTCACTCATTCCGGTCGCCTCCTGCCGGACAGCTGCCAGCAGAGCTCCACGAGCTCCTGCACGTCGCGTCCGCCGAGCTCGGTGGCGAGGTGCTCGTCGTGTTCGCGGCCCAGCGTCTGCGCCGCAGCCTGGTAGGAGCGGCTCGCCCCGCGCGCGTCGCCGAGGCGGGCCAGCGCACCCGCCAGCAGGAAGTGCGCCATACCGAGCTGCGGGGCGAGGTAGACCGCCTTGCGCAGGTGGGCTAGCGCCTCATCGTCTCGCCCTAGGTTGCTCAGGGCGAGCCCGCACAGGTAGTGCGGGTCTACGCCAAGCGGATCCGCCGCGGCGAGGGCTCCGGCGAGCTCGGCCGCCTCCTCGTAGCGACCACCAGCCAGAGCGGTCCGGACAGCTGCCAGCTCGCCGTCCGCCGGCGCGAGGACGCCGTGGACCGAGCTCCGGACAACAGAGTCAGGCACCGCACGATTTCGCCGCAGTGCGAGCTGCTCAGTCAGCGCAGCCCATCGCGGGGAGCGCCGATCCGGCTTGCTGCTGCGACGCTCGCCGAAGGGCAGACCATCGTCGCCGGTACGCCGGTCCGGCAGCACGTGTCGTCGGTCGCTGCGCAGCGCCGGTCCCGCCGCGTCGGCTCCGTCGCGCCGGTAGACGAACGCGTCCCCCAGCGTCACTAAGCGGAAGTGGTCGTTGATCTGCCACAGGGTCTCGGAGTGCCCGAGGAAGAGGTAGCCACCATCGACGAGTCGGTCGTGCAGCCTCGTCATCAGGGCGCGGGTCGTGTCGCGGCCGAAGTAGATCGTGACGTTGCGGCACAGGATGAGGTCTATCGCGTCGCCCTCGAACGGCGGTGGGTCGGTCACGAGGTTGTGTCGGCGGAAGTCCACCAGCTCTCGCACTTCGGGTCGCACGACGTACTCCGCACCATCGCGGAAAAACCACCGGGCGACGTCCGCCGGGTCCGCTACCCCCAGGGACCGCGCGGAGTAGCGCCCGGCTCGGGCTGCGTCGAGGGCCCGAGTCGAGATGTCTGTGGCCACGATCTGGATGTCCCAGCCGTCGAGGCAGGGCAGGAGCTCACTGACGAGCATCGCGATGGAGTACGGCTCCTCGCCCGTGGAACACCCGGCGCTCCAGATCCGGAGGCGCCGGTGATCGGCTGCTGCTGCCTTCACCAGCGCCGGGAGGACGTGCTCGCGCAACGCCCTGAACTGCGGCGGGTTCCGGAAGAAGTGCGTCTCCTGGATGGTCACCTCGTTGAGCAGCGCCTGCATCTCCGCTGCCGCGCCGGCACCGCGCTGCAGGACAGCGAGGTAGTCGGCGACCACGGTGCAGCCGCACGCCGCCATCCGCTCACCGAGGGAGTAGCAGAGCGAGTCGCGCCGACTCTGGTCGAACACCAGCCCAGCGGTGCGATCGAGAATCGCGCGCACCTCGGTGAACTCTTCCGCAGTCAGCTCGACGCGCACGGCAGCGCACCTCCCCCGACGACGGTGAGCAGCGCCGGTCCGATGTCGCACACGGGCAGCTGGTACTGCACCGCACCTATCGCGAACCCGGCCTGTGGCATGCCGTAGACCGCAGAGGTCGCTTCGTCCTGCCCAATCGTCACTGACCCGCTGTCGCGCATCGCCTTGAGCCCGATGGCCCCGTCGCGGCCCATCCCGGTGAGCAGCACGCCGACGGCCGCGGGGCCGATGGAGTCCGCGATCGAGAGGAACGAGGCGTCAATACCGGGCACGTGGAACTGCTTCTCCGGGGCAGGTTCGCAGAGCACTCTGAGGCGGTCGTGCACGATGAGGTTGAGCCCGCTCGGAGCGACCGTGATCGTGCCCGGCCGCAGGCGACGACCTGACTCCCCCTCCACCACCGGCAGGGCCAGCACGCCGTCGAGCCAGCTCACCAGGCCGGGAATGAAGCCCTCCGCCATGTGCTGTACGACGAGCACCGCGGGCTCGAAGCCGGCCGGTAGATGCGACAGGACGGTGGCCAGCGCCTGCGGACCGCCGGTCGATGCGCCGATGGCAACGAGTTGCGGGGCCGACGTGGCTGGACGGACCGGGTCGCGGGGCGCGGGGCGCGGCGCGACGGCCACGGTGCGCGCCGCGAGCTGCGGCGCTGCGGTCCCGGCGCCCACGCGAAGCCGTCCTCGAGGATGGGTGATGACCCGCACCCGCGCGGCCACCCGCAGCCGTCGTCGCAGCTCATCGGCGTACTCGTCCAGACGCCCGCCCTCGCCCCAGCTCGGCTTGGCGAAGACGTCGACCGCCCCGGCCGCGAGAGCCTCGATGGCATTGGTGCTGTGCTCAGCGTCGAGGAACGCCGAGTAGACGACGATCGGTGTGGGTCGGACGGCCATGATCCGCTCGATGGCCTCGATTCCGTTCATCACCGGAAGGTCGAGGTCCATCAACACCGCTGCCGGGCGGAGCCGCTCGACCAGCGCCACCGCTTCTCGACCGTCGCGGGCTTCCCCCACGACGACGAACTCCGGCGTCGACTCCAGTGCGCTGCGCAGGAGGCGGCGCTGCACCCGCGAGTCGTCGGCCACGAGGACGGGGATCGCCTGCGCGGACCCGCGTAGTGGCTGCAGAGCTCCTGCGGGAGGCTCAGTCATCGCTGCTCGTGCACGTCAGCCAGGGGGCGAGCAGCACCTCGAGAGTGGCCAGCTGATCTGCGGCGGCTCGCACATCCGGGCTTGGCGGCTGGCCGAGGTCGAGGTGCGGTAGCAGGAGCAGCTCGCAGCTCCGGGCATGCTGCGCAGCGATGTGCTCTCCCAGCACGGCAGCACTCGACGCCAGCGTGTGGGCGTGCCGCACGAACTCCCCGACGGCGAGCGGGCTCCCGCCGGCTTGCACCGCAGTCAGCGCGCGGCGCAGAGCGGGCAACCGAGTGCCGACCTCACCGGCGAACGCCTCCGACAGCCCGCGGCGAAGATCGTCCGTGCGGGCCTGCGGGGCTGCGCGCGGGCGGGCAGCAGGCCTCTCAGGGATAACTCCCTCGGCCATGCCACCTCCACCGTCCTCGCGCGCTGCTCTCCCCAAGGCGTCGACCCATGCCGGCCGCCCCTTGAGCATGCGGTCAGCGGAGCGTGAAGGTGTCACCGGGGCGTTCTAGCGCTCCGATGCGACCCACCACCCGGTAGGTGCCGGGGGCGGCGGCCGGACGCACTGCCGGGCAGCCGGGCTTGGAGCGGGTGCGCGACCAGGTCACCGGGAACGAGCGGGTGGCTCCCGGGGCCAGGGTCACGATGTCGGCCTTGCCGCCCGGCGAGCAGTCGTCGCTAGACCACACCCGGTCGCTGCCCGACACGACCCGGATCTCCCGAGCAGCGCCGCCGAGGTCTCGCGTGCACGACACCGGCCCGCGGTTGGTGACTGCCAAAGTCAGCCGCGGTCGTTGCCCGGGCCCGAACTCCTTGCCGGCGACCGTGGCGCTCACCAGCAGGTCGCTGTCCCGGCACGGCTCACCGGCCGCCCGCGACGCCGGCGTCATCGTCGGGGCGGGTCGAGGTGCGGGAGACCCCGTCGCCACCGCCGGCTTCCGGGCTGCGCTTGGCGACGCGACAGCGGAGCGGGGGCTCGGCGAGGGCGAGGCGCCGGAGCGCAGCGAGTCCTCGCCACCGGGTCCGCATGCCTTGAGCGCCACAAACAGCACGAGCAGAGCTGCGGCCACCGTGGTCGCTCGTCGCTGCCAGTAGACGCGGGATGGCAGCGGTCCTCGCGGGTGGAGTACGGCGTCGGCGTCCATCGCGTTCGGATGCTATTGGGTACGAGGGTCGGCCTGCTCATAGCATCGTGACGTGAGCGACATCGCCGGCCTGGTGATTCCCTGGTACGACGTCCACGCGCGGGATCTGCCGTGGCGCGGCTCACACGTCAGCGACTGGGGCGTGCTGGTCAGCGAGGTCATGCTGCAGCAGACGCCAGTGACCCGCGTGCTTCCGGCGTACACAGCGTGGATGCGGCGGTGGCCTGCTCCGGCGGCGCTGGCCGCGGCCTCCCCCGGCGACGCCGTACGTGAGTGGGGCCGCCTGGGCTATCCCCGGCGGGCGCTGCGGCTGCACGCCGCTGCGTGCGTCATCGTCGATCGGCACGACGGTCGCGTGCCAGCCGATCTCGACGCGCTGCTGGCCCTGCCGGGGGTCGGCAGCTACACGGCGCGCGCGGTGGCGTCTTTCGCGTTCGGCCAGCGCCACGCGGTCGTCGACACCAACGTGCGACGGGTGGTCGCGCGCGCCGTCGACGGCGTGGCCACCGCCGGGCCGCCGGCCGCGGCCGGAGACCTGCGAGCCCTCGATCCGTGGATTCCGGCGGAGCGTGGCCGCGCTGCGGTCTTCGCCGTCGCGATGATGGAGCTCGGCGCCCTGGTCTGCACCGCTCGGGCCCCACGGTGCGAGACCTGCCCCCTCGCCGAGCGCTGCGCGTGGCGAGGCGCCGGCAGCCCCGCGTACGACGGGCCGCATCGTCGCGCCCAGCCCTGGGCCGGCACCGATCGACAGGCGCGCGGACGGCTGATGGCGGTGCTGCGCGCCGCCGACGGGCCGGTGCCGGCGAGCCGCCTGGCAGCGGAGTGGGAGGAGCCGGTGCAGGTGGCGCGGGCACTCGACGGGCTGGTCGCGGACGGGCTGGTCCAGCGCACCGGCGCCGGATTCGCGCTGCCCGGCTGAGAGCACAGCACTGCAGGTATCTATGCGTAGGTGCCGAATGCTGTGGCAGCCGTCCTACCGCAGGCGGTCCCAACGTCCAGGGGGTAAGCATGTCCTCACATCTGGTTCTCGGGAGTGCACTCGTCCTCGCCCTCACGACGCCTGTAGTGGCCACGGCGGCACCCGGTCCCGCCTGCCAGAGCACCAAGGACGACAAGGGCGACGTCTACGCGCTTCGCAACGCGGCGGATCAGAAAACCCCGGACCCGGCCCTGGACCTGGTCAGCGCCGATGTGGCCAGCAACGCGAGCACCCTCACCGCGGTCATCCGGGTGGACAAGCTCGGCAGCCCGTCGACCGCACCGTCGGGGGTCAACTACTCTCTGACGTTCAACGTCAGCGGCAGTGAGCTGCTCTACTACGCCAGCGCTACCCGCGGTCCCGCCATGACTGGCTTCGACTTCGGCAGCCGGGAGAACCTGCCCGCCGTGACCAGCGTCAGCACGTCGCGGGGAGTGCCCGCCGGGACGTTCGACGAGGGCACCAGCGAGGTCCGCATCTCCGTGCCGTTGACGATGTTCGGCGACAGCGTGAAGTTCGTCCTGGGCAAGACGAAGGTCAGCGTGGTCGAGGTCTTCTCGTCACGCGGCGCTGCCCACCGCGGACCGTTTGCCGACGATGCAGCGGGCGGCAAGTCGTACGTACACGGCACGAAGAACTGCGTCGTCGTCGGCAAGTAACCCCTCCCGGAGACGACGGGAGGGCCGCGGTCCCGCGCGCTACTCGGCTGAGGAGCCCGTCCCCGACGAGCCCGAGCCGGCCATGTCCACCGGAGGAGCATCGGGCACTTCGACCGGCTTCGGCTCCCCGCGGAAGACGAACTTGCCCTCAGCGAAGTTGGCCTCGTCGTTGGCGGGGTCGACGTCGACGACGACGATCTGGCCCGGGCCGAGCTCCTTGTAGAGGATCTTCTCCGAGAGCGCGTCCTCGAGCTCGCGCTGGATGGTCCGGCGCAGCGGTCGAGCACCGAGCACCGGGTCGTAGCCCTTCTTGGCGAGCAGGGCCTTCGCAGCCGGCGTGACCTCCATGGCCATGTCCTTGTTCTTCAGCTGCGTCTCCACGCGGTTGAGCATGAGGTCGACGATCTGGACGATCTCCGCCTCGGAGAGCTGGTGGAAGACGATCGTGTCGTCGATCCGGTTGAGGAACTCCGGCCGGAAGTGCTCCTTGAGGTCGCGCTCGACGTCGGCCTTCATCCGCTTGTAGGCCTTGTCGCTGTCGCCACCGGACTCGCCACCGGAGAAGCCGAGGGACACCGGCTTGGCGATGCTCCGCGAGCCGAGGTTGGTGGTGAGGATCATCACCGTGTTCTTGAAGTCGACCACCCGGCCCTGCGAATCGGTGAGCCGGCCATCTTCGAGGATCTGCAGCAGGGTGTTGAAGACGTCCGGGTGGGCCTTCTCGATCTCGTCGAAGAGCACGACGGAGAACGGCTTGCGGCGCACCCGCTCGGTCAGCTGCCCACCTTCGTCGTAGCCGACGTAGCCGGGCGGCGAGCCGACCAGGCGCGACACCGTGTGCTTCTCCATGAACTCGCTCATGTCGAGCGCGATCAGGCTGTCCTCGTCGTCGAAGAGGAACTCGGCCAGCGTCTTCGCCAGCTCGGTCTTCCCGACTCCCGACGGTCCGGCGAAGATGAACGAGCCGCCGGGTCGCTTGGGGTCCTTGAGGCCGGCCCGGGTGCGGCGGATCGCCTGGGAGACGGCCTTGACGGCCTGCTCCTGGCCGATCACCCGGTGGTGCAGCTCGCTCTCCATGTTGAGCAGACGAGTGGTCTCTTCCTCGGTCAGCTTGAAGACGGGGATGCCCGTCCAGGTAGCGAGGACCTCCGCGATCTGCTCCTCGTCGACCTCGGCGACGACGTCCATGTCGCCCTGCTTCCACTCCTTCTCACGCTGCGCCTTCTCACCCAGCAGCGTCTTCTCCTTGTCGCGCAGCGACGCGGCCTTCTCGAAGTCCTGCGCGTCGATCGCCGACTCCTTGTCGCGCCGGACGCCGGCGATCCGCTCGTCGAACTCGCGCAGGTCCGGCGGCGCGGTCATCCGGCGGATGCGCATCCGCGAGCCGGCCTCGTCGATGAGGTCGATCGCCTTGTCGGGCAGGAAGCGGTCGGAGATGTAGCGGTCGGCCAGCGTCGCAGCTGCCACGAGCGCCGCATCGGTGATGGACACCCGGTGGTGCGCCTCGTAGCGGTCGCGCAGGCCCTTGAGGATCTCGATCGTGTGCGCTAGTGACGGCTCGCCCACCTTGATCGGCTGGAAGCGGCGCTCGAGCGCGGCGTCCTTCTCCAGGTGCTTGCGGTACTCGTCGAGCGTGGTCGCGCCGATGGTCTGCAGCTCGCCACGGGCGAGCATCGGCGTGAGGATGCTGGCCGCGTCGATCGCGCCCTCGGCGGCGCCCGCGCCGACGAGGGTGTGCAGCTCGTCGATGAACAAGATGATGTCTCCGCGGGTGCGGATCTCCTTGAGCACCTTCTTGAGGCGCTCCTCGAAGTCACCGCGGTAGCGGCTGCCGGCCACGAGCGCACCGAGGTCGAGGGTGTAGAGCTGCTTGTCCTTCAGCGTCTCGGGGACCTCCCCCTTGACGATGGCCTGCGCCAGTCCCTCGACCACGGCGGTCTTGCCGACGCCGGGCTCCCCGATCAGGACGGGGTTGTTCTTGGTGCGGCGCGACAGCACCTGCATCACGCGCTCGATCTCCTTCTCGCGCCCGATGACCGGGTCGAGCTTGGACTCGCGCGCCGCCT
>DATLOQ010000070.1:0-17859 GCA_035536235.1 Mycobacteriales bacterium
AGCGCCGGTGGTGAACATGTGGTGGGCCCAGACGGAGAAGCCGAGCGCGCCGATGCCCGCCGTGGCCAGCACGAAGGCCTTGTAGCCGAAGAGCGGCTTGCGGCTGAAGACCGGAAGCACCTCCGACACCAGCCCGAAGGCAGGCAGGATCATGATGTAGACGGCGGGATGGCTATAGAACCAGAACAGGTTCTGGTAGAGCACTGCGTTGCCACCGAGAGCCGGGTCGAAGAACGACCCACCGTAGTTGCGGTCGATGAACAGCATGATCAGCGCCGAGGTCAGGACCGGCAGCGCCAGAGCGGTCAGCATGCTGGTGACGACGATGTTCCAGGTGAACATCGGCATCCGGAACATCGTCATGCCAGGCGCGCGCATCTTGAACACGGTCACCAGGAAGTTGATGGCACCCAGCGTCGAGGAGATGCCGACGAGCAGGATCCCGACGATCCACAAGTCGGTGCCGTGCCCGTTGGCCCCGGCGTAGTGCCCCGTGGTGATCGTGGGGTACTCGGTCCAGCCGGCCTCGGCCGGCCCGCCTCCGGTGAAGTAGCCGGCGAAGACGGTGATGAAGCCAGCAGGGAGCAACCAGAACGACAGCGCGTTGATGCGCGGGAACGCCATGTCCAGCGCGCCGATCTGCAGCGGCACGATGTAGTTACCGAAGCCGGCCCACATCGGGATGATGAAGAAGAAGAGCATGGCGGTCGCATGCATCGTGAAGAGCTGGTTGTAGGTGTCCGCGTCGTTGAACACCGCACCATCGGCCTGCGTTAGCTGGGTGCGCACCAGCAGGGCGAGCACGCCGCCGACGAGGAACGCGAAGAACGAGAAGTACAGGTACATCACGCCGATCTTCTTGTGATCGGTCGTCGTGAGGTAGTCCAGAAATGCCGAGCGCGGCTTCGGGGCGTGCGGTTTCGACGCGTGCCGAGCAGCTGTGATGGTCACTCGTCCTCCTCGGACGTCACTGGACGAGGTAGGTGCCGGCCATGATCGGGTGCACCTGGCAGAAGAAGGTGTACTGACCAGCCGGCAGCGCGGGGACGTCGTAGGTGATGGAGCCTTCGGGGATGACCTTCGCGTCCGGCAGGCCGAGGTGGGTCTTCTCGGGTTTGGAGGCTGAGCCGGTCACCACAGCGACGTTGTGCGGCTGCCCGCCGCCGTTGTCGTACGCGATCTTCACCGGGGTGTCAGCAGGTGCCTTGAGGCACTTCTCCTGCTCCTTGCTGGTGACGTCGATGAACCGGATCTGGTTGGCCGGCGACGCCAGCGCGAGCTCGGCGGACGGCTGGGACTCGTCGCCCTGACAGCCGTCACCGGAGAGCTCCTCGATGAACGAGTCGAAGGCGGCGCGGGGCACCGCCTTGACCTGGAAGGTCATCTTGGCGTGCTCGGTGCCGCAGAACTCCGCGCACTGCCCCCCGTAGGTGCCGGGGATGTCCACCCGGAAGTCGAACTGGTTCTGCCGGCCCGGCACGATGTCGCGCTTGAAGAGGAAGTTGGGCACGTAGAAGGCGTGGATGACGTTGTCGCTGGTCAGCACGAGGCGGATGTCCTCCCCGACCGGCACCACCAGGGTCGGCGCCTCGTCGTCCGAGGAGCCGCCGGCGACGACCTTGTCGTTGCCGTAGTCGAACTCCCAGCCCCACTGGATGCCGCGCACGTTGATCACGGCGGCCAGGTCCTTGATCGGCTTCGCGTCGTCGACCACGCGCAGCGTGGTGTAGCTCATGGCGAAGAGGACCAGCACGATGACGAGCGGAATCGCCGTCCAGATGACCTCGGCCATCGTGTTGCCGTGGGTCTGCGGCGGCAGCACGTCATCACCGGGCATCTTCTTGAACTTCACGCAGGCGTAGAGGATCGCCCCCAGGACCCCGAGGAAGATGAGCACGGCGAGGTAGTAGACGATGACGTAGAGGCTCTCGATCCGGTCCGCCTGGGGCGTGATGGGCTCCACCAGACCGGTGCGGGCGCAGCCACTGAGCAGAAACGCGGCCAGCACACCGATCCCGGCGCGCATGGTCTTGGTGACGCCCACAGGCAGGGGCTGCCGTCGCCCGGCGGGTCGCACTAGGGAGGCCTCACTCTCACGCGTGGTGGGCTGTAGCGGGTGCAAACCTAGGACACCGCCGTGCTGGGAACAACTCGAACACGCGGGGGGAACTCGCACTCCCCCCGGGCCGCGCAGTGATCGACGGTGCGATCTTCTGCACCGGTGCCGAAGATGACCCCACAGGTGGCCGTAGGCTGGTGCCGTGGCGGCTGCCGAGGTGCTTCTGGACTGGCACGCCGACCCGTTCGTCGTCGTCGGCTTGCTCGGCCTCGGCGGTGCGTGGTGGGCCGCCGAGCACCGGGCCACCCAGCGTCGTCAGCAGGTGTCCCCTAGCCGGCGGCGTGCCTTCATCACGGCGTACGCCGTCCTGGTGGTGGCGCTGGTCTCCCCGGTCGCCCAGCTCGCCGAGGAGCGCTTCAGCGTCCACATGGTGCAGCACCTCGCGCTGCTCTACCTGGTGGCCCCCCTGCTCGCCTTCTCGGCGCCGGTCACCCTGGCGCTGCAGGTCGCCTCCCCCAGCACCCGGCGACGCGTCCTGCTGCCGCTCCTGCACAGCCGCGCGTTGCGAGTGCTCACCCATCCGATCCTGGCCTTCACCCTCTTCGCCGCGGTGATGTACGCCACCCACTTCTCCGCCGTGTACGACGCCGCCCTGCGCAGCTCGGTGGTGCACGGCGCCGAGCACGTGCTCTACCTCGTGGCCGCCTCGCTCTTCTGGTGGCCGGTGGTCCGCCGAGACCCGGTGCCCGGCAGCTTCCCGTGGCCGGCTCGCCTGCTCTACCTCGCCGTGGCCTTTCCGCTGCAGTCCTTTCTCGGCCTGGCCATCTACTCGAGCGACCGGGTGCTCTACGACAGCTACCTCGACTTCGGCACCCGAGCCGCCGTACTGGCCGACCAACAGCTCGCCGGAGCGATCATGTGGGTGGGCGGCGACCTGCTGAACCTGGCTGCCATCGGGCTCGGGCTGGCGGCCTGGATGCGCCACGAAGGCCGGGCGACAGCTCGGCTCGACGCCCAGCTCGACGCCAACCGCGCCCCCCACCCGACCGCCGCGGGCTAGCCGGCGAACTGGTCGAGCGCCATTGCGCCGAAGAGCAGCGTCAAGTAGCTGATCGACCAGTGGAAGAGCCGCATCGGCTTGGTCGGCACCGCGGACGCCACCCGCCGGCGCAGTCCGTACGCCTCAGCTAAGAAGACCACCCCGAGGACGACGGCGGCGATGAGGTAGACCCAGCCCAGCGCCGCGACCGGGTGCAGGAGCAGCGACACCGCGACCATGAGCCAGCTGTAGAGGACGATCTGGCGCGCGGTCTCCGCCTCCCCCGCCACTACCGGCAGCATGGGCACGCCGGCGCGGGCGTAGTCGTCGCGAAACTTCAGGGCGAGCGCCCAGAAGTGGGGCGGCGTCCAGAAGAAGATGATGGCGAAGAGCACCCAGGCGTCGAGGGTTACCCGGCCCGTCACTGCGGCCCAGCCGATCAGCACCGGAACGCAGCCGGCAGCACCGCCGATGACGATGTTGTGCGGCGTCGTGCGCTTCATCCCGAGGGTGTAGACGAAGACGTAGAACAGGATTGCCGCGACACCCAGGCCTGCCGAGAGCCAGTTGACGAAGACGCCGAGCCAGAGTGTGGCCAGGATGCCGAGCGTCACCCCGAATCGCAACGCCTCCCCCGGCGTGACGACATCGCGGGAGAGCGGCCGGCGCTCGGTGCGGTGCATCTTGACGTCGATGTCGCGGTCGACATAGCAGTTGATGGTGTTGGCGCTGCCGGCCGCGAGGCTGCCGCCGACCAGCGTCGCCACGATCAGCCAGACTGACGGCAGCCCCCGGGCCGCGAGAACCATCGTGGGCACCGTGGTGACCAGGAGCAGCTCGATGATCCGCGGCTTGGTCAGGGCGAGGTAGCCCCGCGCGAGCTCGCCGCGGGTGCGCGGCACACGGACCGCACCGGCTGCGGCCACGGCCGGCGTCATGGCGGTCATCGGCTCACCAGCTGCTCGGCTCGCGAGCTGCGCGGGACATCCACGTCCGCGGGGGCGTGCTGCCAGCGCACCCGCAGCGTGATCACCACTGCCACGAGCCAGATCCAGGAGCCGACGACGAGGTGGGGTACGACGGTCCACGCCGACAGCCGCCACCAGATGTTGGCCGCACCCAGGCCGACCTGGACCAGCACGAGAACGGCGGCCACTTCGGAGAGGCGGACCACAAGCGGCTCGACCCCCGGAGTGCGCCGGACCCGGACAGCCAGGACCGCGAAGAGGACCACGAGGGTGTAGGCGAGCGCCCGGTGGGCCACGTGCAGCCAGGGAGCAGGCTCGGCGACGAGCGGCGGCAGGAATCGCCCCGAGAAGCTGGGGAACGTCGTGAAGGCGAGGCCCGCGTCGTAGCCGGTCACGGTGGAGCCCAGCAGCATCTGCCCGAAGGATGCCGCCGTCGTGACGATCGCCACGACGGAGAGCGCCCGTCCGCCTCCGCTGACGAGCCGGGCTCCTGGCGTCGGGCCGAGCCCCAGCGAGTGCAGGACGACGTATGCGCTCAGCGCGAGGATCGTCAGCGCTCCGCCGAGGTGCAGCGTCACGGTCTCCGCGTCGAGCCGGGCCCAGACGACGAGCGCTCCCAGCAGAGCTTGGGAGAGCACAGCGGGAACGAGCAGAGCAGTGGCCCGGCGTACGGCGGGAGGCTGTGCCGTGCGTCGCGCGGCGACTGCCAGCACCACGATGAGAACCATCACGACCGACGCCCAGAGCCGGTGGCTGTGCTCGATCCAGGCGAGCTTCAGCGGACCGGCCGCCAGCTCCGAGGGTGGGTTGGCCGCGCCGTAGCAGGTCGGCCAGTCAGGGCAGCCGAGGCCCGCCTCCATCGCGCGGACGACGCCGCCGAGGGCGATCAGCACCATCGTCGCGGCCATCGTGGCCACAGCGAGTCGAGCGAAGCGGGACACGCGATTCCTTCGACGATCGGCCGGTGCGCGAAGGCTCTTCTCCTCGGCAAACCGCATCCTAGGCGAGCCGAACGCCGCGGCGACAATCTCCGCAGTGGGTAAAGTCGTGTCTCACCCACCGCGGAAAAGCCGGAGACTCGTGTGAGCCCCACCGCATCCCGATCGAGAGCGCCCAAGCCCTTCCCCCGCGACCCGAGCGACCTTGACGGCCGGGCCATCGACATCGCCCGCGCTCTGGCCATGGAAGCGGTGCAGAAGGCAAACTCCGGTCATCCCGGTACGCCGATGGCCCTCGCGCCGCTGGCTCACCTGCTCTTCTCCGAGATTCTGCGGCACGACCCGACCGATCCGGCCTGGGCCGGGCGGGACCGGTTCGTGCTCTCGGCCGGCCACGCGTCGATGTTGCTCTACAGCCAGCTCTTCCTCACCGGCTACGGCTTGAGCGTGGACGACCTCAAAGCCTTCCGGCAGTGGGACAGCCGCACCCCCGGTCACCCCGAGCACGGCCACACGCTCGGCGTGGAGACCACCACCGGCCCACTGGGCCAGGGCTTCGGCAACGCCGTCGGCATGGCGATGGCGGCGCGGCACACCGCAGCCGTGTGGGACCCGGAGGGCGACGGGCTCTTCGACCACACCGTGTGGTGCATCTGCTCGGACGGGGACCTCGAGGAGGGCGTCGCCAGCGAAGCCGCCAGCCTGGCCGGCCACCAGCGCCTCGGGAACCTCGTGGTCATCTACGACGACAACCACATCTCGATCGAAGGCGACACCGCAGTCGCCTTCAGCGAAGACGTGCTCGCGCGCTTCGCGGCCTACGGCTTCCACACCCAGCGGGTCGACGACGCCGAGGACCTCGGGGCCATGAGGACCGCGCTGAACAAGGCCCGCAAGGAGCGCGAGCGGCCGTCGATCATCGCGCTGCGCAGCCACATCGGCTTCCCGTCGCCCAACAAGGTCGACACGGGCGCGGCCCACGGCTCACCCCTCGGCGCCGAGGAGATCCGCCTGGTCAAGACGATCATGGGTCTGGACCCCGACGTCGACTTCGCGGTGCCGGACGACGTGCTCGCGCACTGCCGGCAGGCGGTGGACCGCGGCCGCCAGGCCCACGCCGAGTGGGACACCCGGCTCGGGGCGTGGGCCAAGGCCTACCCCGAGCGTGACGCCGAACGAACGCGGGTGCTGGCCCGGCGACTGCCCGAAGGGTGGTCGCTGAAGCTGCCGCACTTCGAGCCGGGCAAGTCGCTCGCTACCCGCGAGGCCTCCGGCGAGGTCATCAACGCCATCGCCGACGTCCTGCCGGAGCTGTTCGGCGGCTCTGCCGACTTGGCAGGCAGCAACAACACCACCATCACCTCGGCGGATTCCTTCCTGCCGGACACGCCCACGGGGCGGGTGCTGCACTTCGGGATCCGAGAGCACGCGATGGGCTCGGCGATGAACGGCATGGTGCTCTCCGGGGGGGTCCGGCCCTTCGGCGGGACCTTCCTCGTCTTCAGCGACTACATGCGCCCCGCCGTACGCCTCGCCGCTCTCATGGGTCTGCCGGTCACCTACGTATGGACGCACGACTCGATCGGGCTCGGCGAGGACGGGCCGACCCACCAGCCGGTCGAGCACCTCTGGGCGCTGCGCGCGATCCCTGGCCTCGACGTGGTGCGCCCCGCCGACGCGACGGAGACCGCCGTCGCCTGGCGCACGGTGCTCGAGCGAAACGACCATCCCGCCGGCCTCATCCTCACCCGCCAGAAGCTCCTGACGCTCGACCGAGACAGCTACGGCGACGCCGAGGGAGTGGCGCGGGGCGGCTATGTCCTCGCCGACGCGGCACAGGGCCGCGCAGAGGTCCTGCTCCTCGCGACGGGCAGTGAGGTGCACGTCGCGCTGGCGGCTCGCACGCTGTTGGAAGACGCCGGCGTACCGACCCGCGTCGTCTCGCTGCCGTGCCTCGAGTGGTTCGCCGAGCAGGACCAGTCCTACCGCGACTCGGTCTTGTTGCCGGATGTGAAGATTCGCGTCTCGGTCGAGGCCGGGATCACCCTCGGCTGGCATCGGTGGATCGGCGACGCCGGGGAGGCAGTCGGGCTGGACCACTTCGGGGCGTCGGCGCCTGCCGACGTGCTCTTTGAGCAGTTCGGCATCACCGCGGAACGGGTAGTGGCAGCAGCACAGCGCTCGCTCTCCGCGCTGGGGCAGACCCGCGGGGCCCCGACCGGCGACTAGCCACTAGGCACACGAGAGGCTTGACGATGAGCGGCTCGAATCTTTCCGACCTGACCGACAACGGGGTCGCCATCTGGCTCGACGACCTGTCCCGGGAGCGCCTCGACACCGGCAACCTCCAGTCACTTCTCGACGACTGGCACGTCGTCGGCGTGACCACCAACCCCTCGATCTTCCAGAAGGCACTTGAGAAGGGCACGGCGTACGACGAGCAGTTCTCCGAGCTGGCGCTGCGTGGCGTCGACACCGGCGAGGCGCTGCGGTCCATCACGACGACCGACGTACGCCGGGCCTGCGACGTGCTGCGTCCCGTGTACGACGCCACGGGCGGCCTCGACGGTCGGGTCTCGATCGAGGTCGACCCGCGGCTGGCGCACGATGAGGCGCGCACGACCGCCGAAGCCCGGGCACTGTGGTGGCTCGTGGACCGGCCCAACCTCTTCATCAAGATCCCGGCGACGCGAGCCGGGTTGCCGGCCATCACCGCGTGCCTGGCCGAGGGCATCAGCGTCAACGTGACGCTGATCTTCTCCCTGCAGCGCTACCGCGACGTGATGGATGCGTTCCTGTCCGGCCTTGAGCAGCGCGTCGCTGCCGGCGGCGCCCTCGCAGACCTGCAGAGCGTGGCGAGCTTCTTCGTCTCCCGCGTCGACTCCGAGATCGACGGACGGCTCGACATTCTCGCCAAGGAGTCCGGCGACGAGGCGCGCATCGCGACCGCGCAGCGGCTGCGCGGCGCCGCGGCGATCGCCAATGCGCGTCTCGCGTTCCAGGCCCACACCGAGGTCTTCGCCGGCAAGCGCTGGCAAGCGCTGGTTGCGAAGGGCGCCCGACCCCAGCGGCCGCTGTGGGCGTCGACCGGCGTGAAGGACCCGGCGTACGACGACACCCGCTACGTCGTCGAGCTGGTCGCGCCCGGCACGGTCAACACCATGCCCGATCCCACGTTGCGGGCGGTGGCTGACCACGGCGTGGTGCGCGGCGCCACAGCCGCAGAAGGGTTCGACGCCGCGCGGCAAGTCATCGCCGACCTTGCCTCGCTCGGCGTCGAGTACGACGAGGTCGTGGAGCTCCTCGAGGTGGAGGGTGTGCGCAAGTTCGAGGAGTCGTGGGACGCCTTCATCGCGCAGGTGGAGAGCAAGCTCGCGCAGGCAGCGGCATCAGTGCCCCCGGGCCCGGCGGCCGCAGCTCCATGACCTCGGGCGAGGCTGACTCGGGGGGCGCCGGCGAGGCAGCCGACGTAGGGACGCGGCGTCCGAAGGCCGTCCGGGAGCCTCCCCCGGTGCACTACGCCGCAGCGTCGGGTCGCCCAGCGACAGGTCCGGTCCAGGTAGTCACGGCCGGTGCCGCCCTCGTCGGCCCGACAGACGCGGCCCTGCGGGCCCTGCGGATCGACCAGGTCGCGCGACGCCTGACTGCGGCTGACCCGACGCTGTGGGGCCCGGCCGCCGAAGACGAGGCCCGCGTCCGCCTGGGCTGGCTGACCCTGCCGCAGACGTCGCGCGAGCTGATCCCCCGGATCGAAGCGCTGCGCGCCGAGCTGCGTGCCGAGGGTCTCGACCGGATCGTGCTGTGCGGGATGGGCGGCTCGTCGCTGGCGCCCGAGGTCATCTGCGCCGCTGCCGGCGTCGCTCTCGTCGTGCTCGACTCGACCGACCCCGGTCAGGTGCGCTCCGCTCTGGTGGACCTCGAGCGCACCGTCGTCGTCGTGTCGAGCAAGTCCGGCAGCACGGTCGAGACGGACTCCCAGCGGCGGATCCTGGCCGCGGCGCTGCGGGAGTCCGGGCTGTCCGACGCCGAGGTAGGTCGTCGCTTCATCGCCGTCACCGACCCCGGGTCGGACCTCGCCGCGACAGCGGAGCGCGAGAAGTGGCGCGCTGTCTTCCTGGCCGACCCCAACGTCGGCGGACGCTACAGCGCGCTGTCCGCATTCGGCCTGGTGCCGTCTGCGCTCGCGGGAGCCGACGTCACCAGCTTGCTCGACGACGCAGCCGCCGTACTGCCTGATCTCGCAGAGGACGACGGAAACCCGGGCCTGGACCTCGGCGCGGCACTCGGTGCCTGCGGCACCGCCGGTCGGGACAAGGTCGTCATCGCCGACGGCGGCTCCGGCCTGACCGGCCTCGGCGACTGGATCGAGCAGCTCGTCGCTGAGTCGACCGGCAAGGACGGGGTCGGGCTGCTCCCCGTAGTGGTCGAGGGGGAGGACGCCCCCGGCACCAAGCACACCGCCGTCGGCGATATGCACCAGGTGCGCATCGGCCGAGGCGGCCCCAACACCACGACGATCAGCGGTCCGCTGGGCGGCCAGCTCCTGGTCTGGGAGTACGCCGTCGCCGTCGCCGGCCGGGTGCTGCGGGTCAACCCCTTCGACCAGCCCGACGTCGAGTCGGCCAAGACGAGCACGCGCGCCCTGCTCGAGGGCGGATCGAGCGAGCTGCCGGCCGGCGAGCCGTTCCTCGTCGACGGCGCCGTCGCGGGGTACGCCGGGCCGGGCGTGCTCTCCGGAGCGGCCGACCTCTCCGCGGTGCTGCGCCACGTCCTCGGCCTCATCCCGCCCACCGGCTATCTGGCGGTGATGGGCTACCTCGACCGACTCGGCGACGCCGCCCTGGCCGAGATCCGCCGGACGCTCGCGGTGCACACCACCCGGCCGGTGACGTTCGGCTGGGGGCCGCGGTTCCTGCACTCGACCGGACAGCTGCACAAGGGCGGCCCGCCTGTCGGGGTGTTCCTGCAGATCACTGCCGACTCCGCGCTCGACCTCGACGTACCGGGCCGCGACTTCACGCTGAGCCGGCTTCAGCTCGCGCAAGCCCTCGGCGACGGCCGGGTGCTGACCGAGCACGGCCGACCCGTCGTACGCCTGCACCTCACTGACCGCGCGGCCGGTGTGCACCAGCTGCTCGCCGCCCTGCCGACACTGGCAGCACAGCCAACACCGCGCCCGACAACATCGTGAGCACCTACGCAGACAACCCGCTGCGCGATCCGCGGGACCGCCGACTGCCACGCATCGCCGGGCCGTGCAGCCTGGTCATCTTCGGCGTGACAGGCGACCTGTCCCGCAAGAAGCTGATGCCCGCGGTGTACGACCTGCTAAACCGGGGCCTGCTTCCGCCCGGCTTCGCGCTGACCGGATTCGCGCGCCGAGACTGGGCGGACCAGGACTTCACCCAGGTCGTGCACGACGCGGTGAAGGAGCATGCCCGCACTCCGTTTCGAGAAGAAGTGTGGCAGCAGCTCGCCGAGGGCTGCCGCTTCGTGGCTGGCGACTTCGCCGATGCTGCGGCCTTCGACCTGCTGACCAACACGATCGCCGACCTGGACCGCGTGCGGGGCACTGGCGGCAACCACGCCTTCTACCTGTCGGTGCCGCCGAAGGCGTTCCCCGTGGTCATCGAGCAGCTACGGCGCTCGGGGCTGTCCACTTCCCCGGGCGACTCCTGGCGTCGGGTCGTGGTCGAGAAGCCGTTTGGCCACGACCTGGACAGCGCTCGCGAGCTCAACCGCACGGTCGGCGAGGTCTTCGACACCGGCTCGGTCTTCCGCATCGACCACTACCTGGGCAAGGAGACCGTCCAGAACATCCTGGCGCTGCGCTTTGCCAACACCCTTTTCGAGCCGGTCTGGAACCGCAGCTTCGTCGACCACGTGCAGATCACCATGGCCGAGGACGTCGGCATCGGCGGGCGGGCGGGCTACTACGACGGCATCGGCGCAGCCCGCGACGTGATGCAGAACCACCTGCTGCAGCTGCTGGCGCTCACCGCGATGGAAGAGCCGGTGTCCTTCGAAGCCGAGGACCTGCGACAGGAGAAGGAGAAGGTGCTCGGCGCGGTCACGCTCCCGAAGGACCTGGCGCTGGGCACCGCCCGGGGCCAGTACGCCAAGGGGTGGCAGGGCGGCACCCCCGTGCCCGGCTACCACGACGAGGAGGGCATCGCGAGATCGTCGACGACGGAGACCTACGCCGCAGTGCGCCTGGAGGTGGACACTCGCCGCTGGGCCGGCGTGCCGTTCTACCTGCGCACCGGGAAGCGGCTGGGACGTCGCGTCACAGAGGTTGCCGTGGTCTTCCAACGGGCCCCGCACCTGCCCTTCACCGCGACGGCTACCGAGGAGCTCGGTCACAACGCGCTCGTGATCCGGGTGCAGCCCGACGAAGGAGTCACGCTCCGGTTCGGCTCCAAGGTGCCCGGCACCTCAATGGAGGTGCGTGACGTCAACATGGACTTCGGCTATGGCGAGAGCTTCACCGAGTCGAGCCCCGAGGCTTACGAGCGGCTGCTCCTCGACGTCCTGCTCGGCGACCCCCCACTCTTCCCCCGCCACGAGGAGGTCGAGTTGAGCTGGAAGATCCTCGACCCGGTCATCGCGCGCTGGGCCGCATCGCGCTCCAAGCCGGCGGCGTACCCGGCGGGCACCTGGGGCCCGGAGTCGGCGAACGAGATGCTCGCCCGGGACGGCCGCACCTGGCGGCGGCCGTGATCACCGAGCTGACGGGCGTCACCGCGTCGGCCGTCGCCGCAGAGATCTCCCGCCAACGACGCCGGCAGGGCTCTGCAGCGGGCATGGCGCTGACCCTCGTCATCCCGACTGACGAGCGCAACCAGCACGACGCTGTGCAGGCCGCGACCGAGGCCGGTATGGAGCACCCCTGCCGGGTGCTGGTCGTGATCCCTCGGGCGGCGAAGTCTGCCGCGCGGCTCGACGCCGAGGTGCGGGTCGGGGGGTCTGCCGGGCCCGGCGAAACGGTTGTGCTGCGACTGTACGGCCCGCTCGGCCAGCACGCCGACTCCGTCGTGCTCCCGCTGCTGCTGCCCGATGCGCCGGTGGTGGCGTGGTGGCCCGGGATCCCTCCGCCTGTGCCTGCCGCCACCCCGCTGGGCGGGCTGGCCCGACGCCGGGTCACCGACGCGGCGGCCACCCCCCGCACCGAGGCCACACTCGCCGCCCTGGCCAAGGCCTACTCGCCCGGCGACACCGACCTGGCGTGGACCCGCCTCTCCCCGTGGCGCACATTGCTCGCCGCCGCGCTGGACCATCCCACGGAGCGCATCACCGCGGCGGAGGTCGCGGCCGCCCGCGGCAACGCCAGCGCGCAGCTGCTGTGCGCCTGGCTCACGGTGCGGCTCGGGGTGCCCGTCACCGCCCGAGCCAGCCGCGGACCGGGGATCACCGAGGTGCGCCTGACCACCGCGCGTGGCGACATCGCGCTCACCCGACCGGACGGGGTACGCGCGGTCCTGTCACGGCCGGGCCAGCCCGACCGCGGTGTGGCGCTCGCGCGCCGGCGTACGTCCGACCTGATCGCAGAGGAGCTGCGTCGCCTCGATGCCGACGAGCCGTACGCCGAGACGCTGGCCGCCCTCCCGAAGCGGGCGGCGGCCGGGAAGAAGGCGGCTAGCCGATGAGCACTCCTTCCGTCTTGGTGCATCGCGATGCGGATCTGCTGGCCCAGGCAGTCGCCGCCCGGCTGGTGACCCGGATCGTCGACACGCAGTCGGCCAAGGGATCGGCGTCGCTGGTGCTCACCGGGGGCGAGATCGGCATCGCCACGCTGTCGGCGCTGGCGGCCAGCGCGGCGCGCGATGCGATCGACTGGGCGCATCTCGACCTGTACTGGGGAGATGAGCGCTTCCTGCCGTCCGGGCACCCGGACCGCAATGAGACCCAGGCACGTGCGGCGCTGCTCGACCGGGTCAGCCTCGACCCGGCCCGAGTCCGACCGATGCCCGCCTCCGACGACGAGGCAGACGATGGGTCCGGCTCTGCCGGCCAGACCCGCAGCGCCGACCCGGAAGCAGCTGCCGAGCGCTACACGGCGCTGCTCGCTCGGGCCGCCCGGCCGGAGGACCACGGACCGGTGCCGGAATTCGACGTACTGCTACTGGGGGTGGGTCCCGACGGGCACACGGCGTCGCTGTTCCCCGGCCTGGCCGGGGTGCACGACGAGCGTCCGGTCATCGCGGTGCGCGGTGCGCCCAAGCCTCCGCCGACTCGCCTCTCACTCGGCTTCTCCGCGCTCAACGCCGCCCGCGAGACCTGGGTGGTCGTCGCCGGCGCGGACAAGGCCGGCGCGGTCGCGCTGGCGCTCTCCGGTGCCGGCCGTACGCAGGTCCCGGCGGCAGGGGTGCGTGGTCGGCAGCGCACCTTGTGGCTCCTGGACCGAGCCGCAGCGGCCCACCTGCCTGCCACGCTCCCCCGCCTCGCCTCGCCGTAACAGCCCCGGCCTGATGACGAACTGTGCGACGACGTCTGCCGGTAACCGTGCGGCGCCGGCCGCACAGTTCACGGACCAGCCCACCCAGCCACGAACCGTGCGGTCGCAATGCCGGTAACCGTGCGGCGCCGGCCGCACAGTTCACGGACCAGCCCACCCAGCCACGAACCGTGCGGTCGCTATGCCGGTAACCGTGCGGCGCCGGCCGCACAGTTCGGATGGGCAGGAGGCAGGAGGACGGGCGGAGCGTGACGGCCGCGAGACAGGGGGCTCAGCCGATCGCGGAAGTGGACGTGACGTCGACGGCGTGGGGGCGCAGAGCGCCGGCCTGGATCTGCTCGGCCCAGTGGCAGGCGACCGTGTGGGCCTGACCCGCGACGGCAGGGATCTCGCGCAGCACGGGGTCCTCGGTGTCGCAGCGGGTGGGCTGCTTCCACGGGCACCGAGTGTGAAAGCGGCACCCGGAGGGCGGGTTTGCCGGAGAGGGCAGGTCGCCGCGGAGCAGGATCCGCTCGCGACGGTCCTCGACATCGGGGTCCGGGATGGGGATCGCCGACAGCAGCGCGATCGTGTAGGGATGCAGCGGAATCCGGTAGAGGTCCTCGGCGGGGGCGACCTCGACGATGCGACCGAGGTACATCACGGCGACGCGGTCGGAGATGTGGCGTACGACGGCGAGGTCGTGCGCGATGACGAGGTAGGTCAGGCCGAACTTCTGCTGCAGGTCCTCGAGGAGGTTGACGACCTGCGCCTGGATCGACACGTCGAGCGCCGAGACCGGCTCGTCGGCGATGATCAGGTCCGGCTGCACCGCCAGCGACCGGGCGATGCCGACCCGTTGGCGCTGCCCGCCGGAGAACTCGTGCGGATAGCGCGAGCCGGAGTTGCGAGGCAAGCCCACCACGTCGAGCAGCTCCGTGACCCGCTCGTGGGCGAGCTTCCCCGGGGCCAGGCCGTGCGCGCGCAGCGGCTCGGCCAGCGTGTCCTCGACTGTGCGTCGTGGGTCGAGGCTGGAGAACGGGTCCTGGAAGATCATCTGCATCCGACGCCGCAGGGTGCGCAGCGACTCGCCCTTGAGCGTGCCCATGTCCGTGCCGTCGAAGACCACGCTCCCGCCGGTCGGCTCGACGAGACGCAGAATCGAACGCCCTACCGTGCTCTTGCCGCAGCCTGACTCCCCGACGAGACCGAGGGTCTCGCCGCGGTCGAGGGAGAACGTCACGCCGTCGACAGCCCGGACCGCGCCCACCTGCCGCTCCAGCAGCAAGCCTTCGGTGATCGGGAAGTGGACGGTGAGATCGCTCACCTCGAGCAGGCTCATGAGGTGGCCTTGCGTGGTCGAGTGGTGCGAGTGGCCCGGGTCTTGCTGGCGATGCCGGCCGTCGGCCGGCGCCGAGCCGTGACCTTCACCGCCACCGGCACCGGTACGGGGTTGACGCAGCGGAGGTCGTGCTCCCCCGTGCCGCTGACGTGGTCGATCGGCAGCAGCACCGGCGGTGCGCCGACGCAGCTGTCGATACGGTTGGGACAGCGCGGGGCGAACGCGCAGCCCTCGCTCCAGGGGATCGTGTCGCGAGGGGACCCGGCGATCGGGCGCAGCGGGGTGCCCCGCTCCTGGTCGAGACGGGGCACCGACGCGAGCAGGCCCGCGGTGTAGGGGTGACGCGGGTTGCCGAAGAGCTCCCGACGGTCGGCTGACTCGACGATGCGCCCGGAGTACATGACGTGCACCTTCTCGCACAGCCCGGCGACCACGCCGAGGTCGTGGGTGATCATGATCAAGGCTGCCTGGCTGTCGACGACAAGCGCCTTCAGCAGCTCGAGGATCTGCGCTTGGATCGTCACGTCGAGCGCGGTCGTCGGCTCGTCCGCGATGAGCAGCTTGGGCTTGCAGGCCAGCGCGGAGGCGATCATCACCCGCTGCCGCATGCCGCCGGAGAACTGGTGCGGGTAGTCGTCGAGGCGACGAGCCGCGCTCGGGATGCCCACCATGTCGAGCAGCCGAGCCGCCTCCGTGCGAGCGTCGCGTGGAGACGTCGAGAAGTGCCGCTCGAGCACCTCGGTGATCTGCCGGCCGATGGTGAGCACCGGGTTCAGCGACGAGAGCGGGTCCTGGAAGATCATCGCGATGTCGCGGCCGCGCATGTCGCGCAGCTCCTCCTGCGGCAGCCCGAGGAGCTCGCGTCCTTCGAGCACGACCGAGCCATTGACCGCGACGCCCCGCTTGGGCAGCAGGCCGAGGATGGCCAGCGACGTCACGCTCTTGCCGCACCCGGACTCGCCGACCAGGCCGAGCGTCTGACCAGCGCGCACGTCGAACGACACGCCGTCCACCGCGCGGACGGGGCGCCGGCCACGGCGGGAGAAGACGACCTCGAGGTCGCGGACTGAGAGCAGCGTCACCCGGCGCCCTATCGCCGCAGCTTGGGGTCGAGCGCCTCACGCAGCGCGTCACCCACGAGGTAGAAGCCGAGCACCGAGAAGACGATGGCGAGTCCCGGGAAGAAGGCCAGCTGCGGCGCACTCGCCAGCGAGCGCTGGGTGTCGGCCAGCATGCGGCCCCATTCGGGAATCGACGGGTCAGCCGAGCCGAGGCCCAGGAAGGCCAGCCCCGCTGCGTCGATGATCGCCGTCGCCAGCGCGAGGGTGCCTTGCACGATCACTGGCGACAGCGAGTTGGGCAGGATGTGCTGTACGACGATGCGCCAGCGACGGACCCCGACGGATGTGCTGGCCAGGACGTAGTCGCTCTCCCGTTGCGCGAGCATGGAGCTCCGCAAGAGCCGCGCGAAGAGCGGGATGTTCACCACCGCGATGGCGATCATCACCGACTTGAGGCTGCGGCCGAGCAGGGCGGCGAGGCCGATGGCGAACAGCAGCCCGGGGATCGCGAGCATGACGTCCATCAGCCGCATGAGCAGTCCGTCGACCCAGCCACCGAAGGCCCCGGCCAGCGTGCCGATCACGATGCCGGCGGCCGCGCCGAGCGTCGTCGAGACGATGCCGATGAGCAGGGAGTACCGGGCTCCGTAGATGATGCGGCTGAGCTCGTCCTGACCCTGCTGGTCGACGCCGAGGAGGTTCTCGCCGCGAGGTCCCGGCACGAAGCCAGGGCGGATCTCGTCGAACCACTGCCGGTCGGTGGGCGAGTACGGCGCGAGCAGGGGCGCGAAGATCGCGACGAGCACGAAGACCGCGATGAGCACCGCGCCGATGATGAACGCCGGGTTGCGGCGCAGCCGACGCCACACCTCGCCCTTAGGGGCCTGCTCCTCACCCAGGGTCTCCAGGGCGATCTCGGCGGTCTCCGCAGCGGCCAGGCTCATGACACCCGGATTCGCGGGTCGAGGAAGCCGTAGCTGACGTCGACGACGAGGTTGACCAGGACGAACACGATGGCCAGGAAGAGGATGCCGCCCTGCAGCACCGGGAAGTCGCGGTCGAACACTGCGGTGGCGAGGAAGGAGCCCATGCCGCCCCACGCGAAGACCGTCTCGGTCAGCACCGCGCCGGAGAGCAGCAGACCGGTCTGCAAGCCGATGACCGTGGAGACCGGCAGCATCGCGTTCTTCAGCACATGCCGACGATCGACCACCCGAGCCGACATTCCTTTGGCCTCGGCGGTGCGCACGTAGTCCTCGTTGACCACCTCGAGGACTGCGGCTCGGGTGATCCGGGCGATGATCGCCAGCGGGATCGTGCCGAGCGCTACCGCGGGCAGGATGAGGTGCTTTATCGCGTCCCACATCGCAGCGAAGTTGCCCGTCACCAGGCCGTCGAGCACGTAGAACTTCGTGGGATGCGCCGCGTCGATGATGGGGTCCTGCCGGCCGACGCTGGGCAGCCAGCCGAGCTTCACCGCGAAGACGTACTTGAGGATGAAGGCCAGGAAGAAGACCGGGATCGAGATGCCGAGCAGCGACCCCCCGATGGATATCTGGTCGAACCAGCCCTGATATCGCTTTGCGGCGATGAAGCCGAGGGGGATGCCCAGGCCAACGGCGAGCAGCATCGCCGCCAGGGCGAGCTCGACGGTGGCCGGGAAGCGCTCGCTGATCTCGGTTGTGACCGGCCGCCGGGTGGAGATGGAGTCGCCGAACTCCAGGGTGGCAACCCGCTTCATGTAGCTGCCGTACTGCACGATCACCGGCCGGTCGAGCCCGTAGGCCTCGCGGACCTCCTGCCGGCGCTCAGGAGTGCTCCGCTCGCCGAGCAGGGCGGCTTCGGGCCCCCCGGGGAGTGCTCGCACCCAGAAGAACACCAGCAGCGACACACCGAGCAGGATGGGGATGAGAAGCAGCAGTCGCCGTACGACGAACTTCAGCATCGCGGCTTCGGGCTCTCTTCACTGAGGGGGCGGCGAAACCCGGTGGCCCGGCTACGTCGCGGACGACGTAGCC
>DATLOQ010000071.1:0-7878 GCA_035536235.1 Mycobacteriales bacterium
TCGGCCGCCCGTACGGCGCGATCCCCAACCTGGCCATCGTCAAGCTCGGCGCTGATGGCCGCATCGCGCTCTACAACCGCTCCGGCACGATCGACCTGATCCTCGACGTCGTCGGCTTCGTCTCCTCGACGTCGCAGGCGAGCGCGGGGCGCTTCGTCTCGCTCACGCCGAGCCGCGTGCTCGACTCCCGCACCGGCAACGACGGTGACAACGTCTCCGGTCCGATCGGTCCGGACGGCACTGTCGACGTGACCTTCGCCGGACGGGGCGGCGTGCCGGCCTCCGGGGTTGACGCGGTGCTGGTCAACGTCACCGCGATCGACCCGACGGCCTCGGGTTTCCTCACGGTCTACCCGACGGGCGCGGCGCGGCCCACCGCGAGCTCGGTCAACTTCGTGGCGAGCCAGATCGTCCCGAACCTGGTGCTGGTCAAGCTGGGCACCAACGGCCAGGCCGGCATCTACAACCGCAGCGGCGCGACCCACGTCGCCGCCGACGTGGTGGGCTACTTCACCTCGTAAGGCTGGCACGTACGCTGGGCCCATGACCTCGCCGCTGCTCGCGCATGTGCCGGGCGCCGTCGAGGCTGAGGGGATCGACGCGGGTACGGCGGCGCACTACGGCGACCCCCTGGGCGAGCAGCGGCGCGCTGTCACGGCGGCGGGCGTGCTCGACCGCAGCCATCGCGGCGTCGTGCGGGTGACCGGCGGCGAGCGCCTGAGCTGGCTGCACAGCCTCACCACCCAGCACCTGTCCGAGCTGCCCGCGGGTCGGGGGGCCGAGGCGCTGGTGCTGTCACCGCATGGCCACGTGGAGCACCACCTGGTCCTCGCGGAGGACGGCGAGGCGACCTGGCTCGACGGCGAGCCGGGCACGACCGGCGACCTGAGGGCCTACCTCGCGAAGATGGTCTTCCTGCTCGACGTCGAGCCAGAGGACGTCACCGCGGAATGGGCCGTGCTGACCGTGGTCGGCCCCCGCGCGGCCGGGGTGCTGCAGGCGGCGGGCGTGGCGGTGGGCGCGACGGCGTACGACGTCACGCGTGCCGGCACCTGGGGCGGCTGGGCCCGGGTGATGCCGGGCGGCAGCGCGGATCTGCTGGTGGAGCGGGCGCGGCTCAGCGAGGCGTGGGACGCCCTCACCGCGGCGGGCGCGACGCCGCTCGGTGCGTGGGGCGCCGAGGCGCTGCGCATCGCCGAGTGCCGACCGCGGCTCGGCCTGGAGACCGACCACCGGACCATCCCCAACGAGCTGCCCTGGCTGGAGACCGCCGTACACCTGCAGAAGGGCTGCTACCGGGGCCAGGAGACCGTCGCCCGGGTGAACAACCTCGGCCGGCCCCCGAGGCGCCTGGTGCTCGGCCACCTCGACGGCTCCGTCGACACGCTGCCGGCGCACGGCGACGCGGTGGAGTGGGATGGCGTGCCGGTCGGATTCGTGACGACCGCAGCGCGCCACCACGAACTGGGCCCGATCGCGTTAGCCATGATCAAGCGGACCACTCCGGACGATGCCGCGCTGATCGCCGCCGGCGTACCGCTGGCCATCGACCCCGCCTGAGCCCGCGCTGCACTGCACCCGGACCTGGTTACGAGCGGATCTTGGACGCATGGCATCAATCCGCCGCACGAACTGAAGGCGATGCGTCCAAGATCCCCGAGCAGGGGGAGGTGCGGACTACTGGACGGTGAGGGTCACCGTCTCCTGGCCGGCCAGGTTGGTACGACGGGCCGGGGTGGCGACGCGGAAGGTGTAGCGGCCGGCCGGCGCCTCACCGTTCAGGCGGAAGAAGCCCTTGCTGTCGGTTGCGCCGCGGGAGAGCTCGACGAAGCGCCCGCCGCGGACGTAGCCGAGGACGACCGGTGCGCTGGCGTGTCCGGGCACCAGGTGGCCGCGCAGCGTCACCGTGCGCCCGGTGGCCGAATCGGCTCGTGGCGAGCTGATGACGACCCGGGTGGCCACGTCGATCGACATCGCCGGCGACTCGGCGCTGTCCTTGGCCGTCGCCAGGTAGCTCGTGGTCACCAGCGGCCGCACCTGCAGGGTGTAGCGGCCCGACTCGTCGGTGACGACGGTGGCGACATCGGTGTACGCCGACGCGTTGATCGCCTTGGCGCTGATGGTGATCTCCGCGCCGCGCACGACGCGCCCCTGCAGGTCCTGGGCGATGCCGGACAGCAGCGGGGTGTTGCAGGCCCGGATGCGGGTGGCGTTGGAGGACAGGCTCAGCGTCGTCGGCGTGCGCTGCTCGGAGCTGGGTGCGGGCGAGGGGGTGGTGCTCGAGGAGCCGGCCGGCGCCGGGCCACAACCCGGATTGGTCTTCGTGGTCGACGTGCGGGTGGGGGTCGGCCTCGGCGCAGCACTGGGTGACGTGGAGCCGGTGGGCTCCGCCGGCCCGCCGGTGGGCGTGGCGGACGGTGCCGTGGAGGCCGAAGCGGAGGCAGATGGCGCCGCAGAAGCCGACGACGACGGTGCGGCGGAGGCCGAAGCACTCGGCGCGGCCGAAGCCGCCGGTGGCTTGGCTCCACCGGCCGGGGCCTTCAGCTTGTCAGCGGTGCACGCTGCGGCAGAGGAGTTGGGTGTGATGGACGAGAAGTGCATCGCCGAGTCGTAATGGATGGTGTAGTCGGGGTTGTTCACCGCGAAGCTGGTGATGGTGAACGGAGCGTTCTTGGCGACGTCGTACTTGCCCGCCATCCGCGTCACGAGGCCCGTTACCCGGGCGATGCCGCCCTTGTACTCCTTGAACTCGAAGTTGTCGTTGATCATCGCCGGGCCATTGGGGCCGCCGTTGGGCGTGTAAAAGCGGGTGTTCGCGAAGATGCTGCCCCCCACCGCGGGCGGCGGACCCGTCGAGATGGTCGTCGACTGCAGGAAGAGGTCGAGGCACACGTTGTTGATCGTGCCTTCCAGCGGCGACGACCAGGTAGGGGTGTTCGGCGACCCCGGCACGATGAGTGCCCCGCGGAACTGTGCCGTCGCCGACGTGTCCCGCGCGGGCGGCTCCGCGCTCAGCGTCGATCCGGGCGGCGCGGTGAAAGGCACGGTGCCTCGTGCATCCGTGGCGTAGCTGCCGCTCGCGCTGTGCAGGAAGAGGCGGGTGGACGGCGCGTCGGCCGCCTGCGACGGCAGCGCGCTGACCACGCCCAGACCGAAGGCGGCGACGGTCAGCGCGAGGCCGCCGGCGACATGACGAGAGCGCACGAGGACTCCTGGGGGTAGCTGGGCGTGTCTCACGGTGTTTTCGTCATACGGCGTGCTATCTCCTGCGCAGCACCGCCGTACATGGCCTAGCGGACGGTCAGGCGTACCGATTTGGAGCCTTTGTCCGTTCCCTGGTGCGCTGAGGTGAAGACCACGAACGCGAAGGTGCCGCGCGGTAGCACCGACGTGATCGTGTAGCCGCCGGTGCCGTTGGTGTCGGCCTGCTTGAGGACGATGAACCGCCCGTTGGTCAGGTAGCCGAGACCCACCGCGACGCGGGCGTAGCCGGGGGCCAACGTGCCGCTGAAGGTCACCGGGTTGCTGACCGTGCTGGGCGTGGGCCGGGCGATGTTGACCCTGGTGCTGACCCGGACGTTGAGGGTGGGCGACTTGGCGTTGCCGACGTTGACGCCGTACGCCGTCTGCTTCAGCGGCCGCACGGTGATCCGGTACTGGCCGGCCGCGTCGGTCTCCATGGTGGCGGCCGCGGTGTAGCGCGTCTCGCCGTAGCCTTTGCTGAAGATAGTGACGGTGGCGCCTTCGATCGCGTCACCGCGGCTGTCCCGCACCACTCCGGACAGGGTGGGGGAGTTGCCTGCGGTCACCTGGAGCACGTTGGCGCTGAGGGTGACCGACGACGCGCGGCAGGACGCCTCGGAAGAGATGCCGCTGCCACCGCCGGAGGACGGGCTGCTGCTGGCCGGCGGGGCGCTGCTGGCAGCCGCGCTGGCGGTGCTCGACGCGGCGGCCGTGCTCGAAGCGCTGGCGCTGGCCGATGCTGACGGTGCGGCGCTGGCCGAGCCGCTGGGAGCCGGGGTCGCGGACGACGAAGACGTCGGGCAGTTGGGCGTCGCTGACGGGCTGGGGCTGGGCGAGCTCGGCGCACTCGAGCTGGCCGACGGAGCGGCGCTGCTAGAAGCGGACGCGCTCGCTGAGGGAGCGGCGCTCGCGGACGCACTCGGCGCCGTGGACGCGCTCGGCGCAGTCGATGCAGAGGCGCTAGGCGCGGCCGATGCGCTGGGGGCGGCCGACGCCGGCGGAGCCGCAGCGACGGCGACCGGTGTGCAGCTGGTGGCGTTCACGGTGACGTTGGACGGGCGGGCGACGGAGTCGTAGAGCAAGGTGAGGTCCGGGTTGACGTCCGCGTGATTGAGAAAGACGAACTCGCTGTTGGCCGGAATCTCAGCCGGCTTCGGGTACGTGGCCATCGCCGTCACCCGGACGATGCTGCCGTCGTAGGGCATCTGCTTGATCTCGCTGAACTCGACGAAGGCAGGTGGAGTGTTGATCACCGTACGAACGATGAGCTGGTTGATCGGCGCTCGAGCCTGGAACCAGGCGTCCAGACAGATATTGGTCACTGTGCCGGTCACCGCGAACGAGAAGGTCGGCACGTTCGCTGCGCCGGCGAACACTGCCGGCTCCACGCTGGTGGCGCGCGCGTCCGCCGTCTTGGTCGGCGGCGTGCCGTCGGTGGTGGCACCCTTCGGGTTGCGGTCCTCGTTGGCCGCGGCCGGGTCAGCCTGGACGTCGTTGTTGTAGCCGCCGGCCGCGCTGTGGAAGTACAGGCGGCCGGTGGGAATCGCCGCTTCGGCAGGGCTCCCGGCGCTGAGCAGCAGACCGCTCAGACCTGCGGTGATGAGCGACGTACCCACAAGGGCGGACAAGGCTCGCTTGAACACGAAGGACTCCTTTAGAGGGGGCTACCTGGCTGACTTCGCCACGGACGCCCTCTCATCCTCTCTCACTGACTGCGTGGGTCTGCTTACCGCACAGTGAGGCGAACGGACTTCGAGCCCTTGTCGGTGCCCTCGTGCGCTGAGGTGAAGACCACGAAGGCGAAGGTGCCGCGCGGCAGCGCGCGGGTCAGGGAGTACCCGCCGTTCGCGTTGGTCCGGGTCTGAGTCAGCACGACGAAGCGGCCGTTGGTGAGGTAGCCGAGGCCCACGGCGACGTTGGCGAAGCGCGGGGTGAGCTGGCCGGAGAACGTCACCGGGTTGCTCACCGTGCCGGGGGCCGGCCGGGCGATGTCGACGCGGGTGTTGACCCGAACCTGGATGACCCGGGATCGGATCGCGCCGACGTTCGCGCCGTACGACGTCTGTCGGCCGGGAGCGGTCCGCAGGGCGTAGCGGCCCTCAGCGTCGGTGACCACGGTGGCCACGCGGGAGTACGCCGGCTGCGCGTAGCCCTTGGCGAGGATGTCCACCTGAGCGCCGACGACCGGCTTGTTGAGGTCGTCGGTCACCACGCCGAACAGCGTCGGCGCGTTGCCCGCCGTGATCCGGGCCACGGTGACGTTGAGGGTGATGCGCGTCGGGGTGTTGCAGCCGTCGGTCGGCGGGGCGCTCGGGCTGCTGGTCGGGGCCGGCGTCGGCGACGTGCTGGTCGACGGCGTACCGGAGGCCTGCTTGCCCACCACCGGTGCGCCCGTCGCGGGTGGGGTCATGCCGGTCGCGGTAGGCCGCGGAGTGGCCGACGTGGTCGCTGACGGCGACGCTGACGGCACCGCGGTGGCTGTCGACGTCGGCGTCGGGTTCGACGTCGGGGTCGACGACGAGCTCGGGGTGGGGGCGCTGGTGGCGGTGGCGCTCGTGCTCGGCGCCGCCGACGTGGGGCACTGCGACGGCGTTGAGCTGCCCGAGGCGCTCGGCGCCGCGCTGGCCGATGCCGTCGCGGAGGCAGAGGCCGAGACGGATGGGGTCGCGGTGCGCGAGGCAGTAGGCGCCGCGCTGGCCGAGCCGGATGCGCTACCTGACGGTGCCGAGACGGCAACCGGCGTGCACGAGGTCGGGTTGATGGTGACGTTGGACGGGTGGTTGACGCTGTCGTAGCTCAGCACGACGTTGGAGCCGGGTCCGTTGAGGGCGCCGGCGAAGAAGCCGATGGCCACGTTCGCGGTCGCGGTGAACGGGGTCTTCGGCGTGACGTTGCCGGTCAGCCGCACGATGCCCCCGGGGTAGGGCGTGACCTTCAGCTCGGCCAGCTCAGAGAGCTTCGAGTCGTTGGCGTCGGAGAGGAAGCCGAACACCGAGATCGAGGCGCCGGTCGGGCCGGAGGCAAAGAGGTCGAGGCACACACTGCTCACTGCACCGGTAACCGGCAGCCGGAACGACGGCGTGTCGGGCTGGCCGCTGGCGGGCGCGTTGGCGGTCGGTCGCACGGTCGCGGTGTCACTCGTCGTACTGGTGGGCGCTGTGGTGTCCGCCTTAGACCCCGCCGGTGCACTCCCGAGGGTGGACGTCGGGTCGGCGGCCACGTCGGCGGCGTACCCGCCGTTGGCGCTGTGCAGGTAGAGCCGCTCGCCCTCTCCCGCGGCCTGCGCCGACAGCGTGACGCCCAGTACGGTCACCCCGCTGCCGATGAGCGCGACTCCGAGCAGGGCAGCCAGACGTGATCGCACACGGTCTCCTCAAGTAGCGGGCAGTCCACCTGTCCTACTACCCCGAATCGGACAGGCTTACCGTGCTGACTTCCGGGCTGGGCTGACTAGCGGGCTGGGTCGACGCAGGCCGGAGCGGAGCCGCCTGGGTCCGCCCCGCGCGGGTACGGCGTCACCCAGCCGCTGCCGGGCTCGCGGGAGGTGGTGAAGGCGACGATGCCGTCGGCGATGGCTCGCCCCAGACCCCGGCGTACGTCGGCGCGGGCGATGAGCGCGGCCTCCCGCGGCTCGGACAGGAACATCGACTCGCTGATCGCCAGCGGCCGGTGTGCCCGGCGCAGCAGCCCGTAGTAGTCGCGTCCGTCGCGACCTCGGCGGTACTTCGCCCCGGCGTCGCGGTCACGGGCCCACGGTCCGCCCAGCGTGTCGAGGTAGCGGCGCTCGTGCTCGTAGAGCACTCCGGCCAGTCGGCGTCCCGTCGGCTCGGCCAGCGAGGCGTAGGTCTCCACCCCGGGAACGGTGCCGCCTTTGATGTCGGGCTCGGCGTTGAGGTGCACCGAGATCGCGACGTCGGCACGCAACGCGTCGACGAGCGCGACCCGGAACGGCAGCGATGCCTCGATGTCGCGGTCGCGGGTGAGGACCACCCGCCCTACCCGGCGGTCGAGGGCGCGCTGCACCTCTCGGGAGATCTCCAGGTTGCGCAGCTTCTCCGGCGTCCGGTCCGGTGCCTGCGTGCCGCGCTGCTGCCCGCCGTGGCCCGGGTCGATCACGACGAGGACGTCGCTCGCTCTCTTCGGCGGGGCTGCCCCGTTGGCCGGCGCGATCACTGTGAGGTCGGCCGCTCGCAACGTCGTACGCCGACCGCACGGCGTGAGCACGTCGGGGTTAGCCGCGCTGCCGCCCACGCGAGGCAGCACCAGGCCGGCGGCCAGCGTGCCACCCTCGGCACGCTGGGCGATGCGGGTCGTCCGCACGGCGCCCAGCGCGGGGGGTGCGGCGTCCCTGGTGGTCCGCGGCCACGCCGGCCCGTCGTCGGCCGGCCGGGCGGCGGTGGGGCTCGCTCCTGCGGTGCGAGAGGGAGAGGGGGGGCTCGTCGTCGTACCGGCCGTCGGTCTCGACGGCGACCCGGTCGCGCTCGGGGGGGTGGTGGCTGCCGCCGAAGCCGGCGCGGCGGAGGGCGCCTTCGGGACCTGCGCACTGCACGCGCCGAGAAGGGCAGTGCTGAGCAACAGCAGCGCGGTCGCCCTCCGGGGAGTCATGCCTGCACGCTAGCCCGATAGCATCCGCGC
>DATLOQ010000072.1:0-8321 GCA_035536235.1 Mycobacteriales bacterium
GCCACCTACCGCGGACTCGCCCAGTCCCCCGGCGACCTCGACGGCTACGGCCCGGTCACCGCCGCCACCGCCCGCGACCTCGCCTCCGACGGCCGGCCGCTGCGCCGGATCCTCATCGACGCCAACGGCCAGGTTGTGGACGTGGGCGACCGGGCCTACCCGCCCAGGCGACTCGACGAGATGCTCGCCGCGCCGATCACCGCCCAAGCCCTCGACGACCGGCCCAGCCGGTATCAGCCCAGCGCCGCGCTCGGCCGCTACGTCGACGTCCGCGACCGCACCTGCACCGCCCCCTGGTGCACCCGCCCCGCCTGCGCCGGCCAGCACGACCACCTCACCGACCACGCCCGCGGCGGACCCACCACCCGGGACAACCTGCAAGCCGCCTGCGACCGCGACGGCACCACCGCCTGGATCAGCCCCACCACCGGCCGCGCCTACCCCACCGAGCCGCACCGCTACTACACCGAGCCGGAAGCCGCCCTTGCCTGGTGCTGTGCGTCGCCCTGCCGGAATTGATCGACGTCGCCCTAGGCTGTGGGATGTGTCCTCCGACGATCCCTTCGCTGATGTCCTGACGGCCAACGAGACGCACGCGGCCGGCTACCAGCTCGCCGCTCTCGAAGCCCGAGCTGCGAAGTCGCTGGCCGTGCTGACGTGCATGGACTCACGCATCGATCCGCTGGGCATGCTCGGCCTTGCCCCGGGGGACGCGAAGATCCTGCGCAACGCCGGCGCCCGGGTCACCGACGACGTGCTGCGCACCCTGGTGCTCGCGACGTACCTGCTCGGCGTCGACCGGGTCATGGTCGTGGCGCACACGGCATGCCGCATGGCCGGTGGCACCGAGGACGACGTGCATGCCGCCATCAGCGCTGCCGGGGGGCCGGACACCCGCAGCATGACCTTCCTGACCACACTCGATCAGGAGTCGGCGCTGCATGCCGACGTCCAGCGAGTGCGGTCCTCTCCCTACCTCGCCGGCGTCGCGGTAGCGGGGTTCCTCTACGACCTGGAGACAGGCCGGCTCCGGCCGGTGTGTTGAGCCAGCTCGGGCTCGCGTGCTGAGCTCGGCTCAGGCGAGGCGATTCGCTGCTAGCGGCCGGAACCCGCGCAACCGCAGGCTGTTGGTGACGACGAAGACCGACGACAGAGCCATCGCTCCGCCGGCGATCATCGGGCTCAGCAGTCCGGCCGCCGCCAGCGGAAGTGCCGCGAGGTTGTAGGCGAACGCCCAGAACAGGTTGCCCTTAATGATCCGCAGAGTCCGGCGCGCCAGCCGAATGGCGTCGGCCGCCGTACGGAGATCGCCGCGCACGAGGGTGAGGTCGCTCGCTTCGATGGCGACGTCGGTGCCGGTGCCCATGGCCAGGCCGAGGTCGGCCTGCGCCAGTGCGGCGGCGTCGTTGACACCGTCGCCGACCATCGCCACCACGCGGCCCTGGCCCTGCAGCCGCTGAACGACCGCGACCTTGTCCTCCGGCAGAACCTCGGCGATCACGGTGTCAGGTCCGACCTCGATGCCCACCTCGGCGGCGATGGACGCAGCAACCGCGGCGTTGTCGCCGGTGAGCAGGATGGGCGTGAGCCCGAGCGCCCGCAGCTGGCTCACCGCGGCGGCGCTGGATGCCTTGACCGTGTCGGCAACGGAAACGAGACCGCGGGCTCGGCCGTCCCAGGCGACGGCCACGGTGGTCCGTCCGGCTGACTCGCTGGTGGCCAACGCAGCAGCAAGGTCGGCAGTCAACGGCTGTGACCAGTCGGCCAGCAGGCGCGGGCGGCCGACGAGCACAGCCCGGCTACCGCCGTCGGTCTGCACGACGCCCTGCACGCCGAGCCCTTGAAGGTTCGTGAAGTCGCTCACCTCAGGGAGGGTGCCCCTCTCCGCAGCCGCGGCAGCGATCGCGCGGGCGATGGGGTGCTCGGAACCGGATTCGAGGGCGCCAGCGATGCGCAGCACCTCGGCTGCGTCCTCACCCTCTGCTGCGATGACGTCGAGGACCGACATCTGCCCAGTGGTGACGGTCCCGGTCTTGTCCAGGACCACGGTGTCCACCCGGCGCGTTGACTCCAGCACCTCGGGGCCCTTGATCAGGATGCCGAGCTGAGCACCGCGACCGGTGCCCACCATCAAGGCGGTGGGCGTAGCGAGTCCGAGCGCACAGGGGCAGGCGATGATCAGCACTGCCACGGCAGCAGTGAACGCCGCATCTACGCCGACGTCGGCTCCGAGCCAGAAGCCGAGGGTCGCGACCGCGAGCGCGATGACGACCGGCACGAAGATGCCGGAGATGCGGTCGGCAAGCCGCTGCACCTGGGCCTTGCCGTTCTGCGCCGCCTCGACCAGGCGGGCCATCTGGGCGAGCTGCGTGTCCGACCCGACGCGGGTGGCTTGGACGACAAGACGCCCGCCTGAGTTCACTGTCGCGCCGACCACTCGGTCACCGACGCTCACCTCCACCGGCACGGACTCGCCGGTGAGCATGCTGGTGTCGACCGCAGAGCTGCCCTCGACGATCTCGCCGTCGGTGCTGATGCGCTCCCCCGGGCGTACGACGAAGCGGTCGCCGACGGAGAGCTGCTCGATCGGCACCCGCGTCTCCACCCACGCGCCGGGCTCGCCGCTCAGCAAGGCGACATCTTTGGCGCCGAGCTCGAGCAAGGCGCGCAGCGCCGCGCCCGCCCTGCGCTTCGCTCGTGCCTCGAAGTAGCGTCCAGCGAGGATGAACATCGTGATCCCGGCCGCCGCTTCCAGGTAGATGTTCGCAGCGCCATCGGTGCGCTCGATCGTCAGGCTGAACGGATGGGTCATCCCCAGCTCGCCGGCGGTGCCGAAGAACAGCGCGTAGAGCGACCAGCCGAAGGCCGCGATGGTGCCCACGCTGACCAGCGTGTCCATGGTCGCGGCGCCGTGCCGGAGGTTGGTCCACGCGGCGCGATGGAACGGCCACGCGCCCCAGATGACGACCGGCGCAGCGAGTGTCAGGGAGAGCCACTGCCAGGCGCGGAACTGCAGCGGCGAGACCATCGCCATGGCGATGACGGGCACCGTGAGAAGAACGGTGATCAGGAGTCGCCGGCGCAGCCGAGCGGTGTCGTCCTGGTCGGGCGCCCCGCCGTCAGCCGGCGAGTCGCCCGCTGTGCGAGGGAGCGCCGCGGTGTAGCCCGTCGCCTCGACGACGTCGACGAGCACCTGCGGGTCGAGCGTCGCGGGATAGTCGACCCGCGCCTTCTCGGTCGCGTAGTTGACCGTCGCGGTGACCCCGTCGAGCTTGTTGAGCTTCTTCTCGATGCGCATGGCGCACGAGGCACAGGTCATCCCGCCGATCACCAGCTCGACGCCGGACGTGGTGGCAGCCGGCACGACCGGAGGCGTGCTCAACGTAGTCATCGGGTGTCCTCGATCGTCGCGGTCATGGCTGCGGTGTGCACAGCTCCCGCATGCCGGAAGCCGAGGTAGAGCCGGTAGATCCCGGAGCTCGGCACGTCCGCGGCGAAGGTCAGCGCCGGGCCAGCGGAGACATCTCCGCCTGCATCTGCGTCCACGGGATGGACGTGCAGATACGCCAGGTCATCGGCGCGCAACGCGACCAGGTGGCCGCGAGCACCGAGATACGGCTCGAGGTCGGTGACGGGCTGGCCGCCGCGCGTCACGGTGAATCGAAGCTCCGTGATGGCCCCCGCGACCACCGTGACGGCAACGTCGTACCCGTCGACCCGCGCGGCCCCGGAGGGCGGTGGCAGCGGTCGCGGCACGAAGCTGCCCGCGATCGCGAGCTCACCAGCCAGGACGATCGGCGACCTCCCGCGTGGGGTGAAGTCGGCGAACACCTTGTACTGTCCCGCCTCCGGCACCGTCAGCAGGGTCGACCAGCGACCTGTCTCGTCGCGCTCCGGGTGCGCGTGCTGAAACCCGGTCAGGTCGCGGCGTACGACGACGAGGTGCAGCTCCTTGGTGTGCGTGGCGTCGTACGACGTCAGCGCCCGGTCACCCTCGAAGATCGTGAAGGCGAGGATGCCTGGAGTGCCGGCCGTCAACGCCGATGCGTCGAGGCGAAGGGCATACCCATCGCGACTCGCGGCCAGGCCGTCGGCCGCGGTGCCACTGGAGCCGGCCGCGTCACCGCTGTGCGGGTCGGCATCGTGCTCACCACCGGCTGCTGCACCGCCCGAGTGGCTGGCGCCGTGCTCGACCTGCTCGGTGTCGAGCGGACCCACCAACGCGCCCGCGGCCGTGCCGACCCCGAAGACCGCGGCCAGGATCACGGCGTAGAGACCCAGCCCGGCGATCGGCTTCACGGGGAGGCCAGCTCGAAGCCGGCTTCATCGACGGCGACCTGGACGGCGGCGCGGTCAAGGGGAGCCGAGCTGGTCACGGTGACCGCACCCGTCGCCAGGTCGACCTGCACGTCGCTCACGCCGTCGAGCGCAGTGAGCTCGGTGGTCACCGCGGAGACGCAGTGGCCGCACGTCATGCCGGTGACGGAGAAGGTCTCGGTGCTCATCATGTCTCCAGGTGGGTGTGGTGGGACGAGTCAGCTGCGGACGAGGCGGGCAATCGCATCGGCCGCTTCCTTGAGCTTCGCTTCCTGCTCGGTGCCGCCGGCCCGCGCAGCGTCGACCAGGCAGTGGCTCATGTGGTCCTCCAGCAGGCCGAGCGCAACGGACTGGAGGCTCTTCGTCGCCGCGGACACCTGGGTGAGGATGTCGATGCAGTAGACGTCCTCGTCGACCATCCGCTGCAGACCGCGGACCTGCCCTTCGATCCGGCGCAGCCGTCGCAGGTAGTCGTCTTTGCCGTCGATGTAGCCGGGCATCAGCACCTCCATGTGGCGTACAACGACTATACCCCCCTGGGGTATTCCGCGCTGCGCGGATACGTCCTGCAGACGGTCTCAGCCGGTGCAGCGACGGCAGACACCGAAGATGTCGAGGGTGTGGGTCACCTCGGAGAAGCCGTGCCGCCGGGCCAGCCGCGCTGACCACTCCTCGACCTCGGGCGCCGCGACCTCGATCGTCCGCCCGCACGCGCGACACACGAGGTGGTGATGGTGGTCGTCGGACGCGCACTGCCGATAGACCGACTCCCCGTCAGCCGTGCGCAGTACGTCGACCTCGCCGGCATCGGCCAGGCCCTGCAGCGTGCGGTACACCGTGGTCAGCCCGACCTTGTCGCCCTGGGAGCGCAGCCGCTCGTGGATGTCCTGGGCGCTGCGGAACGTCGGCTCCGCCGCGAGCACCGCAGCCACGGCCGCGCGCTGCCGGGTCGAGCGCTGCGCCGTCACGCGGTCCACCGCCTCGGTCACCGGGCCACCGCCGTACGCACCGCAGTGGCCAGGAAGGTGAGCAGGAAGACGCCGATCGCGCAGAGCACGATGGTGGCCCCGGGCGCGACGTCGACGTAGAAGGCGACGATGAGGCCGCCGACGGAGACGAGGACGCCCACTGCGACGCTGGAGGCCAGGGTCTGGCCGAAGCTGCGCGCCCACAGCTGGGCGGTGGCGACCGGGACGACCATGAGTGCCGACACGAGCAGCAGGCCGACGACGCGCATGGCCACGGTGACGGTCACCGCCGCAGTCACCGCGACCACCATGTTGAGCGACCGGACCGGGAGTCCGGAGACGCGGGCGACCTCCTCGTCGTGACACACCGCGAAGAGCTCGCGACGCAGAAGGGACACCACCCCCAGCACGCCCGCACCGAGCCCTGCGATGACGGTGAGGTCGGTGCGGTCGACGCTGGCGATGGACCCGAAGAGGTAGCTGATCAGGCTCGCGTTCGAGCCCCCCGGAGCCAGTCCGATGAGCAGGACGCCGCCCGCGATGCCGCCGTAGAAGAGCAACGCCAGCGCGACGTCGCCGCTGGTCTGGCCGCGTTGGCGCAGCAGCTCGATCGCCACGGCCCCGACCACCGCCAGCACGATTGCGGTGAGCACCGGCGCCGTGCCGAGCAGGAAGCCGAGCGCGACGCCCGTCAGTGCCACATGACCGATTCCGTCACCCATCAGGGCCAGCCGACGCTGCACGAGGAAGATCCCGATCGCGGGCGCCGTCATCCCCACGATCAGCGCGGCGATCAGCGCGCGCTGCATGAAGGCCGGCTCGAGGAAGCTCACGTCAGCCCCCACGGCCGACGGTCAGCGACATCGCGATGGTGCATGTGGTGATGGGTGTCGTCGTGCAGCTCGGCGGGGATCTCCGTGCCGTCGTAGGCGACTGAGCCGTGCGCCAGAATCACCACCCGGTCGACGAGCTCGACGAGCGAGCCGAGCTCGTGGGCGACGAGAACCACGGCGGTGCCGGCCGCCTTGAGGTCTCCCAGCGCGTTCGTCAGCGCATCTTGGCTGTCGGCGTCGATGCCCGCGTTGGGCTCATCCATCACCAGCACGTCCGGCGAGCCGGCGAGAGCGCGGGCGATGAGCACCCTTTGGTGCTGGCCGCCGGACAGGGCGTCGACCGGGCTCCCCACGGAATCTGACATGCCGACTGCCGCCAGCGCCGCGGCAGCTGCAGCGCGATCCGCAGTGCTCCAGGCCCGCCACGGGCGGCTGGCGGCCACCCGGCCGGAGAGCACGACCTCTTCGACCGAGGCTGGCACACCGCCCGGCGACGCGGGGCGCTGCGGCACGTAGCCGATCCGCCGCCAGCCACGGAAGCGGGCGGCCGGCTCGCCGAAGAGCAGCAGCTCTCCCGCATCCAGACGGTTCAGCCGCAGCAGGGTCCGCAGCAGCGTGGTCTTGCCTGAGCCGTTGGCACCGAGCACCGTGACGAACTCGCCGTGGCCGACGCTGAAGTCGACGTCGTCGAGCACCCGGCGACGCGCGTAGCCTGCGCGCCCACCCGTCAGCTGAAACGGGGTGCTCACGTGCAACCCAGGGCCGTGCGCAACGCGTCGAGGTTGCGGCGCATCACGACCAGGTAGTCATCTGCGGAGCCGTTCGCCACGCTCTCCACCGGATCGAGGACCGCCGTGTCCGCGCCGGTCTCCGCCGCGATCGTCCGGGCGACCTTGGGCGAGAGCAGCGTCTCGAAGAAGATCGTGCCCACCCCCTTCTCCCGGACGAACTTGGCCACGGCCCGCAGCCTGGCCGGTGAGGGGTCGGCCTCCGGGTCGAGCCCGGAGATGCCCACCTGCTCCAGGAGGTAGCGGCTGGCGAGGTACCCGAAGGCGTCGTGGCTAGTGACGAACTGGCGGAGGCGGCAGGTCTTCAGTCCCGCGGTGAAGGCCGCATCCAGGGCCTCGAGGTCAGCGGTGAGCCCGGCGGCGCGCTGCGCGAAGCTCGCGGCTCCCTCCGGATCGATCACGGCGAGTCGGTCGGCGACCGCACCGGCGATCTCGGCGAGCCTGGTCGGGTCGAGCCATACGTGCGGATCAGCGTCCGCCAGCGGCTCCACCGCCGCGACATTGAGGCTGTTGCCGGCGCCGACAGCGTCGTCGAGCGCTGGCTGGAAGCCGCGGAGATAGACCACCAGGTCGACGGACTCCAGCGCGGCGGTCTGCTGCGGGGTCAGCTCGACATCGTGCGGCTCGACCCCCGGCTTGGCCAGGGTGTCGACGCTGACGCGCTCCCCACCGACCCGCTCGGTGACGAAAGCCAGCGGGTAGAAGGCCGCCGTCACGGCAAGGCGGTCCCCTGTCACCGCAGAGTCCCGCTCAGTGCAGCCGACGGCGCCGGTAAGGGCGATCAGTGCAGCGAGGGCGGCACCGGTGATGCGCATGCAGCGACGCTAGATGAAGATGACAACGGTTGTCAAAAAGCCGTAGCGCGAGGATCAGGTCCCGATGGGTTGGGGCTCAGCGCGGCGCTGCGCCAGGGTCTGCGGACCGTCGTACTCGCGCAGCACCTGGTAGCGGGTGTCGCGCTCGACCGGGCGGAAGCCCGCATCGCGGATCAGCTCGAGGAGCCCATCGCGCGACATCCTGTCGGGGGTGCCGAAGCCGTCGGCATCGTGGGTGATCTTGTACTCGACTACTGAGCCGTCGAGGTCGTCGGCGCCGAAGGACAGGGAGAGCTGCGCGGTCGAGAGGCCGTGCATCACCCAGAAGTTCTTCACGTGGTCGATGTTGTCGAAGAGCAGCCGCGACACCGCGAAGGTCTTGAGCACCTCGGCCCCGGTCGCCATCGTCGTCGTGGCGCCCAGCGGGTTGTTGTCGTTGTGGAAGCGCAGCGGGATGAAGACGACGAACCCCCCGGTCTCGTCCTGCAGCTCGCGCAGGCGCAGCACGTGGTCGACCCGATGCCGGGGCTCCTCGATGTGGCCGTAGAGCATCGTGCAGGGGGTCCGCAGGCCCTTGCCGTGGGCGAGGCGGTGGATCCG